>JAJRYT010000146.1 GCA_024275635.1 Chloroflexota bacterium | reverse complement strand
CTGGAAATATTTCTGATTTCGAATTTTGTACAAAGTCGAGCTTAGGGCACGTTCGTTTATAACTTTGGCGTTTGAAAAATTGTAACCAGGTAATTGGTAACTGGTAATTACCCAATTACTCAATTACCAATTACCAGTAAACTGCAAAGTTAATTTTGAACGAACCCTTATCATTCCAGGTAATTATAACGAGCGGTAATTGAGGCGGGCAAAATGGCGTACAGGACGCGGCGTTCCTCATCGCCCAGGACACGGAGGAACCAGAGCGCCGCCGGGTAAGCAGTCAGGCCCAGCAGCAGGCCAACGAGGGCGTGGAGTTGGTTGCCGAGGAGAGTGGTGATGATCATAATGACGGCGGCGAGTAACGGCCGTCCCAACAACCCACCCCATTCCATCCCCGTCATCCGCTTACGCAGGTAAAAAGCAAACAACGCCAGCAGCACCAGCTCCGACAAAATCGTCGTCACCGAGGCGGCCACATAGCTGAAGCGCGGGATGAAGATAAGGTTGGCGAGGATGTTGAAGGCAACGGCCGTTGCAAAAGCTCTTGGCTGCAACCGTTCCAATCCCAGGGCAATCAACACATAATTCGTCACGCTGTTCAGCCAGCCAAACGGGATCGACCAGATAACAATTTGCAGGGCAATCGCCCCATGCGGCAAAAATTCCTCGCCGCCCAGCAGATTAACCAACGGGTACGCCCAAAACGTCGTCAACACGGCAATCGGCAAAGCCAGCAGCAGCATCAGCTTGAGTGACAGCCGGTACATCCGCCGCGCCGCGTCCAGCGACCGCTGAATCTCCCGCGTGATGACCGGGAACAGGGCCAGCGTGAAGAAAGAAGGCACGATTTGCAGCGCATTAAACCATTTATAAGCGCTGTTGTACCAGCCGACCACTTCCTGCCCGTTTGCCAACATGTTACGCAGCAGCAGCACATCAATGGAGATGAAAATCGTTTGCAGCAGGTGGATGAGCATGAGCGGGTAGCCTTTGCCCACCATTTGCCGCTGTAACCCCCAATCCACACGCCAGGGGCCGGGTAAATCGAAACTGCGGAAGGCGAGAAGGGTCAGGACGGTCAGGGTGATGATGTTAGTGAGAATGGAAACGGCCGCCAACCCCACAAAGCCAAATCCCAGCAGCAGCGCCATCACCCCAAAGCCCACTTTGAGAATCGTCGTCGCCGTCGTCATCGCCGCCGGGACTTCCGCCTTCTCGTGGACGTAAAACAGCCCCGTCACCCCCTGCGCCATCCCGGAGAATATCATGCCCACCATGATGAGGCTGATGGCGGCGACTTCCGGGCCGGTGGGCGGGTTGCTGCCCAGGCTGGTAAACCCGACCCAGGCCATGATGGGCAGCGCGCCGACGAAGCCGGTCCCCAGGCGCAGGATGCTGCTGTTGAGCAGGTAGCGGCTGGCCTGTCCTCGATCCTGGGACACGTCGCGGGTGAGCAGGATGTTAAGGCCGAAATTGGAGATGATGTCGAAGAACCCGGCGGTGGCGATGGCGGTGACGTAGCTGCCGGCCTCCACCGGCCCCAAAAAGCGCAAATAGAAGGCGGCAAAGGCGAAATCAATGAATTTGTTGACCAGATTGAGGATGATAGGAGCAGCGCTGTTCTTGGCCAGGCTGCGCGTGGTCGTCATTTTGGCGTCCGCTTTGACGATGCGCAGCCAGCCCCAAATGCCTAGAGTAAACAGCAGGATGACAGCCCCCATCACGCTGGCTAATGCCCCCAGTTGGAAGCTGGCCGGGCTGTAGCGAAAGCGAATAGCCTTATGATTTGTATTTAGCCATTCAGGATATTGCTCAACCAGTTTCTCTTGTTGGTTTGAACCCCATGTCGTAAGCCAAACACCACGAAAGTTGCCGTTGACTCGATATATCTTTCTTTCTAGTTCTGCATTCTCGACAGCATTTTTAACTTCTTCCGGGGCATCTGGAGGTACATAAAGACGTTCATAAGCTTTCCAACCCGGAAAATAACTATCATTGAGGATCAACCATGATACCTCAGCGATTTCAGTGGATACCATTACTTGTATGTTGCTGTACTCTTCAATCGTGGCCGGAGAATAGGTGTTGGGTGAAGCTCCGCCTGGTAAGGATCGAGGTGAAGCATGTTCTGGCACGGCTCGATCCGACGGCCAATCTTTCTCTGCGACAATTACATACTGTCTTGGGTCTAGTTCTGTTATTGCCGTCAGTGCATCTTCGACTAGGATTCCACTTGACACTGGCAGCGTGTAAGCGCGGGGAGCGACGGCCAGATTTTCGTATACGCGCAGTCCTTCCCCTTCCCAAGCCAGCTTCAGCTTGGGCAGGTTGAGCGTCTCGGCGGTGATGATGTACTTGACGCCTAACACGTCCAGCAGGGGGGAATTGAGCGATTCCCAATTGGCGATGGGCTGTATCCGGTTGAACCCCAGTTCGTTCTGCGGTTCAATCGCCGCCATGTAATCGGTGTACTGTTTGGGGATGATGGAATCGTAGCCGCGCACGTCTTGAATGTCGAACAGCCAGCCGTAATTGGCGTTGAACGGCTTGTCGCCCTTTGGATTAAAGCTGGTGATACGCCAGTAACCCGGCTGATTTTCCAGCCACTTTACCAGTTTCGGTTTGTAGTCGAGGAGGGCGGGGTCAACGGCCGCATTAAACCCCACGTTGGCCGCAAACAAATCCAGCGTCAAAATAACGGCCGCCATCAACAAATAAACCGGAACCCGGCCCGGCAGAATCCGTATCAATCGGCGTTCAGCCGCGTCCCGCCCCACAAAGATCGGGCAGCGGCTGACGCGCAAAACGGTTCCCGTTCCCACCAGCATCAACCCCAAAATGAACAGTTGGCGGAATTCGTAACTGTAAAAGGCGCGGGCGTCGGGGAAAGCGGCGCTGGCTCCGGCCAGCCCCAGAAAAATGCGCTCGACGAGGGGGGCGATACGGCCGTACACCCCCCTTGACCCATAAATTCCGGCCAGCACAACCAACCCGCCCCAAAAAGCCAGCCCGGCCAGCGCAGTGATGAGCGATGGTCTGGCCCAAAGAACAAACGGCCGTATCCACCCCGGCGCGCTGCGATCACTGGCCCACACATTAGGGCGGCTCACTTGCCGCGCCGCCACCCAATCCGCATACGTCGGCCATTTGCGGGTCTGCGCCAGATAATCCATCCCAAACCCGGCCAGCGCTGCCACACACAGCGACAGCGGAAACACCCAGCGGAACGGCGTATGCAGTTGGTTGGCAAACGGCAGCCCATAAAACACCAGCGCATACAACGGCGTGCCGAAGATGAAGGTGAAGGAAAGCAGGCTCAAAAGAGCGAAGAATAAAATTTGCGTGTTCCGTATTCCGTATTCCGTGTTCCGTATTCCGTATTCCGTATCCCGTATTCCGTATCCCGTATTCCGCTTCCCACTTGCCACCCCCAACAACGCCAGAAACAGCGGCAAAATCCCCAAATAAATGCCGCCTTCCACATAATTCTTCAGCCCCCAGTCACTGTCCGTCTTCGGCGCGCCGTCATAGGCCGTTTGGAACGGGGCCGTCTTACCAGAGAACACATCCACATAATCGTGATGGGCCGGATTGCCGAAGAAGTTGGGCAGCGCCAGCGTCAACACCCGGCGTGGCTTAAAGGCAAACGACTGCACCTCAGCAAAACTGGCCGCCCCCTGACGGAAATTGGCCCGCCCCACCTCCACAAACGGGACAAGCTGTACCGAGCCGAGAAGCAAGCCCAGCAAAACCATTGCCAGCAGCCAGCCCGCCGGTTTAACAAGAGGCATAATCCGCGAACCGTGAACCGTAGCGCGATTGGGTAAATCGCGTATCGAATTACCAATTCGATGTACAGAAGAAACCAGCCGCCACAAAGCGTAGAGGGCCATGATCAGCAGCGTGTAGTAGGTAATTTCGATGTGCCCGGCGAGGACGTTCATCCCCAAAGCCGCCGCGCCCAGGGCGACCCAGAGCAAGGTAGCGGGTAATTGGTAATTGGTAATTGTTGGTTTATCGTTTGAATTACCAATTACCCAATTACCAATTACTTTCTCCACGCAGGCCAGCAGCAGCGGCAGCCACGCCGCCGCGCCGATGATCATGGGAAAGACGGCGGCGCTGGTGAGCATGAAGCCGCTGCCCTGGTAAATGAGACCGGCAATGGCGGCGCTGGCGCGGCGTTGGGAGAGGATACGGCCGTACACATACATCAGCACCCCCGCCAGCCACAACTGACTCACCATGTACCAACCATACGCCTTCACAATCGGTAAAATCAAAAACAGCCAGCTAAACGGATACAACATCGAATGCTGCCCCGTCGCTAAAAACGGCGACCCGGCAAACAAATACGGCTGCCACAGCGGAATCTCCCCGTTCTGCGCACTCGCCACAAAAAACCGCTTCCAAGCATAATTCTCGATCACCATATCCGTCAACAAGCCATTTTGTGGTTCCGTTGCCCCCATTTCTTGCGCCGCACTGACCCAGGGCGGCCATTGAAACAAATTATCCGCCGGGATCATCGTCTTATTTCCCAACGTTACCGGCGCCAATAACAACAGCGGCAGCAGTAAAAAGCCAATCACAATCCAAAAATCCAGCTTATATCTACCCAGTCGTTTCATACCCTTAAAACCAAAACGTAATGACTAACCCGCCCGGAGGTTAAACTGACGAAACCAGCTAACCACTCGTGAACCTCCAGGAGGATGCCTTAGTACGCCAAAACAAAAAAGGGCTATCACTAGCCCTAACAAAAATCAATCATACTATGATGAGGTAGCTTGACACAAATTCCCGGCATTTATGCCGGCCAGTTCATTAAAATTGACGTTCCAATGCAGCAAACAAACTTTCCAAATCTTCAAATTGGTAATCACGCGAGGAAAGATGAGCCACACGAACTACCAATCGTTCCGATTCTGGCAGCAATTTCAAGCGTGACCGCTCAAGCGCCGGGTAAAAATATTGAATAGACGGTTGCAGCCGCACCAAACAACGCTCAGCCAACAATTTGTGTTGGTCAACCGTTGCCACAATAACAAAATCGCCGGCGTCAGTATGACCCACAAAAGTCTCATCGCTGCCGCTTTCCTGCACCGCGTTGGTTATCATCAACGTCACCGCCCGCGACACATCATCAGCGGCAACAAAGCCGTACTTGTCACGAAACTTGTTCAGGCCACGAATACCGGCTAAAACAATGCCCCAATCCGGTTGCTGGATCATTTTTTCCAGCCGTTCACGTACCAATAAGCCTTCAGGCAGCCCGGTTACTGGATTCATGGGCATGCTCAACTGGGTGCGACGCAGCGAATTACGTATCCGTAAGCGCAGTTCCTGAATATCAAACGGCTTCGTAATATAGTCAACCGCACCCAATTCCAGGCCAGCCAGCTTATCTTCACGTTCGCGCTTCTCCGTTAGAAAGATAACCGGAATATTTTGTGTCCGGCGCATCTGGCGCAAACGGCGACACACTTCGTAGCCATCAATATCGGGCAGACGAATATCGAGTACAATCACATTAGGCGTATTGCTGCCAATTGCCTGTACGGCGTCCTATCCTCTGGAGGCGCTGTCTACAACGTATCCTTGCACCCGGAAGTACGCGCTCAACATCTCGGAGAGATCAACATCATCCTCCACGATGAAGATTTTGCTTTTCTTGTTTTCATCCTTCACGAGCTTATTTTCCCCTGGGTTAGGTTAAGGCGCAATGAGCAAAAAGTGCCATCAAACTTTATATTCATACTGGAACCGTTGGCAGTAAACAGGCCCTCCCCAATGGCGTCTCATTTTATGGGTTCCTTGTCAATTTTGAAAACGCAGGCTTTCGCTCCCATGGCAATGCATTCGAGTTCTTCTACGCGAAATTCCAATCCGCCGCTTACCCATCGTAATGCTTCTTGCAAAATACCGACGGCAATAAAGCAAATGGGTTTGTCTGCTTCACGTCCCCAACACATAGAACAACGATCAATGTAATAAAGGAAATGATCGCCTTCATCGTTAACACGGCTGGTCTGATCGCTAAATTGGGTAAAGATACGGGCAACAGCCGGTACGCCAATCCTGAGTTTGGCGGTCAAAGGTAATACTTTGAAAGCCAGGTCGCCAACGCCGGCCAATGCGCCAAACTGCCGCAGCCCCTGCGAGAACATGGCGCGCCCGCCGCGCAAGGCCAACCCGCGCCCGCCGCGCGGTCCATAAATATCATCCAACCCCCCATTCAGATTAGAAATGTAAGCGAAGTCAAAACCACGCTCCAAATTATCTGGCGGCGGATCGGTGATCAGATGACGCATGTTGGTTAAGTTAAGCAGGGCATTTAGACCATTGCGACCCATGACTTCTTCCATAGAGTCTAGAAGGATACGGGCCATTCTATTGGGGTAGTAGTAACCGCTTTCAGGAACTAAGTCTCTCACGAAATCCTCCAACGATGTTTAACAATCCTCTCACCACTTGATTGTTGATGATGGTACGGGCCGGATTGTGCTGTTAAGAAACCAAACTTATCCTATTTGGTCACTCGATGGTCTTGAAGCAGGTACATAAGTATAACAAGGGGAGATTGATTCAACAAAAATTATTATTCTCTTGGGTTTCGAAAGTTGAATAATGATGCGAAGATTAAAACTTAACGTGTCATTGGTGAACTTTTTGGCTTATGTTTTACGTTTTGGGCGATACGCTTTACAATTTTCGTATGTCTTATCTCAAAAGTAAATTAAAAGGTAAACGGGTTTTGGTAACGGGGGCAACGGGTTTTATTGGCGGCCGACTGGCGTACCGGTTAGCGCAGGAGGAGGGGGCAGTGGTAACAGGGATGGGTCGTCAACTGGATCGGGTTCCATTTTTGTCGGCGGCGGGGGTAGATTTGCGAAGGGCGGATTTGCGGGACACGGCCGTTCTCCGCGACCTTTTAACTGGTCAAGAAATCGTCTTTCACACGGCAGCCATGTTGAGCCGACACAGGGCGGCGCTGGAAACTGCTCTGACCATCAACGTCACAGCAACTGAAGAGCTGCTGCGGCTGGCCGATGAAGCGGGCGTGCGCCGCTTTGTTCATATCAGCTCTGTTAATGCCTATGGCCCGCCGCAGCGTGAAATTGTCGACGAAAGCCACCCGCTTAATGTAAATCAACGGGACACTTACGGCCGTTCCAAAGCGATCGGGGAAGAAGCGGCCTGGAAAACAGCCGCCGGTCTGGGTTTGGAGATGAGTGTGGCGCGGCCAGGGATGGTCTATGGGCCGCGCGGCTTAAGCTGGTCGGTAAAAATGGTGCAGGTGATGCAGCGAGGCGTGCCGGTTATTTTTGGCGATGGCTCCGGCCACGCTTACCCGGTTTTTGTGGATAATTTGATTGACGGGATGTTGTTAACGGCCGTTTCCCCCCAGGCTCCGGGAGAATCGTTCAACTTTGTAGACCCGCCAGTCAATTGGCGTGTCTTCTTCAGCCATTATGGCGCTATGTGCGGCAAGAAGCCGCGCGCGATTCCGGTCTGGGCCGCCAAGATTTTGGCTCTAGCCAGCGAAAAACTAAACCTAGGTTTGCCATTAACCCGCGAACGGCTGCAATATTATGTGCAGCAAGCCGTCTTTCCCACAACCAAAGCGGAAACGTTACTCGGCTACCGGCCGCGCGTCGACCTGGATGCGGGCATGGCCCAAACAGAACGTTGGCTGCGGGAAACGGGGTATCTTCATAATAAGGCGCGGAACTGACAGATGGTATGGTTGAACATCATTTTGGGGCTGGTTTTGTTGGCCGCTTTCCTTTATTGGCTGCTGGTAACGACGGAGGGCGTCTTTCTAGGACGACGCATCGTGGTCTGGTTGTACGACATCACCGCGCACAAGTATGATGAGATCAAGGGGTTTGATGATGCCGCCGAACGTTTTTTTGTGGTACGGCCGTTACGCCACCACCTCCGCCGCATCCCCAACCCCCTCATCCTGGACGTAGCCACTGGCACGGGCCGTCTGCCCCACTATTTATTTGACGAAGCGCAGTTTAACGGCCGTATCATCGGCCTGGACCCGGCCCGCAAGATGTTGAATCTAGCGGTTCCCAAGCTGGTTCCTTACCGTAACCGGGCGCTGTTGGTGCAGCAAACGGCCGTTCCCCTCCCCTTCCCAACCGACACTTTCGACGCCATCACCTGCCTGGAAGCGTTAGAGTTCTTACCCTCCGCCGAAGCAGCCTTATGCGAAATGGTTCGCGTCCTCAAGCCCGGCGGCATCCTCATGGTCACCCGGCGGCGCGGCCGCGAAGCTAAAGCCTTCCTCAATCGTTACCGTTCTGTTGAACAATTTGAAACTTTTCTAACCCACCTCGGCCTGATTGAAGTCAACACCCAGCCCTGGCAGCTTAACTACGATCAAGTGTTTGGGAAAAAGCCGGAATGGCGAATGACATAACGCGGCAAAACTGCAACCAAACTCACCTGTAAACACGGATAGGGAAAAATACGGATAAGAGAAAAAATCGTGTTCCTCCCTATCAGTGTTTACAAAAATTGGCTCTTTGGGATTTTACGGGGGGGGATGTCTTGTAGGGACAGGTCTTGTGCCCGCCCTACTTTGGGCGACCATCAGGCCCCGACGAATTCCGATTGAACTATTTTTGGCTTTTGCGTAGCTTTTGATTTGACGGCGCAGTTTTCGATATTCTTTCGTTATTCTATTGATTACCGGATTCAGAGATATCGAGGTTGACACTGCGTCCGCCTAAGAATAAGGCAATGGCGAGAACTACACCAATGCTCACAAAACCAACGACCAACCAGTTGGTGTTTTTCGCTGGTTGAACTTCAGTAGAGAAGGTAACTTGTCCATTTATGTCAGCTTTGGTCAGTTGGATGTTGATATCGTAAGCGCCGGTTTCCGGGGCGGGAAAGTCGGTTTCGTAGAAGAGTTTGTTGGTGGACTGTTCGGTGGTAGCGGGTTTGGCAATAATGGCCTGACCCGTGTCATGATTGACCATTTCCAGGAAAACGGCCGCATCCAAAATAGGCGAATCATCCTCGGCCAGAACAGCAACGGTGATGTGCATGGTTTTCCCGGCCTGGGGTTGGGGTGGGTTCAGCCAGACGGTCAGTTTGTAAGGGCCGACAGGTTCTTTGGCAATTTTGATTTCGCCGCCGCCGTGGGCGTGTAACGGCCGTATTCCCAACAGCAAAAATAGCAATCCCCCCACAAAAACGCAAACGCGCCAGGGAACAATGAAACGTTTCATCGCCGGCGAACATCCTTGAAAACAAGAGCGCTATACATCACGCCCAACATCGCGCTAAACAGGAACCATTGAATCGCATAACCCAGATGCGGCCCTTCCGATAGATCAACTTCGCGTTCGGTGCGAAAAGGCAGTTGGATGTTTTCCGAATCAGGGTTCTGCTTGATATAAATGGGCAACAGTTTGTAAGGTATTTGAGCCTGGATAGCGGCGATGTCTACCCGGTACCAGGCCAATTTGTCGGTCACGGTTGTGGTGGACAGTTGGCGAGAGAGGATTTGGGTCAAACCGATGTAGCCGTTGATAGTCAGGGGGCCGGGTTCGTTATAGGCAGCCCAGTTGTCTGGGCTGGATTCTTCAGGAACCCAACCGCGATTGACGAGAACGGCCGTTTCTCCCCCCTCCAGAACCAGCGGCGCAATCAAGTGTACACCCGGTCGGCCCTGCCAATTTTGCAGCTTGATTATCCCCTGATAGGCAAAATCGAACGTCCCCGTTGCCACCGCCTCACGATCCTTCAAGGGGGGTAAATCTTGCGGTAAATCCTGGTTGGTCAAATCCAGCGGCGCGGATTCCAGGGCCGCAGCCAGCCGGGCATTACTGGCCCGGCGCTGTTCCAGCCGGTCAAGCTGCCAAAAGCCCAATCGCGCCAAAAGCCCCATTCCCAAAATAACAACAACGGTCGCCAATATGAACTGGCGACTAAATATGGCCTTGATCACTCGTCCCAATTGTCTCATTTACGGATACCTGGCGCCTTCAACGCCTCATCGCCAGCCCATTCCGATTCGGGCAGGGCCGGTTTACTTTCTTCTCCCTGGAGGAGTTGAGAAGCCAGAATGAGGACAGCGATGATGTACATCATGCTGCCGGGAACCCACATGATGAAGCCGCCCACCCGTTGATCATCAATGACGGAGAGGCTGCCAATGCGGGGAACGGCCGTGTAGTACGTATAAATCGGCTCCCCGGCAAACGCCAGCGCCACCCCAATCATCATGTTGAGCGGAATGGCCGACAGCAAAAAAGCAATGCGGCCGATTGGCGAAATATGCTTGTGGATACGCGGCCCGGCCCCTGTCACATGCCACCAAAACAGCATCCCGGTCAAGAAAAATGACAAATGTTCCAGATCATGTACCCACTCCATGCTTAAGGCAGCGTTGTAAGCATTGGGATCATGCCATCCGATCAAGGCCACCGCCCAGACCATCCAAACGATGCCGGGCGTAGTTGCCGCACGCAGCCGCCGCCGGAATGTGCTTTTCCGGTGCAGCAGCCGGCCCAGGCCGCTCCCCAATCGGCGGCGCCATCGGGTCGGCAGGCCCCACAGTAAAAACGGCATCGGGTTGGCTACCATCAATAAGGGGGGCGCAATCATGATCAACAACAAGTGCTGAATCATGTGAAAATAGAATAACTGCCCTCCCAGCACGTCAATGGGAGAGAGCAGCGCCAGCGCGATAAAAAACAGCCCGCTCAGGTAGGCGGCCAACCGCCAGGAAACAACCAGCCGGTTTGGCGAACGGCGATTTTGGCGGTGGCTGAGTTGCGGTAAAGAGGCGGTTCGTTTACGCAGGCGCCCCCACCCCATCATGTAAAGTGACCCGGACACAGCCAGGATGATGATGACGTCCACACGCCAGTCCCACGAAGACAGGATGGCTTTCAGGACAGGATCCATTTTCCAGAGATTCAGTATATCTAATATCTGCCACGAATTGCACAAATTTCACGAATTAAGAACTTATTTTTCGTGTAATTCGTGGCGAAAATCTTGATCTACTGAGATTAGCGACTGGGGGGTAACGATTAGAGACTGGAGCAGTCTCTAATTGCCAATCTCCAGTCCCAGCTAAGCTAAATGTCCAATCAAGTACAGCGCCGGATAAAAGAAAACCCAAATCACGTCTACGTAGTGCCAGTAGAGAGCTGTGGCTTCGACGCCCCAATGTTGTTCAGGGGAGAAATGTCCTTTACGGCCGTTATTCCACACAAACAAAATCAATATCACGCCGCTTAATACATGCAATGCGTGCATTCCGGTCATGGCAAAAAAGACGCCGCCATAAACGCCATCACGCGGCTTCAGGCGGCCGAACCATTCCACGCCAAATGCATTCAGCTCCAAACCAAAAACATTCCATTCCAAGATCACCACACCCACAAAAAAGACAATGCCTAAAAAGGCAGCTGCGAGCAGGCTGGACAGAAATGTCTTACGGTCATCATGGGCGATGGCGACCTCTGCCCGATACATGAAATAGCCGCTAACCAGCAAGATACTGGTTACAATCAAGCCCAAAACCTGGCTTAATTCCGGCCGCGTGTTACCCCACAAAGCAAAGCGGGCCGCAAATAGCGCGCCAAATAAAAAGAGTTCCGAAAAGAAAAACAGCCATAACCCCAGCCGGTTGCTTTTGGTTTGCTGTGCATAGGACGGTTCGTGTCCATGCGCTTCATCATGATGGGCTGTTGCAGCGCTCATTCGTGACTCTCCTCACGCCATAGGCGGTAAATGTGCATAAAACTCTGGACAATAACGGCCGCTTTCAGCAGAGCAATTAGAAACAACACCACTCTCGGATCAGTTAAAGTAACGCCGACCCCATATTCAACGGCCGTTAACGCCGCTAAAATCAATAAAGTCATCAACCCCCGGCGGTAAGCCGCCGCTTTACGCTCATTCATTAAAATCTCCTTTCCTCAATCCCCGGACGGCGCCGGCATCATCCGAATATACTCCGAATCCGACAACCCGTAATCATAGGGATCGCCCACCACTTCAAACGGCACATCGTAGTTGAATTCGGGAACCGGCGAGGGGATTTGCCATTCCGGCGACCGCGACCGCCAGGGATTCATCGCCGCCATTTCCTGAGAACGGGCGCTGCTGACCAGATTATAAACCATGATTAAGACCGACCAGCCAATCACTAGCCCAGCAATCGTGACCAGCATCTGCGTGTTAGCCACACCCAACGCCGGGTCATAATCCGCAATTCGGCGCCGCATCCCCATAATACCAGCGCTCATCTGGCCCAAACTCATCACCCAAAAAGCCGGGGTCATCAACCAAAAATGCAACTTCCCCAGTGATTCTTTATACATGCGCCCGGTAATCTTCGGGAACCAATAATACAAAGCGGCAAAGAAGGGAAAAATGAATCCGCCAAACATGGTGGCATGAAAATGTCCTACGATCCAATACGTATCATGTAAATGCAAATCAGTAGGCACATTGGCCAAAATTGGGCCAGTCACGCCGCCAATCAAAAATACAGAAATAGCGCCCAAAACAAACAGCATCGGCGTCTCAAAAGAGAGCTTGCCTTCCCACATCGTCCCCACCCAGCTAAAGAATTTTACGCCGGTGGGAATAGCTACAAACATCGTCGAAAGCATGAAAGCGTAACGCAGCGAATTGGGCATACCAGCCACAAACATATGATGTGCCCACACTAAAAAGCCCAAGAGTGCAATACCCAGGCTGGACAAGGCAATCCATTTGTAGCCAAACAACGGTTTACGTGAAAAGACCGGCAGCAATTCGCTGATGACTCCCAAACCGGGCAAAACAAAGACGTAAACGACCGGGTGAGAATAAAACCAAAACAGATGTTGGTACAAAAGCGGGTTGCCGCCGCCAACCGGGTCGAAGAAGTTCAAACCGATCACCCGTTCGGCAACAGCCATTGTTAGCGACACGCCAACCGTTTGCGTCGCCGTAAACTGAATGAGCGCTGTGGCAATAGCGGCCCAAACAAAAATGGGCATACGGAACAGGCTCATTCCTTTGGCACGCATCGTCGCCACTGTAACCAGCAAGTTGATGGCCCCGGCAATGGATGAAAAACCATTCATGTAAAAGCCGAGCAAGAATAGTTGAACGCCTAAGGGCGCGCGCAAGCTCAAAGGCGGGTAAGCGACCCAGCCAGTATCCCAACCGCCAACAGCCATCCCGGCCAGAATTAAAATAGCTGAGGGAACAGCAACCCAATAACTAAAGGCGTTAAGCCGAGGGAAAGCCATGTCTGGCGCGCCAATCATGAGGGGAACCAGGTAGTTGACCATCGCGCCCACGCCCAACAGAATGGAAGCGATCATGACAATGCCATGCCCGCTGAAGAGGGTGTTATAGGCGTCGTTGTCCAGGAACTGCATTCCTGGTTGGGCCAGTTCCAGCCGGAAGGTGATGGCGAAGATGCCGCCTACCAACAGTATAATGACGCTGGTAATACCGTATTGAATGCCAATGACTTTATGGTTGTAATCTACGTTAAGGTAACGCGACCACTCTGGTTTACCTGCTGGCGTTCCGTGTCGCAGGGGGGTCTTTTGGCCGCCAATCCACTTGATCCAGTCGGTGAAAACGCCAGCTCCCAGGAGGAAGCCGATAACGCTAATTAACGCGCCGAAGACGACGCCGGGTTCCAACGTGGCCTCCAAGCCCAGGGCGGCGCGGATAACGTTGATGAAGGCAATACCCAGGGCCGCGAAAACGGCTTGCCCAATGATTCCTCTGGTGAAGCTTGAGGTCAATATTATTTTTCCCGTTCCCATATTATACTTGCTCCTACTTTTCCGGTTGTCGTGTAGAGCGATTTGCTAAATCGCGGGCGAATTACCAATTTGCCTTACGAATTTACTCTTCCAATGTCTGCATGAAGGCGATGAGATCGGCGATGATGTCTATTTCGACGCCTTCATCGGCCAGTATTTCGGCTTGTACGGCCGTAAACCGCTCCACGTAATCTTGTGGCATGATGTTAGGATTGAATCCTTCCACAATTTGGGCATTGGGTTCCTGGATAGATTGGCGAATGTAAGTATCATCAACGGTGAGGGTAGCGCCGTCGGTTAATGTTTCGGTACGGCCGTAAATGTCTAACCACGTTGGGCCGGCGCGTACAGCGCCATCAACACTGTGACAACCAACACAGCCCGCCCAATCTCCTGTCGCCGCGTTATACCACAGCTCACCGCGTTCTACTGGCGTCAAGTCAGCATAAGCCGGTCTGGCTGAACGTTCCTCTACCCAGGCCGCAAAATCACTTTCGCTAACCACCTGGACATCAGCCAACATGGTTGTGTGGTCCTTGCCGCAAATTTCGGCACAGCGCACTTTGTAACGGCCAATTACAGTTGGTTCAAAGCGTAATTCCTGTTCATATCCCGGCACCAAATCCTGCTTGACCCGGAATTCCGGCACCCAAAAGGAATGCAGCACATCTTCAGAGTTCATTTTTAACACAATCGGGCGGTTGACGGGTAAGAACAGTTGGGCCGAAACAATATCTTCTTGTTCAGGATACTCAAAGCTCCATGACCACTGTTGTCCGGTGACATTAATGACCATTTCGTTCTCTTTTGCACTCACTAAACCACGAAATTCAAGCGCGCCCCATACGCCCAGCCCAATGACTAGAATAACCGGCAAAACCGTCCAAATGATTTCCAATGTGGTATTACCGTGAATATGGGCCGCATCTTCTGTATCATCCGGCTGGCGGCGGAATACGAAAGACGCATAAAGTATAAAGGCCATGATGAGGGCGAACATGAAGGCGATCAATCCAAAATAGACGTCAAACATGAAATCTATTGTTTTCGCTTCGGCGCTGGCGGCTTTGGGCAAGGGGTATATGGCCTGTAAAAAAATATAGCTGACGATTGTCCCAATGACCACTAACCCAGCGACAGCGTAATAATGCTTTTGTTTATTCATAAATTCTTCCTACAGGTTATGGATTTCCCCGGAAACTTGGAGTTTCCGGGGAAACAGAAGGGTTTTGTGGTTTGTCTAACCAGGTGTGTTGAAATAAATAACAAGCGCTAGGCCTAATCCAACAACAATTAACCCGCTTATGAGCACCCAGATGAAATCCCAGGGAATAGGATGGTAATCGGTTTGTTCGATGGCGGTGAATCGTTGGGGGTGGACGCGTAAGGCCAGGATGAAAAACGAAATGAGTGACAGCCCGCCAACGATGGGCACGGCCGAATTGACAAGGCTGATTCCATCCGGGTTTCCGGCGAAATAGATAACCAGGCTCACACCGACACCAACGACCAGCAATCCAGAGGCGACCACCCAAACGGTATCCCAGGAAGCGCCGCCCTCTGACGCCCGCGCTTTGGCGGCTTGATTGCGCCAGATGATGATAAATAAGCTGATGAGCGCTAACCAGAGCAAAATGACGGAGATGGCGCTGGCGGTACGGCCGTTTACCATCATCTCGCCATCAGGTAGAAAGGTGTTGTTGAGCAGCATTCCCATAAAAGCAGCCAACAAGATGATAACAGCCGAAGTGCTGACTGTAGACCAACGCGGTCTTTGGTGGGCCGGCACACTATCTGTTTGTCGCCCCGCACGCATTTGTTTGATTTGGTCGGCGGCTTGTTGTTCCAACGTTGCCGTGTGGGTGTGATAGCTTTCACTGTTCTTGGTATTAGCCGCGTCCCGTTCCGCTCGCGAAAAAATAAAAGCCAGGAATGCGCCAACCACGGCAATGCCCCCCATAATTAACGCCGCCAATCCGCCGACAATTTGCAAACCAGTCAAAGTCAATGTACCCGATCCATTGATCGAAATTGGCAAACTAAGTTCGATGGGATGCGCCTCTGGCCCAACCTGGCCCGTTGTTAACGGCCCAGCTATTACCATTCCGGCTAATAACAAGATAGTCAAAATAACTATCCAATTTTTCTGTGTTGTGTTTTCGCTCAACAGTTTTCTCCCGCCAGAGGATTTCAAGGATTACGTCTTTTTTCGATTGAGGATTCTAGCACAATCCTTTATCAGGGCAACAAGTAATAAATTCTTAAGGCCGCCCTTATACCTATGAAGCATACGACAAAGTTATTACAGAACCGCCCGCAAACGGTTGCAACAACACACCAAATAATGATGGTCAGTAATTTTAACTTTAGTCACTCCCCACTTGCAGTTTACCGCACTATACAATTGTCGCGTATAAGGAGAGAAATGGTTAAACGGCCGTAGCCGCCGGTTGAGAGCGATTGGACACAAACCGCATCCGGCGTAAAACGAACAACAGAATGCCAATCAATCCCGCTGCCGCCGCCCCCAACCAAACTTCGCGGGAAAACGGCCGTTTTCTCGTCGCCTCCCCTTCTCCCCGCACCAACCGCGTTTCCAGTTCAGCCTGAAAAAGAGGAGACGGTTCCACGGGAACAAGCGCCCGCTTTACCGCCTGAGCTAATTGCAGCAGCGTTAACAAAGACGACATACTTTGCACAGGGCCATAATCCGCTAACCAGGCTGCCACATCCAAATCATCGGTATCCCGACGATTCAGCAAATCAGCATGATCGGCCAATAAATTTACCAGTGTTCGTCTCTTCATCACTTCATACTTGCTTGGGCAGCGTTCGTAATTAACTTAGCGATCTGGTCGTCCGTGACCCGTGACCCGTAACCCGTAGTCCGTTATCCGTTATCCGTTATCCGTTATCCGTAGTCTGTAATCCGTTATCCCCTGACGGAACATGGAATACGAAAACCGGGAAGTTATTCCCGAACGCTCGCTAATTATCCATTACGATTCGGCGTAATAAATAACCCCAACCGTTCCCGGCCCTACATGCGCGCCTACAATTGGGCTTAACTCTGTATTAAGCAGTTCCATGGGATTAAGTCGCTGTTGCACCTCATCTAAAATCTTGTTGCCCTCTTCAGGAGCCAATGCATTCATCACCGCTACCCGTATATTGGACTTTCCCTTCATTTCCTCTTCCATGACTTGCAGCGCGTGCTGCACGGCTTTGCGCTTGGTCCGAACTGAGGCTAACGGCTCAATACGGCCGTTTTCCAAATGTAATACTGGTTTAAGAGACAACATAGATCCAACAAAACGCTTCGCACCGCCAATTCGGCCGCCTCGATGCAAAAATTCCAGCGTGTCCACCACAAAAACAACACGCATTCGATCAATCAAAGCCCGTGCCGCTTCAGCGGCCTCTTTATAATCAGCGCCATTTTCCACGGCGCGGGCAGCTGCCAGAGTCATAAATCCCAACCCCATCGCTGTCGAGCGTGTATCTACAATCTCAATTGGGTAATTATCGGGCATCATGTCGGCTGCGGCGCGGGCTGAAGCCAGCGTGCCGCTCAAAAATTCAGAAAGGTGGGTAGCAACAATAGAATCGGCCGTTTTCGCCACCTCAGAAAAGAACTCAAAAAACTCGCCCGCTGACGGCTGTGATGTCGTTGGCATTTCCTTCGCCGTCTTTAAACGAGTATAAAATTCGTCCGGCGTAATATCCACATCATCCTTGTAACTCTTTCCTTCCCAATTTAAAACTTGGGGAATAACATGCAAATCATATTGGGCCACCAATTCTGGTGGAATAAAAGCCGTACTATCAACAACAATGGCTACTTTTGACACGATTCATCTCCTCTCTTCCAGACTCAATAGATGGAATTTTTCGACACGGATGGCACAAATTGCACAAAAAACTTTCCTAGTTCGTAACAGTTGCAAAATTCGTGTCATATCTGCGATTGACCAAGACTCAACATAACATTCATCCGTTGGGCCGAGAACGCCGAAAAAGACTGCGCTTCCCGCTCGAAGGACGATCAATCTTGTTCTCGATTTCCTCGCGCAATGACAATAATGTCCGATGGTAAAGTGATTTAATCGCCCCCTCACTTCGTCCCATGATGCTTCCAATTTCCTTGTTCGACAACCGTTCCACAAACTTCAAAATAAGTAGTTCCTGGCGATCCGCCGGCAAGCGGCGAATTGTTGCCAGCAGCGCGTCCCGATCCTCCAGCATCTGAGTTAATGATTCAGGCCCATCTTCATGGACACGCCACTGGGCTACATCATCCAGCGATAAAATCTTGCGCCGGCTGCGGTCGCGGTGCCAGTTCGCCACAAGGTTGTGCGCGATGCGATATAACCAGGCCGAGAAAGGAACACCGCGATCATCATATTTACCAATATGTTTCATCGCCCGAATGAAAACACGGGCGGTCAAATCCTCAGCGTCGGCTATGTTTCCGGTGCGATAGTAAACATAATTGTAAATCTTGTCCGCATAGCGCTCATAAAGCTGCCCAAAAGCCTCTTTATCCGTTCTTGCGCGCTTAATTAAATCTGAATCATCCATGCCAGATTTCAAACTGGTGTCCTTAACTGTTTTCTGGCATGTTTATTAAAGAAAGAAACACGCCATTGCCATATTGGTTGCGCTCAATGATAAGCGCACCATGCAGTATATCAAAAGGAGAGAGGGCTGCCTACTGCCCTATCAAAGGAGGGCGCGCGGATTTTCTGTTGATGATTGTAGGGCGATTTTGAAAATCGCCCTACGCATTCAATCAGGTTGTCAACAAAAGTTCCGCGCACCCATCAAAGGATCAAAGGGGCTGTATGTTACGTAAACAACGGAACCACTCTAAACTGCGTCACATCCACCATTCCCAAATCTGAAATCCGCAGTTCCGGGATGACGACCAGCGCCAGGAGACTGATTTGCATGTAGGCATTGTTGAGCGTGCAGCCACATTCAGCTATCGCCTGCACCATCCGCGCGGCCTTGGCGGCCACAATTTCGGCGCGTTCATTGGACATCAGCCCGGCAATGGGTAGTTCCACCAGGGCGATTTCCGCGCCGTTTTTGAATACGACCACACCGCCGCCCACTGCGCCCAGACGGTTAACAGCCTGGGCCATGTCACGCTTGTCTGTGCCCACGACAATCATGTGATGACTATCGTGGGCAACGCTGGTGGCGACTGCGCAGGGCGCATTAAAGCCGAGGCCGCTGACGAAGCCGTTAGTGATGCCGCCGGTGGCGCGATGTCGTTCAACAAGGGAGATCTGGCACACGTCGTTGGCGCTGTCCATCTGTACGATATTGTTGTGGACAGGTAAGATTATCTCTAGCGCGCGGGTAGGAGCCTGGTTCTCAATGACGCCGATGACCCGGCAGGTTACAGGTTGTTGGTTTTTAGTGGCTGGTATATCCAAGTCGTTGGCCGTGAAGCGCTTGCCCAGTTTGACAGTATTTTGGGCAAAGTCGGGGTAGTTGTAAGGGGGGATGTCGGTAATGATACGGCCGTTTTCGGCCGCAATCTCACCCCTGGCAATCACCAACTCAATAGGCAGACTCACCAAATCACTGCTAATGACAATATCGGCCAATCGACCCGGGGTGATGGAACCAATCTCCTTTTCCAACCCAAAATGTTCGGCCGTATTTAACGTCGCCATTTGGATGGCGGTGATAGGTTTGAGACCCTGGGCAATAGCGTGGCGGACGACTCGATTCATGTGGCCGTCGTGGATCAGTGTGCCGGAATGGCTGTCATCGGTACAAAGGATAAAATTGCGGCTGTCTAACCCTTTCTCGGTGATCGCTTTAACCTGGGCGGCAACATCATGCCAGGCCGATCCCAGGCGCAGCATCGCTTTCATCCCCTGGCGCACACGGGCGACGGCATCCTCCAAACGTGTGCCTTCATGGTCGTCGGCCGGGCCGCCAGCCACATAGCCATGAAATTCACGGCCCAAATCGGGCGCGGCGTAATGGCCGCCGACTGTTTTACCGGCTTTCATCGTAGCGGCGACTTCGGCGTGCATCTTGTCATCGCTCATGAAAATGCCGGGAAAGTTCATCATTTCGCCCAGGCCAATAATGCCGGGCCAGGTCATGGCTTCGGCAACTTCGTCGGGGCCGATGGCGGCGCCAGGCGTTTCCAGGCCAGGCGCGCTGGGGACGCAGCTGGGCATCTGCACGTAAATGTTGATGGGCAGGGTGGCCGCTTCGTCGCGCATCAGTTTGACGCCGGGCAGCCCCAGGACGTTAGCGATTTCGTGGGGGTCAATGAACAGGCTGGTAGAGCCGTGCGGAATGACGGCGCGGGCAAATTCTGTCACAGTGACCATACCGCTTTCGACGTGCATGTGGGCGTCGCACAAGCCGGGGATGAGGTAACGGCCGTCTCCCGCCACCACCTTTGTCTCCTCCCCAATTGTATGGCTGGCGTCCTCGCCCACGTAAGCGATGCGGCTTTTATAAATCGCCACATCGGTGTGGGGGATGATCTCGCCGCTGTGGACGTTGACCCAACGGCCGTTACGAACCACCAGAGTCGCCGGTTTACGTCCCATAGCCACATCGGTTAACGCCCTTGTTACTTCATGCCACGGTTGTCTCTGCGTCATTTTGCCTTCTCCAATACAAATCAGGATTGCTGCACACATTATGTGCAGTTGGTAAGAGGCTGTATTTTATTACAAACGGCCGTAAAAGAAAGTTTCAAGCAACTGGCAAACACACCTGGAACGTCACGCCTTTCCCTTCCGAACTCTGTACCGTAATTTCCCCGCCATGCAAATTAACAATTTCCTGAACAATCGCCAATCCCAACCCCGTTCCTGGCACATTCAGCTTGCTCGCATTTTGTCCCCGGTAGAAACGATCAAATAAATGAACCATATCTCCTTTGGCAATACCCAGTCCCGTATCCTCGACTTCCAAACAAAGAGACCCTTTTTCATCCATAAATGTGCGTACAAATATTTGTCCGGCCGGCGTATAGTTGATGGCATTCGCCAATAAATTCGTAATGACTTGAGCCAGCTGATTCGGCTCACCGTTCAATGGGGGTAAGTCAGGCTGTAAATCAGTAATCAACTCCAGCCCAGCTGCTTCCAGACGAGGTAAATGGGCGGTGATGACCTGTTCAATAACCGGGTTCAATGCAATCGGCGTGAGTCCCCGTTTGATTTTACCCATGTCCAGCCGCGACAGACTGAGCGTATCTTCAATCAAGTTCTTGAGGCGATCCGTTTGCTTACGTAATACTTCTAAATATTGTTGTCGTTTCTCCGGTCGGCCTTTATCTATTAAATCCAGATATAAGCTCAAGTTGGTGATGGGCGTTCGCAGTTCATGGGAAACGTCAGAAACAAACTTTGACTTTAGCTTGTCTAATTCCTGCAATTGTTCGTTGGCCCGGGCTAATTCGTAGGTTCGTGCAGCCACGTGTTGTTCCAGTGTGCCTAACACCTGAGCGCGGTGCAGGGCGCTGCCGGCGATTTCGGAGATGGCTTTTAGTAAACGAATTTCAGCTTCGCTGAACGGCCGTTTCACCATTAAAGCCACATGCAAAACGCCAACCGTGTGTTCCTGGGCGCGTAGGGGCACAGCAACACTACTAAACGCCTTTTCCAAAATCTCCCGCTCCTGCGGCAGAAGAATCGCTTCCGGGTCAATTGCCAAGTGTGGGGACACATGAATATTCCCCGTTGCCGCCACCTGTCCAGTGATCCCTTCCCCCGGCTGATGATAGCTACCCACAAATCCGTCCATTTCTGGCACCGATCCACGAACCACCAGCCGCCCTGTTTCCGGCTCAAGCAAATAAATGGCGCGGACTGTCGGCTCTTCAAAGGCTACTTTCTCCAACAAGACCGACACAATATCAGCGACCGTTTCAGAAATACGCAAAGCGGTCGAAATCTCCGTTAAGATTTCCAACTCAACCGCTCGCTGGCGCGTTTCGGCAAACAACTGCGATTTCTCCAAAAAAGCCGCTAACTGGTCGGTAACCAGCGACAAGATAGCCACATCATGTTCGTTAAAAGCATTTAATTCACGGCTGTCGGCATTCAGAACCCCAATAACCTGGTCGCCAACTTTGATCGGAATGACCAATTCTGAGCGTATTGGATAGTGGCTTGATTCCAGGAAATCAGGGTGTTGTGTTGTGTCATTGATGACAATCCTCTCACCAGTGGCAGCGGCGCGACCAATCAACCCTTCGCCAAACGCCTGATGATATTTCTCCACTGGAATATCACCCGCCTCTGAGTCAACAATCGCTTGCAAATTGACAACTTTGGCTTCCGGATCGACCGTAAAAATACTCATCCGGGTGTGGTTCAAAGAAGCGCAAAGGGTTCGGACAACAGTTGTATAAAGTTCCTGAGAATCTAACGCGCTGGTCGCTTGTCGGCTGAGATGATTTAAGATCGCCAGTTGATCAACATGGCGGTTTATTTCGTCAAATAGACGGCTTCTCCCCACTGCCAAAGCAATACCGTCAGCGATCTGTCTGAGCAGGGGCAGGTCATCCATGTTGTAGCCGGCCGGCTGCCGCCACCCCAGATTAAGCGATCCCATGACCTTGTCGCCAGTGTAGAGCGGCAGCGCCAGACGTGACCGGTAGCCAGCTTGATAAAGAATTTTTTCGGCCGGGAACGTTGTCTCGGCAGCCAGATCAGGGGTAAAGTGTGTTCGTCCGGCCATGACGGTAGGGGCAGCGGCGGTGTCGGCCAGGTTCAGCCGTCTATTTTGTTTGAAGGCGTCTGCAGCTTGCTTCAGAACGATTAATTGGCCCCAGGCTTGATTTTGATCGAGCAAAAAGATGGCGACCCGGTGGCAACCGGTAAGTTGTTGGAGAACGGCCGTTATCTCTGGCAGCGCCGCTTGGATATCCGGCGTCGCATTCAAGTGGCGCAAAATATGGCTGGCAATGCCTAACTCTTCCGCACTGCGTCGGGTTTCCTGATAAAGACGCGCGTTTTGCAGAGACAGCGCGGCCTGTCCGGCCAAGGCAGTTAATCTTTTTACATGTTCCGGCTGATAAAAGTCTGGCGTCGTTTTTTCCAAAGAGAAGAAGGCGAGCAGTTGACCCTGGATAATTATGGGCGCGCAAAGTAAGGCCCGGATATGCTCTGTTGTTTCGTGAACTATCCAGTCCGGATATTTTTTTACGTCGGGTATGATGAGCGGCCGTCCTGATTCGGCCATCTGGTGGAGATTTGCTGTGGTGGTCACTGCAAACGAAAGTGAAAAAATCTGGTTGACCGCATCTTCCCCAAACTGTTCGTAGCCGCGCTGTCTGGCGACAGAGGCGCGCCCGTCTTCCACCAGCAGTATAGTAGCCATGTCGAAGGGGATGATACGGCCAACTCGCTCCAAAAGTTGGTCCATAATGCTGTCTACATCCAGTGTGGCGCTCAACGCTATTGCTGTTTGCCGCAAGGACTCGGCCAGCGCGCGTTGTTCGCGTTCCGTTTCCAGCAGCTGCGCTTTGGCCAGGGCCAGGGAGATTTGGGCGGCGGCTTGAAGACCATATTTGATTTCGTCTTCTGTGAATTGGTGGGGCTGGTTGTAGGCAATGATGGCCGCTCCCAGTTTCTGTCCTCCATTTGTCAGGGGCAGAGCCAGCACGGAGCGGGACGGAAAGCGAGCAGCTATCTCAGGACTCACGTAAGGGGTGTCATGCACGTTGGCAATGGGCAAAGGCCGGCCTTCTTTGAGTACAGATTCAATCAGCAATACCTGGCCCGGCTGTGCCTGGATATCGGCAAAAGGGGGCTTAAATTGGCCGGAAACGGCCGTAAAGGTCGCCCGCCGCCTGGTTTCATCCCAGGTTGTGAGGAAACAATTGTCGGCGTCGTCAAAACCGAGGAGCGTATCGGCCAGGGCTTGCAGCATGGTCTGGCTGTCAATCTGGCTAACGGCCGTTCGCGTGATATCGTTTAGCCGGGTAAGGTATTGTTCGCGGCGGCGCAGCGTGACTGCCTGGGACTCCGCCTGGGCATAGAGACGCGCCTGCTGCATGGCAATAGCCAATGGTTTAGCCACTTCAGAAGCAACGGCTATGGTTGCCGGCGTAAAGGCGTAGGGGGTTTTAGAAGCTACGTTTAGCGCGCCGATGAGTTCGCTCTGGGCTATCAGGGGCACATTGATGAAGGAGCGCATTCCCTCGGCCAGCAGTTTTTGCCCTATCTCTGGCAACTGCGGCAGCAGCCGGTTATCGTCGGCTTTGTAAATCCCTCCCTGTCCCAACTCCTCGTTGACCGCAAAAACGGCTGTTGGCGCGCGAAACCCGACGCCAACAGCCGTGGGTTCATCCGTATCTACCGCTATCAGAACGGCCTCGTCAACAGCGAAGTCAAAAACGAATACATCCGCTCGGAGGGAGGGGATTTGTTCACGGACGTAGCGCAGGGCAATGTGGGCAATTTGCTCTGGTGGATGGGCGGCCAGGATGGCTTGATCGATCTCGTGGGAAAGCTGCAAACGAGTCGTGTAGCGACGCAGCGTCTCTTCTGAGCTTTTGCGTTTGGTGATGTCGTGCAAGGTGAGGAGACGGCCGTGTAAACGGCCGTTATGCCCAATCAATGGTGAAAGACGGCAGTCAAAATAACTCGTCGCCCCCTTTACGTTGCTCACAACTTCTGCCTGGGCCTCCTCCTCTGGGCGATATTGCGCCAACAACGCAACTGCAGCCGGGAATACGCGGCTGACCGGCTGCCCTATAGCCGAACTGGCGGCTAGTCCGGTGATGCGCTGTGCTGCCGGGTTGAGATCAACAACCCGATCTTGCTTATCTAACACAATAACCCCATCGGCCATGCTCTCAACGAGCGTGGCCCGGGCCACAGGCGCCATATCCAACAGTCTAAAACGAAAAAGCGCCCAAAACCAGGCTAAACTAGTAAAGGTAAAGGCAAAAGGAGTGGGATCCAGGGGAGAAAACGGGTTAAGTTTACTGATATACAACGCATTTCCCAGCCAGGGAGCGGCCGCCCCCAACAACAATGCGCCGACCTGTCCACGATACAGATAGGGCGAACGAATAAACATCTGAATAAGCAGCAGTGTGCCTATGAAAAGCAGCAAATAGGAATAGGCCACATTAACCCAAAACCAATAGCCATTGGTTACGGCCATGACCAAGCCGTTAGCCCCTAAATGGGGATTTTGCCATATCAGGCGGTCAAAACGTCCGTTCCAGGCAATGACCAGCGTGACCAGCGGTTGGATGGACAATAACAGGAGGCGACGCCTTGTCATCCATTTTTCGTAGCCGCCGTACTGTAAAGTAAGAACCAGCCAGACAGTCGGAATAATGACGACGCCTATGTACTGTAGCTTTGCGCCCAACATCTTGGCCGACAAACTGGCGCCAGCCAGTTCAAACGCATACCCCAGCGACCATTCCGTAACGGCCAGCATAAGCAGAACTAAGGGGATTGCGCCAGGTTCAGAACGGCGCCGCCAGACATAATAAGCTAATGCGCTAGTGATAAAAGCGCCGATGAGCAACGGTATAATGGGTGCGGCGAGTTGGAAAGTCATTTGTTATCCAGTTTCGGTGGTTTTTTCCTAAATGGGTTATTGTAACACGGCCGTCCGCCAAATCCTCCTCACGCTTACCCAGCCCCATGGCCAATTCGGCCTATGCTGCCCTCCCGGCGCTGGTTGCCTAAAAAGAAAAAAGCGGAGGCCCCCCTTAAGCGATCGGAAATAACTTCCCGGTTTTCGTAAGCCGTGTTCCGTATTCCGTGTTCCATCAGGAGATAACGGACTACGGATTACGGGTTACGGAATACGGGGCACGGGCGACCAAATCACTAAGTTAATGACGAACGTCGCCTAATTACTCACCATCGCCACCAGTTCAGAGATGGGAACCAGATGGCGGTCAGGCTGACTGCGGCGTTTCACTTCCACCCCGCCCTGGGCCAGACTGCGGCCACCCACCGTGACCCGCCAGGGGATACCGATGAGATCGGCGTCGTTGAATTTGACGCCGGGGCTGGCCTTACGGTCATCATAGAGAACTTCAAAGCCCGCTTGTTGCAATGTTTCGTAAAGGGAATCAGCCGTCTGGCGTACCTCATCCCCCTTCCCGATGTGCATCAGGTGAACCTGGAACGGGGCCACGCTGTCCGGCCAAATAATTCCATAATCATCATGATGTTTTTCTACAATAATCGCCATCAACCTATCTAACCCAATGCCGTAAGACCCCATGAAAATAAGCTGTGGTTTGCCTTTCTCATCCAGGTAGGTGGCGTTAACGGCCGTACTGTAACGTGTGCCTAATTTGAAGCAGTGGCCTGCCTCAATCGCGCGTTGCGCTTCAATACGCCCCCCACACTGGGCACATTGGCGTCCCGTATCAGCTTGAGCAATATCGGCCATCTGGCTGATGGTAAAATCACGGGGATAGTTCGCGCCAGTGTAATGATAGCCAGCCTCGTTCGCCCCCACAACAAAGTTGCCGCCCGCTTCAATAGATGTATCCGCAATGACAAAAACGCCAGGCTCAGTCAAGTCCGCGGCCACGTCCAGACCGACGGCCGAGGCGTAACCAGGCGTCACGCCGCCGGCTTTGATTTCATCATCGGTGGCCGGACGCAATGCGCCGCCGCCCAGAGCGTTGATGAGTTTAACTTCGTTCACCTCTAAATCACCGCGCACCAGGCCGAAGATAAAACGGCCGTTCTCCTCCCCTTCTCCCAATGGCGTCCACCAATAAAAGACCGCTTTTAGCGTTTGGCTGGTAAGCACGCCAACAAAAGAGGCAACATCGGCAATCGTCTTACAGTCCGGCGTGAGTATCTTGCCCAGTTCATTCAATTTGTCCGGTTTTTCACCCTCGCGCACAAAAACGGCCGCTTCCACATTCGCCGCATAATCACAATTCGTACAGGCGATAAACATATCCTCTCCCTGCTCATGCGGCACAACAAACTCATGCGAACTTTTGCCGCCCATCGCCCCCACATCAGCATTAATCGCCCGCGCTGGCGTGCCGCATCGTTCAAAAATATTGTAATACGCTTGAATCATAGACGGATAATACGCATCCAACGCTTCTTCGCTGGTATCCAGCGTATAGGCATCCTTCATGATGAACTCCCGCAGGCGCATAAGCCCGCCCCGGGCGCGGGGTTCATCACGAAATTTCTTACTAATATGATAAATCATGCGCGGCATGTCACGGTAACTTTCAATTTCACGCAGCGCCAGATCAACAATGATTTCCTCATGGGTGGCGGAAAGGGCATATTCACGGCTGCCGCCGGCCTTCACCTTCATCAATACATCCACCGTATCCCACCGTCCCGTCGCTTGCCACAATGACGCCGGATGTAGATTAGGCATCCACATCTCTTGCCCGCCAATGGCGTCCATTTCTTCAGCTAAAATAGCCCATATTTTGCGAATAACGCGGTAACCAAAGGGCATAAACGTATAAATGCCGGCCCCTGCCGGGCGCACAAAATTGCCGCGGATTAATAATTGATGGCTGATCATCTCGGCATCAGCCGGTGCTTCCCGTAATGTTCTGCCAAAGGATCGTGAAAAGCGCATAGGTATCTCCTAACACGGATAAAGCCGTTAATTTTGTCTTTGTCTAAAGATATTTCTAAATTGGTTGCATCTTTAATTTAGTGCCAATCGAGAAAGTATAACAGCCGAAAAATTGGGCGTCAAAGTGTTAAAAAATAGAGAATTCCCTGATAATTTCTTGCCAATAGACAAGGATTGCTTTAATATCGGTTTTTGTCACGGCTGTGGCAGTATGTCAGTTACTGGGTTTTATTTGATCACATAGCTACGAAAACCTGGATAAGATATTTTGATAAAGGAAGGTAAAAACATGGCTTTTAGTTTTACAAACTCTAAGGATCGTACTTATTTCTTGCATAAACGGGATACACAATTAAAGAACGGCCGTACCCAAACCATTTACTTCTTTGCTAAAGAAGTAAAAGATGGCGCATTAGACGCTGTACCGGCTGGCTACATTGTATCTGAAAGCAAGAACGGGCTGCCAGTTCTCAAGAAAGATCGTTAATGCCAATTATTTTGACCAGACCAGAGAAATACAGTATAGTTCTGGTTAGATAGTTTGTTGCTTTGTTTCCGATGACTAGAATGCACCGTCCGGGCATACCAGGTCTGGGCGGTTTTTTGTGTCTCAGTCACTGAGCAACATAGAAAGTTTTAGTTTTATGTAACAAGGTAGGTTTTAAAGATGAGTGAGTTAGAAACAGGAACCGTGAAATGGTTCAGCGACAAGAAAGGTTTTGGTTTTATTTCCCGTGATGATGATCGTGGGGATGTGTTTGTCCACTATTCAGCCATTGGCGCGGATGGATATCGCACCCTGGAAGAAGGACAGCGAGTCCAATTTACAGTTGAAATGGGACCAAAAGGGCCGGCAGCAGCTTCTGTTGAGAAGGTGTAAATCAGGTTGCCCCAATTCTGGGGATTTCATCATCTGGCATCTGGCGTGAATACATCATTTTCTTGCCAGTGAGACCCAGGCGTGATATAGTTTGAATTCTAGCCCGCTGTCGCGGGCTATCTTTATGCTAAAGCTAAAAGGAAATAGGGTCTAGCCCCTATTTGTTGGAGAAAGTTCTCATGTCTGATTTGCTATTAAAAGCTTTTGATAACGACGATATTGAAGCGCTCCCACAGCTTCGTGTTGGCGATAATGTGACCGTCCATTTGCGTATCAACGTTGGTCAGCGCAACGAGCGTGTTCAGCTCGTTAGCGGCACAATTATTCGCCTGCGTAACAGTGGCAACAATCGCAATTTTACCGTACGTCGGATTGCCGCAAACGGCATTGGTGTTGAACGAACCTTTGTATTGCGTTCGCCGCGCATTGAAAAGATCGATGTACAGCGCCATGCACATGTGCGCCGCGCTCAGCTTTATTACTTGCGTGAACGTACTGGTAAGTCAGCGCGCCTGCGGGAAAAACGAATTTATTAGGTTGTTTTAACCGGTTGTATTGGCAATGATGAATCGTCGTTGCTGTTAATTAATCAATTTCCTGGGTGAAGGCTTATTGCCGTTCACCCTTTTTTGTTTTGGCATAGTTATCAACATAGGAGAGGCTCTGTGTCATCGCTGTCCAATTCCAAACGGCCGCTTATTGGCTGTACCACGTATCGTAAACAAGTAAATCAATTAGAAGTCATCGGCCTGAATGCGCCTTACATTGAGGCCATTATTGCTGCCGGCGGCATTCCGATTTTAATCCCGCTTTCCTTAGACGATGATGCCTGGCGCGCGGTTTTTGATCGAGTGGACGGGTTGTTACTGCCTGGCGGAGGCGACATTGATTTCCGCCGTTACACCAATGAACAACAGGCCGAATTACGGGCAATTGACCAGGATCGGGACCGGTTAGAATTGGCTTTGACGCAAACGGCCGTTGCCGAGCAAAAACCATTCCTGGCAATCTGTCGCGGCCATCAGGTCTTGAACGTGGCCATGGGGGGAACCTTATGGCAAGATGTATACAGCCAGATGCCCAATGCCGTCATGCATGATTTCAGCAGCCCCTACCCGCGATATCACATAGGCCATACCGTAACCGTAACCGCCGGATCAAAATTGGCCCATTTATTGCCCGATCGAACCATCCCCGTAAACAGCATCCACCACCAGGGCGTTTATGAATTAGCGCCGGGTCTGGCTGTATCGGCGCGATCGGAAGACGGGTTGATTGAAGGGCTTGAGCTTCCTGACCATCCTTTCGCTGTCGGTGTTCAATGGCACCCTGAAGGGATGTATCAGCATTATCCAATGATGTTATCGCTGTTCAAAGGGTTGGTTGCGGCAGCGGCAAACGGCAATGGGGCAAGGGGACAAGGGGACAATGGGGCAAAGTAAGAAAGTTCACAGCTCGGCAGCTTTGCAGCTTTGCAACCCGGCCGCTGTTAACCTTTGCCCGATTGCTGTTTTCGATTCAGGGGTGGGCGGGCTGTCCGTGCTGCGCCACATCCGGGCGGAACTGCCCCACGAACAGCTTATTTATCTGGCCGATCAGGCCAATGTCCCCTACGGTTCGCGGTCGCTGGCCGAAATTCAGGCATTTAGCGAAGGCATCACCCATTTTCTGCTGCAATTGAACGCCAAATTGGTGGTCGTGGCTTGTAACACGGCTTCCGGCGCAGCCCTGACACATTTACGGCAAACTTTTCCCGATGTACCTTTTGTGGGCATGGAACCGGCGGTGAAACCAGCCGCCGCCCAGACAAAGCGGGGCAAGGTAGGCGTTTTAGCGACGGCAGGCACGTTTCAAAGCCAGCGGTATGAGGCGCTGATGGCCCGGTTTGCCCAAGGTGTGCTGGTTTTTGAAGACTCGTGTCAGGGATTGGTAGCGCTGATTGAAAATGGTCAAACAAAGAGCGCGGAAACGGAGCGCCTGTTGCGTGCCTGTGTGGAACCGATGCTGGCCAAGGGGGTGGATACGTTGGTTTTAGGTTGTACGCATTATCCGTTTGTACGGCCGTTACTCACCAAAATAGTCGGCCCTGATGTAACGATCATTGACCCGGCCCCGGCTGTCGCCCGCCAGATAAAACGTGTGCTGCAGCAGCGTGGATTATCAGCCCCGGCCGGGAAAATGAGGGTCGTGCGCGCTTTTACCACTGGAGAAGCGGGCCGCCTGGCCGGGTTTGCCCGACAGATGCTAACATCGCCATTGGCAGTGGAAACGGCCGTTTGGCAAAATGATAAGCTGTACACTAGGTAATACGGCCGTATCCAGTATAATCTTCCCATCATGAAGCGACACAACCCGGCCCGATGGCGGGCCATCGAAGCCCGGCTTGGCCGTGAACTGACAATCTGGATGGCGACCGTGCGTTATGACAATCACCCGCATCTCGTCCCTGTCTGGTTTGTCTGGCTGAACGATAAAATCTACATCGCCACCGGCGATGACACCCAAAAATTCACCAACATGCGCCACAACCAAAACGTCGCCCTATCCCTGCCCGACACTGCCAGCGTCGTCCTCATTGAAGGCGAAGCCCATGTCGCCGACCAGGCAGATGTGGCAACGTTGGCTGACTATTTCTACCATAAATATGAATGGGATTTTCGGTATGATGAAACGGCCGTTTGGCGGCTCATCGAAATCACCCCCTACAAAATCCTGGCCTGGGGCGATGGCTACGAAGCCGACGGCACAAGAATCCTCTAACGCTACAGCCACCTCCCGGAGGTGTACGAGTAATTGGCTTTTTTTATTAGGTAAGCGTTCACTCCCCCCTGGAGACTTTTGAAGTTTTGACGCTCTGTGTGGTTGTGTACTCGACTGCAAAACTTCAAAAGTCTGTTGGCGGCTGAACGGTTACTTTATTAGGCGCTTACGCGCCCACATCGACAGAAAGTTGTCGATAAAAAAATTTTTCATTCAAACAACAACACCAAGCAGATGAAACAACGAACGCATTTCACCATGAATCAGCCGATATTGTTTGTCAATTGCATTTTCCTGCTT
>JAJRYT010000145.1 GCA_024275635.1 Chloroflexota bacterium | reverse complement strand
GACAAAAAACCCGTTGAAAACGGGTTGAAATGCGCTCAAACCGGGTCTTTAGCGCGTTTCAACGCACTTTTGGTATTAGATGTGGATTTCCAATCCACATCTAATTGTAAAGATGATTTTGTCAAAAATGAACCACGCCAAATAAAGTAACTGTATAGGTGTCATTTCGACCGGAGGGAGACATCTTTCTTATCGCATGAGGCGGCACAGATTTCTCCTCGTTCCGCTCGTCGAAATGACAGAGACCTGTACAGCTACAAAATAAAAACGAGCGAGAAATCGCTATACTGGCTCTTTGGGATTTCGCAGGATTGGCCGTATTACGTGTTGTGTATTGCGTATTACGTAGGCGGTCCGCCCAGTTGTCGCTGGGGGAGATGGATCTGTTGTAAATTGCAGCGCAGCAAAAGTATTGCGTCGCAAGGACAAATTAAAAGACCTCGCCGCCCATTGCTTCCTGCGTCCCCCTCGTCATTTTTTCTTCTCTGGTTGTGAATCTATTGTGTTTCTGCTAAGATTACGTCAACGATTTGAGCTAAACATAACGGGAAAGTGCAGTTTGACCGTTCAATCATCCGGAGAAAGATGTGATGAGTGACAGAGAGAGCAACCAGCGAGCAAAGGTGCTTGGGTTATTGATTCAAGATGCACGCGCCTATACTGGTCGCTCAGTAGAAGAATGCGCCGAAGTGATTGAGTTTACGCCAGAACAATTCACCCGGTTGGAACAGGGCGAACAGGTTATCTCTTTACCAGAGCTGGAGGCGTTGGCCATTTTCCTGAAAATTCCAATGGGTTATTTTTGGGGGACGGATAGGCTGGAGAAAGAGGAGTCGCCGGATTTTGGCCGGATGATTGCGCTGCGTCACCGTGTTATTGGCGTCTTGCTGCGCCAACTGCGACTGAAATCACAAAAAAACATCATGAACTGGCTGAGGCATTGGATGTAGAGGAGTCGTTGATTCGATCATATGAATCCGGCAACGTTCCGGTTCCTTATTTACATTTGGAGCAGTTATGCCAGGTTATGGGCGCTGATGTTGACCAGTTTATGGAGAATCATGGGCCGCTGGGACGGCATGAGGCGGAACGGAAGTTGCACCGGCAGTTTAAGCAAATGCCCCCCGACATGCAGGCATTTCTCATTAACCCGGTCAATATCCCCTACCTGGAAACAGCCAAAAAGTTAAGCGAGATGGATGTAGAAAAGCTGCGCCAGGTGGCTGAGAATATCTTGGATATTACTTTCTAAAACATGAAGCGTAAAACGTAATGAGTTTAGGGTGATGGCAGCGTTGGGGCTGCCATTTTTGTTTGTGAGGGTGGCTGATGGATACATTGGGTTCTCCTGAACAGTTGAAGCAGGAAGCAATGGTTTTGTTTGGACGGGGGGCATATGTGGAAGCGTTGGCGGTGTTGGAAACGGCCGTTTCTGCCTACGCTGCTCAAGGTGATGAAGCCGGTGAGGGGGAAATGCTCAATAACATGGGGGTTATTTACCGGGTGCGGGGGGATTGGGAAGCGGCCGTTTCCGCTCTGCAAAAAGCGTCAGCCATTTTTGCCCGACTGGATGATATAAACCGCCAGGCCCAAACCAGCGCTAATCTGGGTGATTTGTATGCCGCGCAAAAACGGCGGGATGAAGCGGCGCGCAGTTACAGTCAGGCCGCTGCCCTCTTTGCCCAACAGGGCGACTCCTTGAAGCAAAGCCAGGTTTTGCGGGCGCTGAGCCTGCTCCGGCTGCGTCAAGGGCGGTGGCTGGAGGCGATGCTGCGCATGGAGGAGAGTCTGAGCGCCGCGCCCCGCCTGGGTGTAGGCCGGTGGCTGTTTCGCGGCTTATTGCGGTTTGCGTTGGGACTGTTAGGCGGCCGGTGAAGTCGGCCGTTTAACTTGTGAAGTTGCCGTCATAACGGCCGTTCCAGCGTTGAATCAGGTTAGAGCCAATAAAAGGGCCAAGCCAGCCGCAGGGCATTACCAGCAGCGCCAGCCAGCCCAGTGGCCCGGCGGCCAGGAATGCCGATGGATTGGACAGCGCCTGGCTGGGGTCTACCCCGGCCGAGATGGCTAACTGCACAAAAAGCGATTGGCTCAAAATCAAAACGAAGGCCGTAACGACGGCAACCACGACAATGTGTCCCCATTGTCGCAGACGCCAGACGCCCAATGCACCGATAATGACCATTGACCAAAACAGCATATAAAAAGTTGGCATTTTGCACCTCCGAATTTGTGCCTCTGGAAACCTGCGAGGTTTTCCGAAACCTCGCAGGTCTGAACGGCCATATGTTGTAAACGCTGGAACGGGGAAAATGTTCCCGCCACTTACCCGATGCACAAGTGTTTTAGGTTGTAGCCGCTAGGATAATTCATGCAAGATGATCAAATGAAGCTGACGACGCTGCCGCGCAAAACGAAGTTTATTTATGGCTTGGGTGATTGGGGAGCGTCAGCGGCAACGACGGCGCGGAATGCGTTTTGGTTTATCTTTTTGACGAATGTCGTGGGGATTGAGGCTTCGTTGGCGGGGACAGTGGCGCTGGTCGGCAAAATCTGGGACGGTATCAATGATCCGCTGGTGGGGATGATAAGTGATCGTCTGCAAACACGCTGGGGGCGGAGACGGCCGTTCCTCCTCTTTGGCGCCATCCCTTTTGGACTGGCCTTCTTCTTCATGTTCTTTGTGCCGCCTATCTCAACCAGTCGCGGCCTGGCGATTTACTACGGCGCCGTTTTTCTCATCTTCGACACCCTGTACACCATCGTCAATGTGCCCTACACGGCCTTAACGCCGGAATTAAGTGAGGATTACGACGAGCGCAGCAACCTGGCCGGCTGGCGCATGGGCGTCTCCATTTTTGCGGCTTTGGTGACGGGGGGGCTTTTTAAGCTTTTGGCTGAGAATGTTTTTAGCAGCTGGTTTGGCGGCGGGACGGACGGGATTCGGACCGGGTATGCGCTGGCGGCGGCGATTTGGGGTGTGACGCTGGCGGCGCCGCTGCTGATTTTGTTCCGGCATATTGAGGAGCCGGAACGCCTGCCGGATAAGGACCCGATACGGCCGTTGCAAACCTTCCGCGAAGTGTTTAGTAATCGGCCGTTTCGCCTGGGAGCCATCATTTACCTGTTAAGCTTCGCCACGGTAGATGTGATGCTGATTGTCTTTGTGCGCTTCTTGGTGGATTATGTGCGTGTAGACCCCGGTTTCGACAACTTGATTTTGGCCGTTGTGATGGGCGTGGCCTTTTTGACCATGCCCCTGGTCGTCCGGCTCATGCGCCGCTACGGCAAACGCAACACCTACATCGGCAGCATGTCCTTCATGGCCGTCGTCCTGCTCATCCTCAGCCAGGCGCCGCCAGGCGGGCAGAACTGGGTGCTGGTGGCCGCTATCTTCGCCGGGATGGGGTTTGGGGCGGCCAACGCCGTCCCCTGGGCCATCGTTGCCGATGTGGTTGAGGAGGATGAGCTAAAAACGGGTAAGCGGCGCGAGGGCGTTTATGCCGGGTATCTCGTCTTCTTTCGCAAAATGGCGTCGGCGGTTGCTATTTTTATTGTGGGGCATGTCTTGTCGGCGACCGGTTTCATCAGCGGCACAACGGGCAGCGCCTATATCGCCCAGCCGGAAAGCGCGTTGCGGGCGCTGCGTTTTTTTGTTGGCGTCCTGCCGGCCATTATGTTGGTGTTATCGGTGTTGGTGGCCTGGCGCTATCCGTTAGACCGGGAAAGTTATGAGGCGATTCAGCGGCAGTTGGCCCAGCAGCGCATTCTCCGGGCCGAAAAGGAACAAAAACACCCTCCTACCTAACAGCAGAAGGGTGTTTTTATGGGGGATGGATGGAATAAAATAAATTACTTTTCTTGATAGGCCCGAACTGTGGCCTGGGTGGTGCGACGGCGCAGCAGGAGGTAGCTGGCGCTGCCCAACATGATGAAGGCGGCGGCAATCAGGGGGAAGGCGGTCGTTGTCGGGGCGGGGGTGAAGTCGGCGAGGGTAACGGCCGTTGGGCCGGTGCCTGATTGCCGGTTAATGGTGAAAGTCCCCAGGTCTACAGGAGGTTGAGTGTAGCTCTCTGTGATCGTTGAAGGATTCCCATTTGTTCCGGTCAAAATAATGAAAACGGTTACTGTTTCGCCGGCAGCAGGCGCTGTCAACGTTGTTGCCGCGACGGGAGGGCATGCTCCCCCATATGAACAGGTAAAGTCTAAAACCGGATCGGCGGGCGTGGTTAGTGTAGTTGTATCCAGGAGTGTGCCAGAAACGCTGCCAGTGACGAAAATTCTATATGACTGTCCGGCGGTTGTTCCCCAGGGCTGCGAGGTTTTATTGTCAGTGACCAGGAACTGAATACTACTAAAAGCAAATACGGGTATTACAGTGATCGCCAGCAAAGCGACCAGGCTGATGAATGCAACCAATCTTTTTTTCATAGTGATCCTCCAAATATACTTCTAGGCGAACTGGGTAAATATAATGCAACATAATTTTACTGATGAAATTTACGACGATTAAATATTGATAACTTAATTGTGCCGAAAAACGGCCGTATTTGAATGGGATAACAGTCCTGAATAAGGTTATGAATTGGTTATAATTGCGCGAGATTACAAAAGTCTGCCAGACTTTTGTAATCTGGTGTGTCCAGGTTACAATGTTATCATCTCATTTCAAGGGGATTTCTATGTTAAACGTAGGCGATGTGGCGCCAGATTTTGAATTATTGTCCGATGAAGGGCAGCCAGTAAAGCTTTCTGATTTTCGCGGGCGGCGGGTAGTCTTGTTTTTCTACCCCAAAGCGGCCACGCCGGGCTGTACTACGCAGGCGTGTGGCTTCCGCGATAATTACCCGGCGATTGAGGCCAATGGCGCGGTGGTGTTGGGTGTTAGTCCCGATGCGCCGGAAAAGTTGGCCAAATGGCGGGCCGAGGAAGGGTTCCCGTATTTGCTGTTATCTGACCCGGAACATCAGGCAGCCGAGGCGTATGCGGTATGGGGCGAGAGGAAGCTGTACGGCCGTGCCTACATGGGCATCATCCGCAGCCATTTTATCATTGACACTGACGGGAAAATTGCCGATACACAGTATAAAATCAGCCCCAAGAAAAGTATTGAACGGGCGGTGAAGTTTTTGGGGAGTGATTGAAGATTAAAGACTGATGATTGTGCGATCTCCAATCATCAATCATCAATCTTCACCCTGTTGTCGGGGAAAATGGCGCCGTTGGGGGCGACGGCCGTTAACCGGGGCCACCTACTCCCCAAATTCTCATAAAACCCAATCATAATCTCATATTCACCTGGCGCTGCGGGTAAGCGCACCGTGTAGGTGATTATTTCGTTGGGCGACCATTGGCTGGTGGGGTAACTGTTGCCGAGTGGGTAGCCGTCTACTTGGGCCAGGATGTCGCCGTTGGTGGGATTGACGAGGTGGACGAAGCGGGTGTAGTTGGTTGGGGTGGCGGTTAATGCCTGCCAGTAAAGAGTCAGGTTATTTTCTGCGCTGCTGTAGCCCATGAGTTGGATGAGCGGTCCGGCGTCGTTGGCGAAAACGGCCGTTTCTCCTCCTATCATATCATTGGGTAATTCAAAAACAGGTGTTTGCGCTTGGAAAACCAACAAATCATCCAGTTCCCCCAACCGCCGCGTGAGAACTATTTCCCCGGTGTCGACGGCATACAAATGAGCCGTCACCGCATAAGGCGCATTTCCTGGCAGCGATTCCGGCAGGGGCAGCGACAGCCAATCATGCACCCAATCCCCGGTAGGCCAGCCGCCGCTGGGCAAATAGCCATAGCCGGGTTGCGCGTCGAACTGGGAGAGAACGGCGCCAGCGGCATCCAACAGGCGCAGAGAGACGTTGTAATTGCGGCTGAGTGGCTGCGGCGTGAACCAGGCGAGGTGGAGGGTTAGCGTGTTGTCTTGCCTCGTCGCTTGGCCTGCGCGCGCGTCAAGAGTGGATGATTGATGATTGATGATTGATGATTGAATGACGCGGAACGGCCGTAAATACAACTCGCCGCGCGTTTTACCTGATGGCAGGAGGGGACGGCCGTCTTCTAATTTCAACAGAGGAACAAACAAACCGGGCGGAGCATCATCGGGGATGGTGAACTGGTAGAGCGCCGGCCCAGCGGCAACCGGCTGGCTTTCTTGGGCCAGCAGCGGCGCCAGAGGGAAGCGGCTCTTGGCCGGGGTTGTTAAGGCTAATTCAGCTTCTGTTGCGCTGCTGGTTTGCCAGTTGAGCGTGATGGTGAGCGTCTCCCCGGGGGATATGACATCATGACTGTATGCGTAACTTGCCAGCACATTGCCATCATCAAAACGAACCGTGTCGTCGTGATGCAGGTAGCCCATTTGAGCAAAATCCCAGGTTAGATCGTTGGGCGGCAGTGCGGATATTGGCCGGCGATGAAGGAGTATCGTAACGGCTGCGAAGGCGATGAGGGTCAATGCGTGAGACCTGCGAGGTTTTCTAAACCGCGCAGGTTTGAGAAGCCAAAGTGTAAGGAGGAAAGCGGTCAGCGAAACCCATTCCGCTGCCAGCCGGATCGGGGTGCGTTTTAATTGCAAGGTAACGATATGTTTTCCCGGCGGCACGTTCAGCATGATGAGGCCGGAACCGGGAGACGGCCGTATCTCTATCTGTTCCCGATCCAACGCGCCAACCCAGCCGGGCCAGTGCATTGTGGGGAAAATGAGGGTGGACGAAACGGCCGTCTCCACCTCCCAGATTTGATGTGTCAGCCGGTCGTTCAGCCGTTGGGCGGTCAGCAGTTTCCCGGATAGGGTGAGAACTGTGTCCCGTTCGCCTGTGGTCAGCCAGGCGCTGGTGGTGGGGCGCGGCTGGACGGTTGGCGGCAGATATTCGGCGCTGATGGTGGTGCCGATGTTGCCGCTGAACCATTCATACTGGGCCAGCTTTTCGGCCGTCACGTCGGCATCGGTTAAGGTTAGATAATCAGTTGGCAAGCGGCCCAACCCGGCAGCCAGGAGGAGAACGGCCGTTCCGGTCACAACTCGTTTTCGTATAGAGGGCAGCGCCAATCCGCCCGCCGCCAGCGCGCCGGCAAATGCCTGCACCGACAAGAACCGCCAGGGGAATTGGGTGAAGGAGAGCAAGGGCAAATGATCCCACAACGGCCGGGAAAGCGGCGTGATCATGAAGGTGGCGATGAAGAATGTGGCCGCGGTGAAGAGAAACGGCCGTTCCCCCCGTCCTTTCCGCAGCCAAACCAGCATACCGAGAACGGCCGTTACCGCCTGCGCCAACCCCATCTTAAAAGCCACGCCGCCATCCGGGTTGTAATCAAAGAAAAAATTCCCCTGAATCAAATTCGTCCCCCGAAAATGATTACTGAAATGGAAATATCCCTCTGTAACCGGGCCAAGCTGGGCCAGTGATTGTTCCGCCAGCGCCGGGATGAAAAACCAGGCGGCCAGGGCGAAGGCGAGGAGGAGGGCGGCGGAATAATGAATAATGAATTGTGAATTGTGAATTGTGAATGAACGCTTGGGTAAGCGCAGGAAAATGTACAGCAGCAAAAACGGGGAAAAAATCATGGCTGAAATGTTGTGGCTGAGGATTAGTCCGGCATACGCCAATGCCAGCATAGCCACTTGCCGCTTGCTAACTTGCCAACTTGTCGACTTGCCCCTTGCCACCCCATCCACCGCCAAAACTGCCAACGGATAAAACGCCATCGCCCAAAACTCGGCCAGCGAGTCGCCGCGGGTGTAGACGTTGACCATGTGGAATGGGGCAATGGTGTAAGCCGCCGACGCTAGCAGCCCCGCCCACTCGCTGTTGAACCAGCGGCGCGCCAGATGAAACATGCCCCCGGCAGAAACCAAAAAACCGGCTAACTGCGAGAGTTGAATTGAGCCGACGTAGCTGAAACCGATGATGCGAAAGAGCAGGGCAGTGTAAATGGAAAGCGGCGCGTAGTAGTTGAAGAATGGATAGCCATAGCCGTAATTCGCATCTGGCATCCAACGCGCTGGGAAATGGCCGGAGAGGACGGCCGTTTCCAACTGTTGCACCCTTTGCAGCAAAAACGGGCTGTCCCCGCCCCCCCGCGTATTCAGCAGCCCCGGCCCGGCCAGCAAAGGCAAAGCGGCTGCGAAGGCAATCGCCAACGCAGCCGCCAAAAACCGATAACGTAAAACGTAATTTTTAATGCGTGATGCGTGAAACGAAATTCGCTTACGGCTCATCACTCATCACTCATTACTCATTACTCATCACTCATTACTCATCACTCATTACTCACCACTCATCACTCACCACTCATCACTCACCACCTATTGCTTCTTCAAAACCAGGAAGATGAGCGCCCCCAGTAAAATAACTGCCAATACCATCACCACAAGACCGCTGATGGCAATCAGGCTTAAACCACTTCCTTCTTCAGCCGGGGCCGGACTGGGCGCTGCTTCAGCCGAGGCGGTCGGTGCGGGATTGTTGGCTACGGCCTGGCCGGTATCGGCGCTATCGGCCGGGCGCAGGCGGCTGCCAAACTCCACGCCATATGTCTTGCCGGCAACAACGTCCAGCGGCGCATTGGCCGCCGTCGTCATTTCCAGGCGTCCGGGCACAATTTGGGCTATCTGGTAGTTGCCAGCCATCATCCCCGCCACACAAACTGGGTTTTCGTTGCCGGCCGACACGACCTGGCTCATCACCTGTCCATTGCTGGCAATGGTGAAAGTGACCCCGGCCATGTATCCTTCGCTGCTGTCGTGTACGCCGTTGGCGTTGTCATCGGCAAAGGCGTTGACGCAGATGGTTGCGCCGGTTGGGGTTGGCGTGGGGGGAATGGGCGTTTCAGTGGGAATCGGGGTCTCCGTGGGGATGGGGGTGGCGGTGGGGATGGGCGTACTGGTTGCCGGCGGCGGCGGGGGCGAGGTGGGCGGCGGAACTGGTGTGTTGGTCGCTGGCGGCGCGACTTCAACCAGGGAGGCGTCGTCGTAATAGGTGTTGAGGAATTTGTAGCATTGATTGACGCCTTTCACAGCCCAATCGGCGGCTATGAAAACGGTCATCTTATCGCCGGTGGCGGTTGCCTGGAGGGAGAATAAATCCCAGCGGTCATGCGGGGAACTGGTTGCGCTCCAAATCATATCGCTGTCGCTCCACAAGCCGCTGCCGTTGGGGTCAATCCCGGCCCGCATGTTCATGTTCAGGCCGGTGTAGGAGGGGTCGCTGGACTGCATGGAGCCATAGCCCCGGCCGTAAAATTTGAATTCGTAGGTGGTTCCAGGCACAACAGAGACGGTTTGCCAGACGCCGCCGGCCCAGGTGTCCCAGTTGTTGCCCACGTATTGCGATGCGCCGCCGCCGTGGATGAAATCGGTGGCCATGCCCCAACGCGGGCTTTTGTGATAGCCGTTGGTGCAGTCGCCAAATTGGTCGGCGCTGCTGACGCGATCCCAACGAACCCAGCCGCTGGCTGAGCCGTCCCCATTGTAGGGGGCTTCAAAGCCGCCGTTGGTGAGTAAGTTGGTTTGCTGGGTGGGGGCGGCGGCTGTCGGCGCAGCCTGAACAGCGCTGAATACCAGCATAAAGATGATTAGTAGTTGTGTTAAAGTTAAATGTGTGCGTTTCATATTTCTTACCTTTCACTTTCCTGGCAGTTGGCTGCGGGAAAAGTTTTTTGGATTATTTTTGATTTAACCGCCGGTTGAAAAGCCAGCCGGCCAACAAGAAGATTACCACAAGGGACGCGCCAATGAAAATTGAATTTGGACGGCCGTTTTCCACTACCTCTGAAGTTTGTGCGGACGGAGGTTCAGGCGTGGCTGCTCTGATGGCGGGCGGGGTGACCGGGGTGGGGGTAACGGCCGTATAACTGCCAAAGACCATCTCCACTACATTGCCTGGAGCCAGTATAATTGTCCAGTCGCCTTCCGTTGTCAGCGTTTCGTCTTTTCTGACGGAGCGGGTGATTTTATATTCACCGGCCGTTAAATTTTCCAGACAATACGGCTCGGAAATGCCGTCGGTGACGTAGTTGCCAACGACTTCCCGGTCATTGAAGACAGTGAAGGCGACGGCCGCTTTGAACGGTTCCCCGGCGTCGTGGACGCCGTTGCGGTTCAGGTCGGCGAAAGCCTGGAGGCAGAGGGCGGTGCGGGGCGGGGGAACGGCCGTTGCCGAGGGCGGCGGCGGCGGTTTGGTGGGTGTCAGTGTGGGAGGGACGGGAATCGTTGGCGTCACCGGCGGCGGGCCTTGCCCGACGAGCAGGCGCTGACCCGGCGTAATGATGGCGTCTTCGGTCAAATTATTCAGCGCCAGCAGTTCCGCCAGGCTGATTCCGGCGCGGGCGGCAATGGCCCACAACGAATCGTTGGCTTGCACAATCACATAGATATTGCCTTCTGTGTTCGGCGTAGGTGTGGGCGGCTGTTGGGCCAGCGCCGGGGACAGACTGGCAAGCAGCAGACCGAGGAGGAGAAGAAATAATGAATGGTGAATGGTGAATGGTGAATGGTTACTCATCAATCTTCAATTCCCAACTATCGCTGGCAGCATTCCCGCCTGGGTCAAAAATTGGGAGGCGGGTTTTCGTCTCGGAGTCGTACAGGCCGATGATTATCTGGTGGCGATCAGGGTCAAAGGGTTCGGGCAATGTGATGATGTGCCGGTCATACAGCAGCAGACCGGGCCGCCACCAGCTATGCGGCCAGTTGTCGCTGCCGGGGGGCGTGTCTTGCTGGGCAGCCATCCCTGCCGGGCCGAGGATGTGAATGAACAGGGTGAGGGGGCGGGGAACGGCCGTTTCCGTTGACCAGGTCAGATCAATTTGCAGGGTAGACGCATCCAGCAGATCTACAGCGGGCCGGTGCAGCGCCAATTGATTGCCAAATGTGGCCGTGGTAGGCCAATCAGGAGCGGGGCTGACCAGGTAGCGCGTGTAGAGCGGATACGCATTCGGTTCCAGGTCGCCGCGATGCAATGGCCCTGATTCGATCCGTACCAGGGCCGTTTCTGGTAGGGCGGGAGGGATAAAATCGAGCGCGGCGTAGGGCCAGACAATCAACTGGCTGGCTGCGGGCAGGGACGGCAGTCCCGCTTCCGGCCGGAAGCGGGACACATGGGGATTGGCGACCAGGAAGGGGATGGAAGGCCAGCCCGACCAGAAGCGGTCGTCCATGAAAATGGCGGCGTCGGCCGGGCTGGCGTTGACTGTTTCGGCCAAGGCGCGCGCCGCCTGCTCGAATAAATAGCCTGTGTCGGCGGCACGGCCGTACCGCTCATAATCCCGTACTGTCATGACCAAACTACCCATCATTAAAAATAACACGACTCCTTGACGCCATCTGGCCGGCAGTCGTTCCCACCGCCACAACTGGGCCAGGCCGATGGCGGGCAGGATGACGACGCCGGGCAGCAGTCCTGACGCCCGCAAAAAATGGGGCGTGTCGGCGGCTAAAATGGTGGGGCCGAGCATGACGGCCGTCCACAACAATAAGGCCATTGCTGCCGACCGCCGCCAATGGCGTCCACACCAGCCTAATCCCACTAGAAAAGGGGCGGCCATGAACCAGTCAAACAGGGGCCGTCCGGCCGGGTTGTGCCGTAAAATAGTATCACCCTGCCACAGGAACAGTCCCAACGCTTGCCATCCGCGCTGCCATACGGATGCCCACAAATCGCCGCCGTTAACGGCCGTATTCAGAATGGAAACCTGCCCGGCGCGCCCCAGCAGGATGTCTGGTTGTTGTATGACGAGAAAGGTGAAAGGGATGAGGGAGACGGCCGTGCCTAATCCAAACCAAAGCAGTCCCGGCCATAACCCCTTTCCTTTTCCCCGCGCCAGCAAATAAAAGGCCAGCGCCGCCAGCAGCAGCGGTGTAAACCGGATGGCCAGGTAAGTGTAAAATCCGGCCCCGTACACCAGCCCGGCGATCAGCCAGAGCCATTGCTGCCGCCGCCGGTAAGCCAGTGTGCCTAACCAGAAGGCGGCGGCTAAAAAGGGCGCCAGCAGGATAGGGCGCAGCCCGATACGGCTTAGGTGAACCGGCCAGAGTGTGACCGCCCAGGTGAAGGCAGCGAGGAGTCCGGTGGAACGGCCGTACCAGGCCCGCGCCAGCAGGTAAACTAGCCCGGTTGTCAGCGTGCCGACTACCGCCGCTCCCAGCCGCACCGCCAACGCGGAACGGCCGAAAATCGCCACAAACAAAGCCGTCAGGTAGATATAAGCTGGTTCACGGCCGTTATTGGCCGGGAAAAACCACGCCTGTTGTCCGTCTAAAACATCTAGCGCATCCAGACCGTTAAACGCCTCATCCCGATACAACCCCGGCGGCAGTTGGGCCAACTGCCAGAAGCGCAGCCCACCGGCCAAGATAAGTATAAACAGCAACAAAGCCCACCCCGTTTGGAGTGAGCTAAGCAATCGTTTTGGCTCGAAATTCATATCCTGACCTGTAGTTGTCAAAGCGCGGCAAGTATAGCAAAATAAGGTTCTCTGTCAAAAGTAAGCAGCGAGTTTGCAAGTGAGTAAGTATGCGTGTATTAATGGTTTCAAAGGCCTGTTTGGTTGGGGCCTACCAGAGAAAATTAGAAGAGATCGTCCGCTTTGATGATGTGGAACTACTGGTCATTGTGCCGCCGGTCTGGTTGGACCCGGCGGGGCTGGTGGCGTTGGAGCGCAGCCATACCGATGGCTACCGTTTGTTAGCCGATCCGATTCGTTTTAATGGTCATTTCCACCTGCATTACTTTCCCCGCCTGAAACAGCGGCTGGCAGAATTTCGGCCGGACATCGTTCACATTGATGAGGAGCCGTACAATCTGGCGACGTTTTTGGCGATGCGGCAGGCGCAGACGGTGGGTGCTAAGACGCTCTTTTTTAGCTGGCAAAATCTAGAACGCCGCTACCCCTTCCCGTTCAGATGGCTGGAGCGGCAGGTGTTGGCCGGGGTGGACGGGGCGATTTTTGGCAACCAGGAAGCGGCGGCGGTGTGGTCGGCAAAGGGGTATGAGGGGCCGCAGGTTGTTATTCCCCAGTTTGGCGTTGACCCTGATGTGTATTGCCCACCAGCCCGGCGCGACCGGGGGCGTGGGTTTGTGATTGGCTCGGCTAACCGGCGGCTGGTGCCGGAGAAGGGGGTGGATTTGCTGCTGCAAGCGGCGGCGAAACTGCCGGGCATCTGGCGGGTGATTATTGCCGGCGATGGCCCGGAACGGCCGTTTCTGCAACGTCTGGCGCAGGAATTGGGCATTGCTAACCGGGTGCAGTTTGACGGCCCAATTTCTTCGGCGCAGATGCCGGCCTATTTGCAGCAGATGGATGTGTTAGCGCTGACTTCGCGCACGCTGCCCAACTGGAAGGAGCAGTTTGGCCGAGTATTGGTGGAGGCGATGGCGTGTGAAACGGCCGTTATCGGCTCTGACAGCGGCGAGATTCCTAACGTCATTGGGGAGGCCGGGTTGATTTTCCCGGAGGATGATGTGGACGCCCTGCACGATCGTTTGCGGCGCTTGATGCAGGCGCCGGATTTACGCGATGCGTTGGGTCGAAACGGCCGTGCCCGCATCCTGACCCACTATACCCAGGCACAAATTGCGGCCCGGACAACGGCCGTTTATCGGGACATGATGCCGGATTGAGGGTATACTAAAAAATCTGGAGTTTGACGAATTTTAGACCGACGAGGCTTTTACCTCTGGCACGAGAATGATGCTGTTGTCAAAAGAATGTGCGCAACCATTCAGACCCTAAGGGTTTTTGCGCTCAATGTGACGGCGTTCTCAGGAGTAAAACCCTTAGGGTCTCGGTAGCTCCCTGAACGGTTACAATCGCACAAGTCTTTTCTGGTAACTATGAGTGACGTTGCATCTCAAGTAGATAATCAACCAAATGAGCCGTCCCAACCACCCACGCGCGCCCGTAAATTTATGCGCGCGTTTGGGGTATTGTTAATTGCGCTTTCTGTTTTATTAGCCTGGTATTTATTGGTCGGTTACCTGGGTTGGCAAAGCGGCCAGACGGCGCTGGTAGCAAAACGCGAAGCTGAATTGACAGTCCAATTAACACGTCAAATCTCGCTGGCCCGCGAGAATATCGGGCAGGGCAGCTACACCCTGGCGCTGCGCCGCCTGACGTATGTGTTGGAACGAGATCCCAGCAGCCAGGAAGCATTAGATTTGCAGGCGCAGGTGCAATCCGAACTGGCAGCCCTGAACACGCCCCAGCCGGAACCGGCAGCGACCATGACGGCTACGCCCCAGCCGCTGCCAACCGCCACGCCCGGCCTCATCAGCGATCCCCAGGCTGAATTGCAGCGTCTCCGCCGTCTGGCGGCCAATCGCGCCTGGCCGGACGCGCTGCCGGCATTGGTTACATTCCAGCGGCAGTTCCCCAATTATGAGCGTCCGGCGACAGACAAACTTTTGTATGATGCCTACATTAACCTGGGGCTGGATTTGTTGGAAGGGGAGGAGGTGGAATTGGGTCTATTTTATCTGGAGCAGGCGGAAAAATTAGGCAACTTATCGCAAGAGGTGTTGGATTACCGTCTATGGGCCGAATTGTATTTGCAGGGTATTGCTTTCTATGGCGTCAATTGGGAAGTAACAACTTATTATTTCCGCGAGCTGTGTCTTTCAGCGCCGTTTTACCAGTTGGCGTGTGAACGGCTGCAAGAGTCGCTGGTGAACTTGGGTGATCAGTACGGGGCGGCGTTGGATTGGTGTCCGGCGCAGGAACTTTACCAGGAAGCACTGCAATATGATCGCACCCAGGCGTTGGTGGAAAAGCTGGGGCAGGCGCAGGAGGCTTGTTTGCTGGCGACGCCGACGCCGCTGGCCCCTATTACCGATACGCTGCCGGTAACAGGAACAGAGCCGCTACCCGATTCGTTGTTTGATTTGTTGACGCCTATGCCAACGGCGGGAAGCCGCCAACCAGCGCATTGAATCATGGCTGAATTGGGTGACGGGTTAAGTACACGGGAGTTGGAAGTTCTCAAGGCTGTTGCTGACGGGCTGGCTAACAAGGAAATCGCTGTTGCCTTATCTATCAGCCACAACACGGTCAAGGTTCACCTGCGTAATATTTATACCAAATTAGGCGCGGCCTCGCGCACAGAAGCAACGATGGTCGCTATTCAGCAAGGCTTGATGAAACTGCCCGGCGCCGAAGCGGATGACCCGATTGCTGATGAGGGGGATCAGCCGGATGAGTCGCCGCCGCCGAATGGGGCGGATTTGGTGGGGGCAACGGCCGTTGCCCCACTTCAACCGACTCGTCGCCCCTTTCTCAACCGAACGGAAATCGCGCTTATCCTGGTAACGTTGGTAATGGTACTGCTGATTGGATTGTACGGCTGGCGAGCAATCACCGGAGCGGCGACGCCGGAACCGGAGCCATTTGCCGAAGAACCGATTGGGGAGTCGCGTTGGATGACGAATAACCGGCCTATGCCGCAGGAACGGGCGGGGATGGCGGTGGCGGCGATTGGGCTGGAACTTTATGGTATTGGCGGGGAAACGGCCGTGAGCATTGTCAATTCCGTCATCGTTTACAACACGTCCAGCCATGTGTGGCGGGAGGCGGCGGCCAAACCAACGGCCGTATCTGATATTACTGCGGCCGTCCTGTTTGGCGAGATTTACGTGCCTGGCGGTCTGCTGACCGACCGCCAGGCAACTGATGTTGTGGAAGTGTACAGCCCGGCCAACGACGCCTGGCGGCCGGCGGCGGCGCTGCCGCAGCCTGTGGCCGGCGGGCTGACGTTGACGGATGGCAGTTTCGTCTATCTGTTTGGCGGCTGGGACGGGGAGCAATATCTGGATACGGTTTTTGTGTATGATCCGGCCGCCGACGATTGGGAGACGTTGTCGCCAATGGTTCAGCCCCGCGCTTATGCGGCCGGGGAAATGGTAGCCGGGCAGTTGTTTGTGGTGGGGGGGTATGACGGCCGTTCCGAACTCTCCCTGTGCCAATCCTACGACCCGGAAGCTGACGCCTGGACTGACTGCCCTGGTATGAAGCTGCCCCGCGCCGGCGCCGGCGCGGCGACGCTGCTCAATAGATTGTACATTCTGGGCGGCGGCCTGGATGACAGCGGCGAGGTGACTTACAGCGAAGTTTATGATCCCGCCAGCCAGGAATGGCAGGAAGTCAACACACCGGCGCTGTCCGAATCACTGGCCTGGACGCGGTTGGGGGTGGCGAACATTGAAACGCGCATTTTTGCTCTGGGCGGCATTCGCGGCCGGGCGCTGTCCGCCGAGACCCTTGTCTATGCGCCATTTGTCTACCAGACATTCATCCCGGCGGCGGCGTCTGGAGACGGACAGTAGCTTTCTAAACGGTATAAAGTAGTTCGTTCCCCTGTTTACCGACCATTTTAATAAAACCGGCATGACGCAGCGTGTAGGTTATTTTTTGGGCTAGATTGCGGCGGCAGGGCAGGGCGGCGGCTAATGCTCGATTGGTAAATGGCTGCGGTAATGTGTCTGGCAGAAGGGTGAGCCAATCTTCCGCAGATTGGAAAGTGTGTTGGGAGAGGACATCAAGCAGATGGTGGTCGTGGATGCTCCAGCGTTTACGCCGCCAACTGCCCTGACCATCGTCGCGCCAGATTTCTTCTTGCCGGGTGAGCAGAACGGTGACAGTCAGGTTGGGATGGGGCAGCAGGTGCGGGATGCGCACCAATTCGGCAAATATGTCGACAATCTGACCTCGTTTGGGGGATTTACGGCGGCGGAGGAAACGGCCGTCAGCCGTCTGGCGCACAATCCATTTTTCCTGGGCGATGGGATGGACCAGGTTAATGGCGTAATTGGGCAGCAGTTGGGCTAGTTTGCGCTTCATTTTGCTAAAGCTGCCCGTTTGGATCTCAATGAGCGCTGCGCCGCGCACGATGTCGATGACGAAGCCGTCTACAGGAACTTCCTGCTGGTCATCGGGGCGGGACAGCCACGTTTTGAGGGCGGCGTGAAGTGATTTTTCGGCCAGGGTTCCGATATGGGGCGGGGGCGTCGTCATGGGCGCATTATGGCCGGGAACGGCCGTCCCGGCAACCAATCCGTGAAGAATCCGAGAATAATATTAGCTCGGATGTTCTATCATTGATATGATTAGGCTATGCTTCACGCTATTCCCCCCAACCTGGCACAAGCTCGCTTACGGCACCAACTGGAAGTGCAAAGCTTGATTGTTGAGAAGACAATCAGCGAATATTCGCCACGGCCGTTCCGCGTTACCGGGGGCGATGTGCAGGGAAACTGCATCTGGTACGAGATGCCCGGCGAGGGCGCTTGGGAACCACTGGCGCTGCCGACGCGCGCGATTGAACGTGATTTAGCGCGGCGGCTGGGGGTGTCCGCGCAGGTGTCGCGTTGGCAAAGCGGCTTAAGAGTGGCGGTGGAACGGCCGTCTCCTCCGGTTGACTTGCTTACCTTAATGCAGCAATATCAGATTCCGGCGATGGGGGCGGTGACGGCCGTTTTGGGGCTGGATGCGGCCGGTATGCCATTACAACTAGACCTGGCGCGTGCCGGACACGTCCTGCTGACTGGGGGAGGGGCGGACGCTGCAACGGCGCTCTTGCAAACAATCGCCGTTTCTCTGGCCCTGGCTAATCGGCCCGGCCAACTGCAATTTCTTATCATCCAAAACCGGGCAGAGAGCGGGTTATTGTTACTGGATACCGTGGAAAAGGATTTTCTGCTGCGACCAGTGGTGACGACAGCGGCCGAAGCGGTTCAGGCATTATCGGCGTTGGCCACTCGATTGGATCTGCTGCCGGTAACGGTTCCTGCGGCCATGTCCAGTGGGCCACGTATTGTGGTAATGATTGACCAATTGGAACCTTTATTGAACGCAGCCGGCTTTGCGGCCTTGGAACCATTCGTGCGGCTGTTAGGGGTAAGCCCGGAGACGGGCGCGTCTTTTTCCTTGATGGCCGGTATGCAGCAGCCGCAAAATGACCTGCTGCGCTACTGCGGCAGCCGATGGGGAACGCGGATTGTGGGATATGTTGCTGATGAGGCGCAGGCGAGAGCGGCCATGGGAACGGAACAGGCACAGGCGGAACGATTGTCTAGGGACGGCGCGTTTTTGCTGGTACGTCGAGGGGAACAAACCGCGCATTATTTTCAAGCGGCATCTGCCGATCGGTATGATTTGAGCTTTTTAGCAAGGCAGCAGGATGAAGACCGCAGGCGGAACTCGCATACCCGCCATTCGCCGCTTGCCGTTATGTTATAATCCGTTAATGGCTGTATTTGAACCGGCGTATCTGGCATTGTACAGACGGGGCGAGTTGGTTGAGCGGGTGAAGACGGCCGTTTCCCAACTATCAACTTGCCGGATATGTCCGCGCAACTGTGATGTGGATCGGTTGGCAGATGAGAAGGCTGTGTGTCAGAACGGCCGTTATGCTCGTGTTGCCAGTTTTGCCCCCCATTTCGGCGAGGAAAATTGTTTGCGTGGCACGCGCGGCAGCGGCACCGTCTTTTTTGCGGGGTGCAATTTGCGCTGCGTTTTCTGCCAGAATTACGACATCAGCCAGGGCAAGGCCGGCGCGCCGGTTGTGCCGGAACAATTGGCCGATATGCTGTTGACTTTGCAGGTGATGGGCTGTCATAACATCAATTTCGTCACGCCGGAACATGTCGTCCCGCAAATTTTAGAAGCGCTGCCCATTGCGATTGAGCGCGGTTTGCGACTGCCCCTGGTTTACAACACTTCGGCTTACGATTCCCTGGAAAGCCTGCGTTTGTTGGACGGTATTGTGGATATTTATATGCCGGATTCCAAAATTTGGGATGATGATCTGGCGTTCCGCTATTTGAAGGCGCGGGATTATCCGCCAGCGGCGCGGCGGGCGATTAAGGAGATGCAGCGACAGGTGGGCGCGTTGCAGGTGGATGAGCATGGGGTGGCGCAGCGGGGCGTGCTGCTGCGTCATTTGGTGATGCCGGGAATGGTGGGGGATACGGCCGTTATCATGCGCTTCCTGGCCGAAGAAGTCGCAAAGGATACGTATGTTAATCTGATGGCCCAATATTACCCGGCCCACAAGGTCAGCGGTCAGAAGTATGGCGAAATCAACCGCCGCCTGTCATCCGACGAATATCGGAAGGCGTACCGGGAAGCGCAGGCAGCGGGAATATGGCGGTTTGATGGACGGCCGTTAGGATGATGGCTGAGGCTGTAATTGGTAATCCGTAATCCGTATTCGGATATTTGCTGACGGTTTACTGAGATTTCTTTAACGGAAACGGCCGTTTCCCCCAATTCCAGCCGCACATGATGATGAACTTGATTCTCGCCTGATTGAAAAATGCGCGGCACACGAGTTGCATTTACATAACAAATTCCATTTCGCTGTACCAACCAACGTCTGGTTTGCCCGCTTTTTGTGCGCTGGTGCAGGTGTCCGGCGACGACGGCCAACATCTGTTTGCCCTGTTTCCTGGCATAGGCAATGGCCTGTTCCAGGTCAGGATCGCCAAAATCGCCGCCCACTGGTTGGAAATCGCGCCCCCAAATGTCGGTGGGGGACTGGCCCAGGCCGGTGGGGCCGTTGTGGGCCAGAAAGATGAGCCGCCGCCTCTGCCCCCATGCGCCAATCCGCGCCAGCCAGGGCTTTTGCCAGATTTCAGCCGCCAGTTGTAAGATATTCGTTGTGTCATGATTGCCGGGGATGAAAATCGTTGGCTTTTCCAATTGGGCAATCAGCCGGGCAATGGGCAGTCCTGCGCGTGGCCGGTAATTCGACAAATCGCCCACGAACAGAATCAAATCATAATCCGACTGGTTGAAAAAGGTGATATCTTCCGTTACAAAATGCAGATGAACGTCGCCAATTATCGCTATGTTTACCACTTGTTGCCCGCAGATAATTTTAGCATACGGTAACTTTATCCAAACTTTCTAATCCTTCAAAATAAGCGGTAAATAACGCAAGCAATCCCCGGTTAAGAGACCATAACCATCATTAAGAAACTGATTTGATGTCATGGCGTCCCAGAGAATTGGGGTTTGTCCCTGTTCCTGAGCCAGATAGCGCCCCCAACCCAGCGTTTGCAATGATAGGTTCCACGATCCTTTGAGTCCATTCCAATCAATTTCTTCAGCGCTGCAACTTGTCGCGTCAATGGGGAACATCAAGCTTTCCACATCGTTCAAAGGCGAAAAGGCGCCTGCTCAATGAGCCAGCCCCACATGCTAGTTGCCTTTGTCGGCGTGATAGAAGCAACCATTGCCGAATAATGCGGTATGATGACCGGAGCGCTTAACAAATCTGAACCATCGAGAGGCGGGGAAAAACGGCCGCCGACCCCAAAAGGTTGGTAAATCTCAGTTGTGATGACAGCGGAAGGCGTGGGCACTTCGGCTGCTGATAGTCCAAATAGATCGAGTTGGGAAAAGCAAGATGTTGGATAGTTTGTAGAATAGTAGGAAACTTGCGTGTCCACTGCTTTTGGACGATATGAAGGCCAGTGCGCTCCCCAAATGTCACATTTTGGCGGAGGCGGCGCAAATAACCAGGCGATTTCATCAATAAAACCGGAACCGTTGGCTGTGGGCGGGTTTGGATATTTCAGGGGCGCGATTTTGCCTGTTGCGGCGGCGTAGGCCCAGCCGACCAGCCAGCTTTCGCCGCCAAAGGTATCCCAGGTTGATGTGAGCAGGCTTTGGGTGTAGGAATAACCATGAGAAATGCCGGTTGTTAATACCAGGGGATCCCAGTCAATGTTTTGCAACATGCTAATGGTTCCGGAGGTGTCCAGGCCCAGGGCTTGTTGAGCTTCCAGCAGGCTGATGGCGGCGATGATGGTATCTACGGATGACCATTCAGTATTGACGGCGATGGTGATGTTATTGGTGGGTGTAATGATTTCGACGAAGTGAGGCCAGATGCCGTTGTAGCGAGGGATGTCGAGGAGTAAGGTGTTGCTTATCTGGGTGACGATGTCAACGGCATCCTGGTAATTAACGATATCGAGTTGGTGGGCAACGGCCGTTGCTGCGGCCAGACTTCCTGTCGCCGGCACGGCATCAAAGACACCGCTGGCAAAATTAGCCCGGTCACGTACTAATCCCGTGTTGGGGTCCCAATTGTTTAGCAACATGCCATAGCTCCAGGTAAATGCTTGCTCGGCGGGATTGGTGATGGGTGTGGTGGCTGTTAGTGCAATGCGGTCAATCACAATATAATTGTCGGGATTGACTTGGTCTAATAACCAGATTAACGAAGTCGTATCGGTCATGGGCGGCAAAGAGTAGACCAATGTTTGCCGCCCGCCGGTTAATGTTGTCGTCATGATCCAGTTGGCGCTGGCGCCATTCTTGAGTTCCAGTTTCAGGTTGCCGTTGGGGCTGGTTATGTGGGAATCGGCTATTTCAATGACCAGCCCTGTAATTTGAGATTGGTATGTAGTGCTGATGGCGGCGGGCAGGGCGGCCGAGAAGTTCAAAGGCAGCCCTTCCCGTTCTAAATGATTGAGGCTGGCCCACATCCCGCCCCATGTACCGGTGACGAGGGCTGTGACTGACCCTGGGCCGTAGTTTAAAACTGCTTCGCCCAGTGCGCCCCGGTCTCCACCCAGACGATTGTAAAAATAGGCGGCATCGTCTTGAATGGGCTGTGGTTGGAAATCGTCAATCAGGATGGTGATGGTGGAGATGAGGGTGAAAGCTTGGGGAGAAACGGCCGTTTCCCCTGATGAAAAGGGTTGCCAGACATAGCTTTGGGCATCAACTTGATGTGACTGATTAAGTACCCACAGGAACAACCAACAGATGCCTAGCCCCAGGGAAAAGGGCACTGCTAAACGGTGGAGAGCCTTTAACTTCAGCATGACACACCTCGTAAAATGAATAATTCGGGAAGGTTGCGGCACGATGTTGGTAACAAGAAGTATTACCAATCAGGGAACGATACTTTACAATAGCACAGATTGAATGGGTGTCAAATGGATTTGCGGCAATAAAATGCGCCGAGTAACTACTACCACTAAGACACGAAGACACAAAAAAACCAGAGAAACTTTGTGTTTCTGTGCCTTTGTGGTTAGTAGTTACTGCGCCGATTATTCTTCTTCGTCACGGCCGTGCAGCCCCGCTTCTTCTTCAAACGGTTCGGCGTAGAACCAGGTGAGGAGGCGGGCCTCGACCCAGGGGATGAGGTTGACCATGAGTTCCACGCCGGGCCGGCTTTTCATGGCTTTGTCAAAGGCGGCGCGCGATTCAAAATAGAGTTCGTAGCCCAGGTGGAAGCGGGACTCCCCGGTTGGCTGCCCCAGCACGCGGCTGACTTCGGTTTTGACAAGGCCCGGTAATTGTTCGGCCAATGGCAGGTGGGTGGTGGCAAAGAAAGTTTCCAGGGCGTCGAGGTCGTCTACGCGGCGGTAGAGGGTGGTGAATTTATACATGGTGGAGATTGAAGATTGATGATTGGAGATTTGAACAACCCAATCATCAATCTTCAATTATTAGGCCACTAATCCCACAAAGTCTTTAATTCCGACTTGAGTTTTTTTCGTTGGCTGGTGTAGTCGGCTTCGTCGATCTCGCCGCGTTCATGGGCGTTGTCAAGGTCGGCGATGGCCTGGATGCGTTGAGTGATCTCATCGTTCTCACCATCGTTCTCATCATCGTCCTCGTCATCTTCATCGTAATCGAGTTCATCGTCCCGATAAGGTTTGGCTTGCCAGGTACGGAAAATGAAAACGGCCGCGGCAACGGCCAATAACAGTCCACCGCCGCCAATGAGGAGTTCGTTGGTTGAGTTGCGCGGGGTGGCTGCGCCGCTGCCAACTGTGGCCGCGGCATCTGGCTTGCCGTCTAATATCAGGGTTAATTCTGTCCCCGCTTGTAAGCCGGCGCGAGTATAGCTGAGGAAGGAACTGCCGCCATCGGACATTTGCTGCGCGCCCTGGAATGTCCACTCGCTGCCAGCGACGGTGACGCCAACTTCAGGTATGATGACATTGGCATTGTTGGTTGTGTAGGGGAGGATGCGGTTAAGGGCCATGCCGTCTTCATAGGGAAGCAGGTAGCTGACGATGAGGTTCAGCCCGCCAGGGCCTGGCTGGACGGGCAGGGTATCGGCCCAACCGGTTTCGGTTTGGATGACTTCGGTGGCGGGGATGGTTGATTCCAGGGAGCCGAGGGTGCGCTCAAAGACGGGGTCTTGGACGCCTTCGGGCAGGTTGAATTGGATGGTTCCCTGGTTGGCATCGCCGGTTGCGCCGACGAACACGGCCGTTTCCTGGTTGCCGATTACATATAATTCGCTTACCTGTATCGAATCGCCCTGGAAACCCAGGATCAGGTGGACTTGTTCAATCGTAATCGTCGCCGGATCGGTGGTTGTTTCATAAACCGTGATGGGTAGATCAAGCGCCGGGTTGGCCCGGCTGATTTGTCCGGCGTCACTGCTAAAGTTGAGGTCTTTATAGCGAGTACCGACCAGATAGATCCAATCGGGCTGAACGTCTGTGAGGTCGAATTGGTAACGGCCGTCTACGCCCACCGTCGTTGTCAGCGTCAATGTTTCCTGGAAGCTGGCGTTAAAAGCACGCAGAAACGCTTCGCCTTCGCCTAGAATTTCGTCGGTTGTGCCGTTGGTGATTTGACCGCTGATGACGGCCGTTGCGATCGGTTCCAGCGGCGCTAGCGCATCGAAGTAACTATAACTAAAGGTGCGGGCGTAATCAACCACAGCCCACTGCTCATCCTCGCTCAGATCAAACTTATGTTCGGGGATGGCGCTGTTGTTCACATCCGCCAGGACGGTTTCGTTGCTGCGGTTGAACCAGTAGCTCAGATCGGTTAGGTCGAGATTGGCGTCAGCCGCGGCGTCGGGGCCGTCGCCCAGACCGTTTTGGCCATGACAGGCGAGGCAGTTTTCTTCATACACGGTTTGTCCCAGGGCAAGCGAGTCGGCCGGTGTGCTAAAGCTGTAGACGGCGGCGATCAAGTCCCAGCGGTTTTCCTCGGCAATGGGGTTGCTGCTGGTTGGGCCGAAGGGAGGCATACCTGATTCGAGGATGCCGTTGGTGATACGGCCGAAAAGGGTGGCGGGAACGGCCGTTTTACGAAATTCAGGGTCGTTGAAAACGGCTGGCGGTTTAGGCAAGTTGGCCGATAATTCACCGTCACCGCCGCCGGTGGGGCCGTGACAATTGGCGCAGCGTTCGGCAAAAATCGCCAACCCGGCTTCAGCATTGGGCGGGGTCAGGGGGAGCGCAGGTTCTTGTGCGTTGGTCCCGGCTAACCCTAATCCGAATAGTAGCGCCATGAATAAAATGAGAACAGCCCAGAAACGGCCGTCTATAAAACGCGCAAATGAATGATTTGTCATTTATTTCCAACTTTGAGGGTTTTAATGCACTGGAGACTAGGGACTAGAGACTGCTTTGTTTCCAGTTTCTAATCTCTAATCTCCAGTCTCTAATCTCCAATCTCCATCTTTAGTTTTTATGATACAGCTTGCTGTGCCCGTATCTTGTGGCCGCAGGATGTACAGAATTTATCGTTGGCGTCAACCGATTGACCGCAGTTAGAGCAGAAACGGCCATTCTCGGCCATCGATTTTGCAGGGCGGCTGCTTTTGGGCTTCCCCTGACGCATCTGAGTGACCGCCGCTTCAATGGCGGCGTCCACATCCTCTTCAGAAGAGGCGGCTGACGACGACGCTTCCCCGGCTGTTGGTTCCAACTGCTGCAATATTTCGGCAGCGCGATTCATCAACTGCATGCGTTGAATTTGATGAACTTCATCCGGCATTTTACCCGTATCATGGTCAAAGTCTATGTCGCGTATTTGGGCAAGAATCCCTTCTTTTTCTGCCAATAAAAGTTGGCGGCGAGAGAGCCGCACATGGTCTGCTTGTGACGCTTGCAATACAGGCCGGGCTAAATAAAGTCCGACCAGAATCAACAAGGCGATTCCTAACAGTATTGAGCCTGATGTCATGTATTCAAATGTAAACCATAAAACCAATCTATGAAAGTTTTATGGTTTACCCTCCTTGTACCAGTAATTGTTCGAGTGTCTGAACCAGCGTTGCTTCCTGAATGGGGCCAAGCTGTACATAAACGACCTGGCCTGATGGGTCAATGATAAACGTTTCCGGCACGCCGGTAATCTCGTAATCACTGGAAATTCTGTCGCCATAATCGAGTGCATTAGGATAGGAAATATTGAATTCTTTTAAGTATTCAAGCGATCTTGGCTCGACGTCTACATGAGCCACGCCCAGGAAGATAACGCCCTGATCGGCGTACTTTTGCCAGGTGTCCTCAAATGCTTTGGCTTCTACCCGGCACTCAACACACCAGGAGGCCCAAAAGTTGAGAACAACAATATGTCCTTTGAAGTCATCTAAAGTAGCGCTTGTTCGATCTTCCCAGCGGTACCCATCCAGGAACTGCACGGTGAAGTCTGGCGCAGGCTGGCCGGCTTCGGGGCGAGTTTTGCTGGTTTGTACCAATCCCCAGCCCAGGATGCCGATTAGGCTAAAGACTCCTACCCACATCAGGACGCTGCTCCAGCGAATGGGGGTTTTGGGAGCAGGTGTTGGTTGAATTGTGACGTTCATAGTCACCAAATTTTGATATGATTGTAACTGCTAATCCTCCTAGAGGTTAGCCTGATGAAACTAGCTAACCTCTCGTGACCCTCCGGGAGGATGACTTAGTTAATTGTTCTCTAGTTCCTTTTCAATGCGTGCCAGGTAGTCGCTGCTGGCTGCGGCATCAGGCACGGCCGTATCCGGTACACTGACCGACTGAACGGCCGTTGCCTTCAAGTTGCGCATATACCGGCTGAAAAACACGGCCCCTAGCGGAACAATAATCAGCGGCAGCAGCCAGAGCAGTAAACTAAACCCTTCACGCGGTGGTTCCGCTAAAACACGATCGCCATACAAGTTGGAGAAATAATCAAAGATCTCCTGTTCGCTTGCCCCTTCCTCCAACTTCTGACGAATAATGTCGCGCCAATCAGCGCAAGCCTGTGTCTGACACACATCTAACGGCGTGCTTTCGCAGACGGGACAGTATACCCTTTTGGCAATTTTGTTAACATCATTGGCCGTGACCGCTTTTTTGAGACCGCTGTCATCGCCTTCAGATCCATCCTGGGCCACAGATGGAATAGCCGCGCCCAGGAAAACCGCTAACACTAAAACATAAAGCGTGACACGCAGCGCTTGCCATTTTTCACTTCCTACTTCCCATTCTCTATTTCCCACTTTTAATCTCCTGTCAATCCGCCGCGCCTATGGCCACGCGCCGCGAACGCGCCGCAACAGACTGTTTCTTTCTATCCGGCCAGGCGGCGATGAGTGTTCCTAAAACAAAGATGATGCCGCCGCCCCAAACCCAGTTGATGAGCGGATTCAGAAAGACGCGGAAGGTGGCCGAATTGGCCGAAGTGGGTTCCCAGTTTACCAGCAAAACATAGAAATCTTCGGCAATAGTGGATCGGGCGTCCGGGATGGTCATTGGTTGACCTGTCCGAGTATATAATTCTGTACGTGGGGTGATGGTGTCCACGAGACGGCCGTCAACATACACATCCATTGTCGCTTCCGTAATCATCAAATCATCCGGGCCAGGAAAACGATTAATATCATTAAACACCATCTCATAACGACCCAGCGTCAACGATCCTCCTTTCTCCAGGCGAAGCTGCGTTTCCTGTTGGAACACTTCCACACCAATGACGCCAAACGCCATGATCAAAACACCCATGTGAATCCAATAGCCGCCATAGCGACGCCGGTTTCGGGCCATCAAATTAGAAAAAGCAGCCCAAACCGATTCCCCACGCTTCATTCGCGCCCGCGTTCCTTTCCAAAACTCTAACAACGTCAGAAAAGTGGCAAACGTAGCCGCCCAAAAGCCAACCAGCGCGCCCCAGCCGCGAATATTCAAGATGAACAGCACAATAACTGTTATTGTAGACGCAATTGCCGGCCAGCGCATAGCTCTACCCAGCCGTTTTACACTGCTGCGATACCACATCGTTAACGGAGCAACCCCCATTAGCAAAACCAGCAAGCCAAACAACGGCGCTAATGCCTTCTCATACACTGGTGGGCCGACAAACCCCTTCTCTCCTGTAAACAACTCCGAGACTATCGGGTAATTGGTAAACAAGAACACAACCGCCAGAATCGCCAGGATCAAGAAATTGTTATACAGGAACGCCGCTTCCCGCGACAACAAAGATTGCAAGCTGTTTGTTGAAGCTAGTTCGTCGCGCCGCCGGTTAACCCAGTAAGCGGAAAAGATAAACATAATGGCAATAAAAGCAAAGAAAAGCGGGCCAATCGCCGAGCGGGCAAACGAATGTACCGATGAAATCACCCCGCTGCGCACGATAAAAGTGCCATAAATTACCAGCGAATACGTCAAGATAATCAGGAACATATTCCACATCTTAAACATATGCCGCTTCTCTTGAATCATGACTGAATGTAAGAACGCCGTTCCCGCCAGCCAGGGCATAAAAGAGGCATTTTCTACCGGGTCCCATCCCCAATAACCGCCCCAACCTAACACATCATAGGCCCAGCGGCCGCCTAAAATCAACCCCAGGCTCAGAAATAACCAGGCCACCAACGTCCAGCGGCGTGTGGTACGAATCCAGCCATCATCTAGTTTGCCGGCCATCAAAGCCGCAATCGCAAAGGTATAGGGGATAATAAAACCCGTAAATCCCAGATACAGCATGGGCGGGTGGATGATCATGCCTGGATGCCGTAATAGAGGATTAAGGCCGTTGCCATTTGGTGGAATCACATCCAAACGGGTGAATGGGTTTTCAACAAAAGCCGAAAGGCCTAGAAAGAAAATCTGCGTCATACTGATGACGATAAGCGCATAAGGCATCAGTTCTTTTTGTTCGTGCCATTTACGAGCCATGGCCACGGCCGTAAAAATCGCTAATAGCAAATTCCAAAACAGTAAAGAACCGGCTTGCCCACCCCATAAAGAGGTGAACTTCAGGTAGGTGGGCATCTCAATACTGCTTACGCGCCAAACATACTCCAGGGAAAAATCGTTGCGTAAAATCGAAGTAACGAGCAAGGCGCAGGATAAAACGACCAGGGGTAAAATAATGATGGTGGCGTTGCGCGCACTCTCTACCCAGCGCATTTTGTCTTTGCTTTTGCCATACCAGGCGGCGACGGCCGCATAAATGGCGGTCACAAAAGCAATAAGTAAAGCAAAGTAACCTATATCAGCTATCATATTTTTTAGTCCATACAGATTGGTTCAATTTCCAAAATTGAACCAATCTTGCTATTTGCTGTTAATAATCAATTATTGCTGAGGAATGCCATCCGGATGATCGGCCGGGTCAAGTTCTTCATATCGGGTGGGGCATTTAAGCAGCAAACCGCCCGGGTTGACCATGAATACGCCATTTTCATCGGCGCGGCCTTCAATTAAAGCTTGCGCTTTGTGCTGCAGTAAGTCCGGTTTAGGTTCGTTAATAGCTACAATGTGCAGCTTCGGTTCCGGGTTGTCTAGATCGTCCACAACATCAAATTCCAGCCGGGTAGTTTGAGCGTCAACTTCAATAAATTGAATTGAATCGCCAACGACAACTCCGGCTATGCGTAAATCCCGGTCGGTTAACCGGCCCTGCTCGGCATAATATTCGTTAACGGTTTTATAGAGCTGCGTATTTCCGCTCATTGCGTTGACAACCAGGTAGGCAATTGCGGCCACCAACAGCACGCCGCCGATAATAAACTTCAGTCGGTTGCTTTTGGTCTCGGTTAGAATATCTTTTCCGTCATTTGTCCATGTTGTATCAGCCATATTCTTATACCTCTGTTATTTGATCAGTTACTAATTTTGGCAAGGATCCAGAGGAAGTCGCGATTCTCTGGTTCTTGCCGGTTTTTATTCTTCTTCTTCCCACGCTTGATTTTCGTCTTCTAAGATTTTGTGGGCCAGTTTTGCGTATTCTTCGGGGACGGCAACATAACCGGCGCCGAGGAGTCCTACGGTAAGCCCCAACGCCTGCCCTGCGCCTTCTTGCCAGGCGCGCACAGGGATGTTTTCTGCTTTTAGGCGTCCGGCCAGGATGGTGGCCGGCATCAAGCCGGCCGTTCGGGCCACAATCTCCCAGCGGATTTCAACTGAGTGACCAGGTGTGGTCTCAGCAGAGCCTGCGTTTTCTGAATTATTTATCGGAAGTGATTGAGCGGTTACATTACTCATAATTGTGTGTTATTGTTATTCGTCAGTAATAAGTTAGTTCCAAGCAGATGATTGGGTAGTCGGTTGATTGGATAATTAGTCATTACCTGTCACACGCTTACTTAGTTACGCTTAATTTATCTGACTTCAAAATGCCGATTGGTTACGAATGACTCTCGGATTTATGTGAATGATTGTGAAATCCGTCCTTAATCCTAACGATAGATTATACTGGTTTTTAATACCGTTTCTGTTGGTTCAAAGGTAACATTAAGGTAATGGAGATCACATTGCTTAATCTTGCCCGGTTTGATCAGGGTAAGGAGGGCTTTAGAATAACGAAAGCGAGCCGTTGCGGCTCGCCTCTAAAATTGAAATGATTACGTTTGTAGTATAGCGACTCAAGCTTAAATGTCTACGTCATTGGTCATGGGTAATGTGTGATAGAAGTCATGATTGAGGAGAGGGTAGCGATAAAGAGGGGGCGGAGATTGAGAGGGCTTGGGTTGTTGGGTAGGTGTTTATGGATGGGGTAATGGTTGTTTTGGATGAGATGGATGGGAGTCGGGAGCAGGTGTTGGCGGCGATTGAGGCGCTGCCGGATGAGGCATTGTTGGCGGCGGGCGCTGTTGGACGTTATTCGGTGGCGGAGGTTTTAGCGCTGCAGTCGGCGTGGGAAGCGGAGTTGGTGACGGGGTTGATGCGCCTGGATCAAGGGAGGAAGCCGGAGAAGTTGTTGGCAGCTTTGGCGAAGCCGCTTGAGTATGAGGTTCGCCGTATTGCCGAGTACCAGGGACGGGATTTGGACCGTATTTTTGAGGATTGGCAGCAGGTGAGGATGCAGTTGGAGTCGTGGCTGGAGATGTTTTCGGAACGAGATTTAATGAACCGGAAACGGTTTAAGTGGTTGGGCGGAAAATCGTTGCGACAAGTGATTGAGATGGCGTCGTCGGAGCGGGAGAAGGGCTATGTGACTGAATTGGCGGCATTTGCCCAAAGTTGGTTGGCGGCGCATCCTTCTGAAGAGGTAGGCGTGGTTATTCCGTTAACGGCCGTGTCTTCCCCATCCCCTGTTCTTTTGGAGGTTGAAGATGAAAATGAAAAGTCAGATTGATCCGGTTGTTTATAAGGCGGCCCACGAAACGGCCGTTCTCGTTGATCGCAGTGCGTTAGGCCTATTGAAAATCACCGGCGAGACCCGGCTGGATTTGATTAACCGCATGTCTACCCAGGCGGTGAACGGTTTACAGAGCGGGGAAGGGGCGGCCACGGTTTTGACCACTGACATTGGCCGCATCATTGACCGGCTCATTTTGTATGCTGGCAGCGACGTTGTGTACGCGCTGACCAGTGAGGATAATACCGACGTCATCGCCCGCTACTTGATGCGGTTTGTTTTTTTTCAGGACGATTTTCATTTGCAGGATGTGAGTGGGGAAACGGCCGTTTTCGCCGTCTATGGCCCCCAAAGCAGAGACAACTTAACCGCCGCGGGATTTCCTGAAGTGGAACTGCCGCGTCACCATTGGCGGCAGGCGAAGATTGGTGGCGTAACCGCTTATCTCCACCGCACTGATCCTATTGCCGGGGACGGTTACTTTGTTATGTGCGGGGAAGCAGACAGGGATGGTTTATGGTCGCATTTGTTGGAGACGGACCTGGTTGTAGCTGATGAAGCCGCCTTTGACTTTTTACGCATTGAACACGGCCGTCCCCGCTTTGGCCGCGAACTAACCGGCGACTATATCCCCCTGGAAGCTGATTTGTGGGATGATGTTTCCTTTAATAAGGGATGCTACACTGGCCAGGAAATCATTGCCCGGATGGAGAGCCGGGGGCGGTTAGCCAAAAAGTTGGTCAAATTACGCCTCACCGTCTCGGCGACCGTGGGCGCAGAGATTATATCTGAAGGACGGAAAGTGGGTTCTGTCACTTCAATGGCTGTTGGGCCAGATGGGCCAATTGGTTTGGGGTTTGTGAAGACGGCCGTTTTGGATGCGGGGTCACAATTGATGGTGGGGGAAACGGCCGTTATCAGCCAAGCCTGAACAAGATGATTGGCCAACAGGACTAAAGCCACTTGAAGTAAACAGACCTGAGCAACTATACTATACTCTGATGGCGCTGGCGCTTGAAGCATCCGTCTGACCTGCCCCTGAAAAAGTGGGAGGCGTTGGGGTATTAACGGCATGGATATAACCGGAAAGAAGCTAATAGACAATCTGGGAGAATACCGCCAATATACTACCGCATTTTATGAGAATCTACCCCTGGGGTATCAATCGTTAGATGAAGACGGTCGTCTTCTCCGAGTCAACCAGGCCTGGCTAACCATGCTTGGTTATTCACGCGATGAAGTCATTGGCCGCTGGTTTGGCAATTTTCTCACGCCAGACTCCCAGTCTCTTTTTCGAGGACGATTCCCTATTTTTAAGGTTAGCAAATGGGTCAAAGATGCCCAATTTGAGATGTTGTGTCGGGATAAAACACATATTGTCATTTCCCTTTCCGGCCAAATTGAGAGCGATAACCAGGGTGATTTCCAATGCACACACTGCCTTTTGCATGACATTACCAAACAAAAAGAAGCCGAAATTGCTTTGCGCCAGAGCGAAGAACAATACCGGCAAATGTTTGAAACCCACACCGCCGTCCAATGGCTCGTTGATCCCCAAACCTGGCAATTTGTAGATGTTAACCAGGCTGCGGCCAAATTTTATGGGTATACCCGCGAGCAAATGCGGCAGATGGATGTGGCCGCCCTCAATATCCGTTCCCCGGAAGAGATAGCGATCATGGTGGCCCAGGTTCAGTCCCGGCATCAGGACAGTTTTATCGTTACACACCGGTTGGCGTCTGGTGAATTTCGCCAGATGGAAGTTCACGCGAGGCCGGTTAATATCAACGGCCGTCCTCTGCTTTACGCCATCCTGCACGACGTTACCGAACGCGCGCAAACAGAAGAGGCGCTGCGAAAAAGCAACCGTGAACTTTTCTTCATAAACCAGTCCTGGAAAGCCTTAAATTCCTCGCTCGAATTAGACCGGGTGCTGAAAACTGTGTTAGACGAAGTGCGGTTCATGTTGGGGGCTGTCGCCTGCTCCATCTGGCTGATCGACCAGATAACTGGCGAACTGGTTTGCCGCCAGGTTACAGAGCCGTATGAAGACGTTGTGCGCGGCTGGCGATTAGAGCCGGGAGAGGGTATCGCCGGTTGGGTAGCGCAAAACGGTAGTAGCTTAATCATATCTGATGCCCAGACCGATAAACGCCATTTTAGCGGCGTGGATCAGAAGACGACGCTGCAAACACGTGCCCTGCTGTGTGTCCCGCTGCAAGTCAAACAAATGGTGATTGGCGTGATACAAGTCATGGATACAATAGCCGATAACTTTCAGCCGCCTGATCTGACACTGCTGGAGTCGTTGGCGGCGCCGGCCGCCGCGGCCATAGAAAATGCCCAACTGCATGAACGGCTGGCCGAACATGCGGCCCAAATGGAGCAGCGCGTTGTTGAGCGCACACGGGAACTAGTAGTCGCAAACGAACAGCTAAAGGAATTAGATCGGCTCAAGACGAAGTTAATTGAAGATATTTCGCATGAACTACGCACGCCGGTCGCCAGTCTAATCTTATATCTCGATTTATTGGAACGGGGTAAACCGGATAGACACGCGCATTATATCGCCGTTCTTCGTGAAAAAATGAATCAGCTTGTACAATTAACTGAAGATATCTTAAATGTTTTCCGGTTAGACTTGTTCAAAGGGGATGTTGTTTTTGAGTTGTTGGATTTGAATGAACTTTTAATCGAGAATATGGTTTATTATCGGCAGCGGGCGCAGGAAGCTAATTTGGACTTGCTTTTTGAGCCAGGCGTGAATTTGCCGCCGGTACGGGCAGAGCGGAAGCAGTTGCAGCAGGTGATGACAAACCTGATAAGTAACGCGATTAACTATACAACGACTGGCGGGGTGCAAATCAATACCGGTTATGATGCGGAACGAGGTCAACTATACTTACGTGTCAAAGATACCGGGATGGGCATTGCGCTGGGGGAAACGCCGTATATTTTTGACCGCTTTTACCGAGGACAGCGTGTGGGTCAGTTTAACATTCCTGGTTCCGGGATGGGGTTGGCTGTGGCCAAGGATATAGTGGCGCTGCATGGCGGCACGATGGATGTAGAGAGCAAGGTAGATAAAGGAAGCGTTTTTTCCGTATGGCTGCCGGCGGCGGAAAATAATTAGATGACAAGCCGGGTGCCGCGATACGGCGCTTTTGATTTATTCAGCGTATTATGATTTTTATTTTTTTTGTATATGGGCTGGCCTTTTTTAGTATGGGCCTTCTTGTCTGGCTGGAATCGGGGCGTACATCCGGATTTCGTGGCGCGCGAGTATTGCGCTATTTGGCTGGATTTGGCATTCTTCATGGGCTGCATGAATGGGTGGAAGCGATGACGCGCCTGCATGGCGATGGCTTGATTGAAACGCCAAATCCGTTTTTGCTTAATGTGGCGGATATTGTCCTTTTAATAGTTTCCTTCTTGCTGCTTATTATTTTTGGCTTTCGTATGATTTTTACTTACCGGAGCCAGGATGATGGAAACGGCCGTCAATATACTTTTATATCGGTCGCGGTCATAGTTACAATTTGGGGCGGGATTACAACATTTACCCTTCTATATTTCCAACCGTATCGGGCCAACTATATGACAATTATTGATGTGCTCAGCCGATATATGTTGGGTATGCCGGGCGCTTTTTTGGCGGCCTGGGCTTTGTTGTTACAACGACGCGCTTTTCAGACTAGAGGGTTGGTGAAATGCGCCAAAGATTTACGTTGGGCGGTGGTGGCGCTGGTCTTTTACGGCGCCGTCGGCCAGTTGGTCACCAAGCCCAGCGTACTCTTCCCATCCACCTTTCTCAATGCCGACCTGTTCCAGCAGCTATTGGGGTTTCCCATACAAATATTCCGGGCGGTTGCCGGCAGCGTGGTTGCCTTGTTTGTTATCCGGGCGCTGCGAGCTTTTGAGTTGGAACGCCAGCAGCAGTTGGCCACAGCTAATGAGGAACGGTTGGCCGCCCAGCAGGCCGCGTTAGCCACACAACAGCAGGCGCGCGCGGAAACGGAGAAGTTGAATCGGGAATTGCAAACGGCCGTTCAAGACCTGACGATGTTATTTGACCTTTCCCGCAGCCTGGCGGCGACGCTAGACCTGGAGACGCTGCTGCAAAAAACAATGGATCAGGTATTTGACAGCGTGCCCCGAATTGAAGGCGGGATGATATTTTTGCGAGAGAAAGTGGAACGGCCGTTACAGCAAATTGTCTGTGTTGGCTACTGCGACGAAGACGACTCCATCGTAAACAAACAAGTCAGGCGAAAACTTCAGGCCATTGGCCAATACGTGGTTGGTGCCGGTCAGTCTGCCTGTTGGGTTGGGGAAGTCATTATGCCTCTGGAAAACATAGCCCCCCGGAACGAGCCTGAGGTTGAGGGAATGGGCACATTCATCGTGGGGATGCCATTAAGCGCACAAGAACAAGTCACGGGCAGTTTGGTATTGAGTATGAATGTAGACGCGAACCCCTTCACTCGGCATGATCTTTCCCTCATTAGCACAATTGCCAGCCAGCTCAGTATGGCTGTCGAAAATGCCATCCTATACCAAGAAGTCCAAAACCGCGAAGCGCTGCGCGGCGAATTACTCCATCAAATCGTATCTGCCCAGGAAAACGAACGTCAGCGTATTGCCCGTGAGCTGCATGATGGGCCGGGGCAAATGTTAACTGCCCTGGGCCTGGGGTTAGCTGCCGCCAGCGACAGCATTACTCACAACCCAGAGCGCGGAGCGCAGCAGTTGGTGAAATTAAAAACAATGAACACCATGGTTTTGCATGAACTTCAAAATCTGGTTGTAGGTCTGCGCCCCTCTGTTTTAGATGATCTAGGGTTGGCGCCGGCAATGCGGGGCCTGATTAAAGAGTTCGAGACGCAGATGGGGGTAGCCATCCAATTTACCGTGAGAGGACAGCCGCGGCGTGTGCAACCAGAATTGGAAATCATCCTGTTTCGCATTACCCAAGAGGCTCTGACCAATGTAGCAAAACATGCTCAAGCCCAGGTCGTCAATGTAGAACTAACATTGGACTGTCAGGAAATTCAACTTTTGATTCAGGATGATGGCTGTGGATTCGATCCCGATGAAATATTGCGTACCGGATCGAAGACGCGGTCAGGATGGGGGTTGTTGGGGATTAAGGAGCGGGTTGACCTGGTTGAGGGTCATTGTCAAATTTTATCCCAACCTGGATCGGGGACTATGATTCAGATAAACATTCCCATGCGTAAGGAGCTTGTCTGTGACTCCAATTAAGCTAATTTTGGTTGATGATCATGTTATGGTACGCTCTGGTCTGCGGATGTTATTGGAAGTGCAGACAGATATGCTCATTGTGGGCGAGGCTGAATGTGGCGCTGTGGCCGTGAAAATGGCGCTGTCCCTAAAGCCGGATGTCGTGTTGATGGATATTCAAATGCCGGATATGAATGGGATTGAAGCCACACGGGAGATAAAGAAACTGGTCCCGGATACGGCCGTTCTCGCCCTTACCATCTACGAAGACGACGAATACTTCTTCCAGATGCTTAAAGCCGGCGCCTCCGGCTACATTCCCAAACGCGCCGCTCCCGATGATCTGGTTGCTGCCATCCGCACCGTTCACCGTGGCGAAGTCTTCCTTTACCCTTCCCTGGCAACACGCCTGGTCCAAGATTATGTTAAACAGGATGAGCGAGGACAAATCCTGGAACTCACCGCTCGTGAGCAGCAGGTTTTGATTCTGGTGGCCGAAGGGTTGAGCAACGCCGATATTGGCGACCAGCTTAAAATCAGCGCCAAAACCGTCAGCCGCCACCGGGAAAACATCATGCGTAAACTCAACCTCCACAGCCGCACGGCCCTTGTTAAATACGCCATCCAGAAAGGGTTGATTGATTTAGATTAATGACGTATGGTCACGATAGACTGCCTGTTTCACCGGCTCAATTGGTTGCCGGTAAGGAATAAGATGGCGATTGTCGCGCCCTGCCCCGGGTATCATCGCCTTTACCCTTAACGATCCCCGATTTTCAATTCCGTCAGCCCACCAGCGTAAGGCAGCCGGCTACCTAGGCGGGACGGCCGTAAATCGACAATTTACCTTGGGCGTGTAAATGATATTTACAGCCAATAATTTGCTATGGATTTCACTCCATAGCTAACACAAGAAGTGCGTTCAAACGCATAAACATCTGATTAGTGTGCCATCCAAATCCATTTTTAACGGATTTTGGCACGGTTCAAAACTCGGTTTTGCATCTTTACTCGACATGGGCGAAAGCTGCACTTTTAACAAAAGAATAGACGCTCTGTCTTTGGCGGCGACAGTATTTAATTAGACGAGCAGATGCATACCAACTATCGAATTGCACTACAATTTTCCAACCCTTGGGCAACAGAGGGTGCAACTGTTCCAAAATAGTATGCGCTATTCGATATTTGCTGCGAAAATGAAGACTGTTTCCCTTTTTCCGTTTCCGATTTAAACGACGAACCGTTTTCTCACGTAAATACAAACGTATATCGACAGTAGCGGTCAGGTTTCCTACTCGTATCGTACAGACGAGATAACAGAAAGCGTTTTTGTAGCGCGGTTTGTTTTTTGTGCTTTCGCTGTGGTCATAATGCAATCTACCGCTTGAATATGGCGGGTGGCTTTATCTTTTTCACCCAACGAATCGCCAATGTTAATATAGATGACCTGCGGCGCATTTGTCCTTTTGGCTTCTACTAACAATCAGTCAACCTGATGTTGACGGAGCGCATCGCAGACATCATGGGTTTGCCATGGACTGACTCGTAGAAAATCAGCCATGTTTGAGGCATCAGGGGCTTGCACAAACTGCCGCTGAAGGGCGGCTAAGGTCTTGGTATCTTCACAAACGAGCAACGCATCAGCCATGTTAAGCATGTGTTTTCGTTGTGGAACAAGCAAGTCAAGACCTAAATCATTGAAAAACTTACGAAATCCTAACATCATGCTATTAGTTACATATGTCACTCGAACAGTGTGACATATGTAACTAACGAGACACGTTTCTGGAATTTTAAGCGCCCTGGAACATAGTTTGATTTATGCCGTACCATACAAAAACCTCATCTGAGTTGATTCTTCTCGATAAGTAAAGTGCCCCCCGAACTTTTGGAAGAAGAACCACATTCGTAAACTCGCAGGCTTTTCCATTTGCAAACTCGCCCATTCCGATTAACATAAGCGCATGGGCGATTACGAGTTCAAATATTTACGGCCGAGCCAGCCAAACCCAACAAAGCAACCCGGCAAAAAAAAGAAATCCAAAGGCGGCTGCGTGCGTATTTTCCTGATTTTGGTGCAGCTTGGGCTTATTGGCTTGATTGTGGGCTTGCTTGCTTTTCTGGGCGGGTATGTATATTTGAGCAACCAGCTATCCGGCGCGATTGACGAAGTCGTCGCCTTCCGCGGGACGGGGTTAGGAGGCACGCCCCGCTTTTATGACCGCAATGGCACGCTCCTGTTTGAACTGCATCCTACCGAGAAGCGGCGCTGGCTGGCTTACTCGGAAATTCCCAGGGTGGCGATTGATACGGCCGTTGCCGTTGAAGACGACACCTTCTGGGCCAATCCCGGCTTCGATCTCTCCGCCATCGCCGCCGCCATCATCAGTAACTACCGCAACCAGGGCGGCCGTCCCATCGGAGCCAGCACCATCCCCCAGCAGCTTGTGCGCCACATCGCCTTCAGCTACGAAGAGCGCGTCACCGCCAGCTACCAGCGCAAAATCCGCGAAATCTTCCTTGCCTTCATCATGACCCAGCAGCGCCAGAAAGAAGAGATCATTCAGATGTACCTGAACGAAATCTACTACGGCAACCTGGCCTACGGCATCGAAGCCGCCGCCCAAACCTACTTCGGCAAAACGGCGCAGGAGCTGAACCTGGCCGAGGCTGCCTTCCTGGCCGGCCTGCCCCAATCGCCGCTCGATTGGGACCCGTATACCAATTTCGACGGGGCCAAAGCGCGGCAGGAATTGATCCTCGATTTGATGGTCGAAGAAGGGTATGCCAGCTACGTTGACGCTGAGGTTGCCAAAGGAACGCCCCTGACCCTCCAGCCGTTGATTGGCGTCGGCTCGGCGGCGGTTGATACTGTGCTGGAAGCGCCCCATTTTGTCCTCTACGCCCAGCAGGAGCTGGAACAGCGTTACGGCCCAGACGCCCTCGTGCGCGGCGGCTGGCAGGTGACGACCAGCCTGGATTTGAACATCCACAAGCTGGCAGAACAGGCGGCGCGGGAGCAGGTGGCGGCGCGGGCGGCGGCGCACAACGTCAGCAACGCCTCCATCGTTGTCCTCAAGCCCTCCACCGGCGAAATTTTGGGGATGGTGGGCAGCCTCGATTATTTTGACGACGCGATTGACGGCCAGGTGAACGTCGCCTTGCAGCCGCGCCAGCCGGGAAGCAGCATCAAGCCCATCACCTACGCCGCAGCGATGGAGCGCGGCTGGACGACGGCCGATGTGCTGTGGGACGTGCCCATTGTGCTGGATTTGGGCGATGGGGAGATGATGCGGCCGGTGAATTATGACGGCCGTTACCACGGCCCCGTCCTCTTCCGCGACGCCCTCGCCAACAGCTACAACATCCCCCCCATCCAGCTCATCCGCGACATCGGCGTGCCCACCTTCATCGCTGCGGCGCGCAAACTGGGCATCGAATCGCTGGACGAACCGCCCGGCTTTTACGGCCTGGCCCTCACCCTGGGCGGCGGCGAAGTGCCCCTGTTGGAGATGGCCCACGCCTACGCCACGTTGGCCAACGGCGGCCAGCGCCCCCGCCTGACCAGCATCCTCAAAATTACCGACAGCCGCGGCAACGTGCTGTACGATTTGCAGCAGGATCGCGTCCCCCCGGCCAACGTCCTCAATCCCGGCATCGCCTACATCATCACCGACATTTTGGACGACGACGGGGCGCGGGTTCCGGCGATGGAAGTCAATAATCCGCTAAATTTGCCCTTCCCGGCGGCGGCCAAAACGGGCACGACGAATGATTACCGCGACAACTGGACGATGGGTTACACGCCGGGCGTCGTCGTCGGCGTGTGGATGGGCAATTCGGACGGCCACCCGATGGTGGATTCGTCGGGTTTGTTCGGCGCGGCGCCCGTGTGGCGGCGGGTGATGGAGGGGATTTATGCCGACGAGGGGATGCAGCGCAGTTTGCTGGTAGACGGCCGTCTTCCCCCCACCGACTTCCCCCAACCGCCCAACATTGAGGCCCGCATGGTTTGCCGTCCCCAGGGAACCGGCGGCGGGCAATGCACCTCCATCCGCACCGACCTGTTCTTGGTCAACGCCCCCCAGCACGGCATCGCCCGCATTCCCTACAACACCAACGTCAGCGTCAATCCCGGCGCGTGGACGCTCATCACCCAACCGCTGGCGGCTGTTGACGCCCAACGCATCGCCCGGCCCGTCTTAACCGACGGCACGGAGTCGCCGCTCCCGACGGAGTGCGTCCTCAACCGCGCCCTGCGCCCGGATGACGCTGAGGCGCGCCTCTATTTGCCCATCCCGCCCCACTACCCGGACGAAGTGCGGGCGCGGCTCTGGGCGCAGGGTACGGGCTTTCGGATGGCCCCGCCGACGGTCTGCCCGTTCGGTTCATCCGCCTCGTCCGCCGCCTCAGCCGACGGCAGCGGTGAAGGCGACGGGGCCGACAACTCGGCTCCTGGCGGGAGCAGCTACCGCATCACGTCGCCCACGCCGGGGCAGGCGGTGAGTGGGTTGGTTCCCATCATAGGCACAGCCCAGTTTGACCCGGCCCAGGTGCAGTATTACAAGTTGGAGATTGGGGACGGCCGTTCCCCCACCGACTGGACAACCTTTGGCGTCACCCACAACCAGCCCATCAACGACGGCCTTCTGGAGCAGCTTCACGCCGACGCCCTGCCCGCTGGCGATTATGTCATTCGTCTGATTCTGGTGGGGAACGACGGCAACTTCATTGGTTCCCCCCACGCTGTGCCCATTACAATTACCCGATGAATTTCTTAACCGTGCCGAAAGGTTGTTTGCAAGAAACCCACATTAGTATAGGTATCTAGGAGTTGGAGCCTGTGTAAGTCAGGCACATCAACGATGATCGTTGATGCAAGACAAAACAAAAACGTGTGCCAACCACACCCTCAATCGATACTTGCATACGTTAGAAAATGACTTGTACTTAACTTACCAGTCGTTATACCTTTCGTTTTGAGGATAAACGAGTTTAAGGGCATAAGTGTCAATCAGGCCAGGCAGTAAAATGGTCTACCACAAAACATGCGAGGAATGGTTGTGTTGACAACCAAAGTAGCCCGTATGACAGGGTAAACAGGGAAGGAGTGCGTAAGAATCTCATTCAAACCAAGCTAATATAGCGATGAGACGGCCGTTATTGTTGTCGTGGTAAACGGCCGTAGCCACACAATCCCACCAGGATGAGACCCGGTGTGGTATTCTGTGCAATCAGATATTGGCCTGCGTCCAGTTTGCCGGGAGGAAATAAAAATATGAAGGGAGCTTAACCACTTATTGTTAAATCCGTTTAGCGGCGCTTTGCTTACCATATGAACCAATTCTAGCTAAGTATATTTCTAGAATTGAATGGCCAGACTGCGCTGAAAACAAGTAGGGAGGATTAAAATGTTACCAAAAAGTAAAGCACAATTATTATTGGTTGTATTTGTATCGTTAGTGTTGATGCCCGTCGGGTTAGTTTGGGGGAGTTCGAACGCTCGCCCCGCACCAGCCATTCCAGCTTTTGGGGAAACTGAAATCGTGTCTGTTCCCAATCAAGTTAAGCAAACCGTCCCGGAAACAGCCCAGACTGTAACATCTGTGAGCAGTTTAAGCGACGTCTTTCAGGACGGCGGGGATCGGCTTACGGCCCTGCAAAACAATGATGGCGGTTGGGATTGGCCGCTTGATGATGGCAATCCCAACAATGCCAGCCCCCTCAACACCATAGGCCCCATTGCCAAAGGATTGGCACAAGCCTACTGGATGACTGGGGACGCCAACCATATGACTGCCCTCGCTAACGCTGGCGTGCTCCTGTTGACTAAAACCAACAACTTTTCGCCGTCTGATGGGTATTTGGCGGCCGAATTGGACAGTGTTTTTGGCGGGACCGCCTACACAGATCATGTCGTAGCCAATTTCTATGGGCCGCTGGCCTCCGGGACTTACGACCGGAACGGCGCTGGTACGCTCTATGATACCGCCGGCTATGTAAATTTGATTCGTACCGCGCGCGCTTCACAAGGTATTCCCAATTTAGCCGCCTGGGATATTGGGATGGGATTAGTCGGCGCGGCTTCGGCTGGAGCCGATACCACTGCCTGGGTTGCCGGCGTTAAAGCCGAGATTGATGAGCTTGATGGTTCTGCTTACTACGATGTGATCGGGTTGGCCGGCGCTGTTTATGGGCTGGCTTTAGTAGATGAAGATTACGACCCGGTAGCTGGTGAACACGCAGCCGCTTCTAATTTAGATGACTTGGGCGCAATCCTAGTCGGTTACCAAATTGACGGCGGCGGCTTTACCTGGAATTCCGGTTATCTTAATCCCGGCGAAGACAATGAAACAATCCAGGAAACGGCCTATGCCGTCTTGGCTCTGCAACAATTAGCCTGCAATGTATACGGAGATGAAATCCAGGGCGCGATTGATTACATGATCAGCGTGCAATTGGCGACCGGCGGTTGGGAAGATTATGCAGCTTCCGGCGAGAATAATGAAGTCACCGGCGAAGCGCTGTGGGGGATCAGTAAATCCACCTGTGAACCAGCAACCATCACGCTTAGTTCTAATTCGACGGGTATCGCTGGCAGTGTTGATTACGCTGATGAAGATATTGTCACTTATGATATGGCCACTGGCGACTGGTCATTGCTTTTCGATGGCTCGGATGTGGGCTTGAAGCGCACCGACCTGGACGCCATCCATCTCATGGACGATGGCAGTATCTTGATGAGCTTCAATACGCGCTTCAAGGTGCCCGGCTTCGGCAAGGTGGATGATTCGGATATCGTCAGGTTCATCCCCACCTCGCTGGGTGAAAATACGGCCGGAACCTGGGAATGGTTCTTCGACGGCTCGGATGTGGGGCTGAAGAAGGGCGGCGAAGATGTGGATGCGATTGGTTTTACGGATGACGGCCGTCTCGTTGTCAGCACCAACGCCTCCTTCAAAGTACCCAAGACCGGCGGCGGCAAGATGTTGGGCGCAGACGACGACCTGATCGTGCTGAATGGCACGCTCGGCCACGCCACGACTGGCCGGTGGGAAATGTACTTTGACGGATCAGACGTTGGCTTGACGCCAGAAGACATTTGGGGTACATGGCTGGACGCAGCGACAGGCGATGTTTACATCGCCTTGCAAAACGAGTTTTCAACCGGCAGCATCATCAGTGATGCGCTGGATGTAATCGTGTGCCGATTAGGATCGCTGGGCGACACCACCACCTGCACCTTCGAGATGATTTTTGACGGTTCTGCAGCCGGATTCGGTGGCGATCGAATTGATGGCTTGTTTATTGAATATTAGCATCATGACGCGAGTTCCCCGGAAACTCAACAGTTTCCGGGGAACTTCTTGAAACAACCTCATAAGCTCAGATTGTCGAATACTCTGAATCTACGTACAATCTCCTAACCCGAAACCATTACACGTGTTACGTCATTCACGACGCGTTTTTTTTATAGGAGATTGTACTCATGGCAAAACCACGAACTGCAACACCAATTACCGAGACCGTTTACACCCGCGCCCGATATTGGCAAGATGTACCCGATGAAAAATGGATGGATTGGCGCTGGCAAATGAGCCACCGGCTTAATTCGGTAGCTGAACTGGAAAAAGTAATCAATTTGACCGAATCAGAACGGAAAGCGCTGAGCGCCAAAGGCTTATTCCGCGTAGACATCACCCCCTATTTTGCCAGTCTGATAGACCCGGATGACCCTAACTGCCCAGTTCGTAAGCAAATCCTCCCCACCGACAAGGAAATGGTTCCTTTTGAATCGATGATGGAAGATTCGCTGGCCGAGGACAAACATTCGCCGGTTCCGGGGCTGGTTCACCGCTACCCGGATCGGGTGCTGATGCTGGTGACGACGCAGTGTGCCACTTACTGCCGCTACTGCACACGCAGCCGCATTGTCGGCGACCCGACGCAGACGTTCAGCCGCAGTGAGTTTGACGCTCAAATCGAGTATATTGAAAACACGCCGCAAGTACGGGATGTGCTGCTGTCTGGCGGCGACCCGATGGTGCTGGCCCCCAAGTTGTTGGATATGATTTTGGCGCGTTTGCGGGACATTCCACATGTGGAGATTATTCGTATTGGGGCGCGTGTGCCGGTCTTTTTGCCAATGCGGGTGACGCAGGAATTTGCCGATATGTTGAGCAAATATCATCCGTTGTGGCTGAATATTCATGTGAATCATCCGAAATAAATTACGCCGGAACTGGCAGCGGCGACGGATCGGCTGACGCGGGCAGGCGTGCCATTGGGTAACCAGAGTGTGTTGCTGGCGGGGGTGAATGATTCGGTGACGATTCAACGTAAATTGGTGCATGAGTTGGTGAAGATTCGGGTACGGCCGTATTATCTTTACCAATGCGATCTCGTCGAAGGGGCCGGGCATTTGCGGACTTCGGTCAGCAAGGGAATTGAAATCATGGAAGGACTGCGCGGCCATACCTCCGGTTACGCTGTGCCTACGTATGTCATTGACGCCCCTGGCGGCGGCGGCAAGATTCCGGTTGCGCCTAACTATATCCTTTCGCAAAGCCCGGAAAAGGTTGTTTTGCGTAATTTTGAGGGATTCATCACCACTTACACAGAGCCGGAGGATTATGATCCCCGGGCGATTAAAGCGCAGGAAGCATTGATCGCGCCGCGTCCGGAGCCGGGGCAAGAGGGGATTATGGCGCTGTTGGATGGGCAGAAGATGTCCATTGAGCCAAAGGGTTTTTCTGACGTTCATGCGCGAGGCGGATCAGAACACCGGCTGCGCAGTGGCGAGTTAAAGAAGAAATGGCAGCCGTTGGGCGTCGGCTCGATTGAACATGAACCGGCCCAATTGACTGAACCGGAAGAGGAAACGGCCGTTTCTAAATAAATTAAGCCAGCATTCAAAGCTGTTTAGAAATAACTCGTGATTGAGTAATTGAGTAATTGAGTAATTGGGTAATTAGGTAATTGGGTAATTACTCAATTACCCAATTACCCAATTACCTATATTACGTATCTTCTCAATAAACTGGGGAGATTACAAAAGTTTTAACAACATATTGTCTGCATAGTGCCCGTTTTGAAACTTTTGTAATCTTTGCCCCGAAATTTTGAGAAGATACCATATTACCATTACCCAACCCCATTTTTTCCAGAGAACACAATGACAAAGAAAAAATTACCCCACATTGGCGTCCCCACCGGCAGCGTTAGCCCGAATGTGCTTGTATGCGGCGATCCGGGACGGGCCGCACGCATTGCCCAGCATCTCGCGGAGGCATCCCTGCTGGGCGAAAAGCGAGAATATCGCTCCTACCAGGGCCGGTTTAGCGGCTGGCCGGTGACGGTTTGTTCACACGGTATCGGCGCGCCAGGGGCCGCTATCGCCTTTGAAGAGCTGATCGCTGCCGGCGCGCGCCGGATAATTCGGGTGGGAACATGCGGTGGGTTACAGCCGGAAAGCCATGCTGGCGATCTCATTGTCGCTGCCGCTGCCGTGCAGAACATAGGCTACGGCCGTACTGCTGTGCCGGAAGGGTATCCGGCCGTGGCTGACCTGGATTTGACATGGGCTTTACGAATGGCGGCGGCGGAAAACGGCCGTTCCTGCCCCACTGGCATTGTTCTCACCAGCGATAATTTCTACCCCGGTGTGCCTACGCTATTCACGCCTAACTACAAAACGCTTTCCACTGCCAATGTGTTGGCTGTGGAGATGGAGTGCGCCGCTTTATTCATTATTGGCTCATTACGCAGCGTACAAACGGCCGCGATTCTGGCTGTTGATGGCAATGTTTTACAAAGCGGCGAAGATATGGAATCGTTTAATCCGGATGATTCCAGTGTAAAAATGGCCGTTGACACGGCGGCGATCATCGCACTGCACGCTTTACAGCGCCTGGCGGAGAATGATGGATAATCTGACAAATAGTCGGCGGGCCATCCGCCTTTTGCTGGATGAACGGCAGCCAGCCGATGCCGTTGCCAGCTACTATGCGTTTCATCATCCAGACCATAAGACGCAGCTGCTTACTTACCCGGCAAACGCGAATAGGGCGGCTGGCTACATCGCCTTATCGCGCACAGGCATGGATTTGTTCCGGCCGTTGGTGACACTGCGACTGCCGGACGCGGATATGGCCGCCAGTGTCGAGCTGATTTATCAGGCCCTGTTGCCAGGAACGGCCGTCATTCTCATCACACCGCTGGCTTACCTACCGCTGCTCCAGGCCGTGTTTGATATCCAGGCCGAAGAACATTTACGCATTTTTATGTTGGAGCGCTCGCGTTTTGAACCGATCATCAACGTGTTAGTAGCCCAAACAACAGGCCCTAACAACCTGCCCCGCTTCATCATCCGGCGTGCGGCCGTCCCGGAGCAGGAAATTGTCGCCTCAGCCAGTCTTAACTGGCAATCGCCCACTTTTGCTGAGATTTTTGTGAATACCAGCCGCTTCCATCAACGGCAAGGGTGGGGGCGCAGCGTTGTGGCGGCGATGGCGCAATATTTATTGAAAAACGGCCGTACTCCTCTCTACATTGTCTCCGAAAATAACATCCCCTCAATCCAACTGGCCCAGAGCGTCGGCTTCAAAGATAGCGGCCGCCAATTGGTGATGCTTCAGGCCGCCCTCAAACCACGCCCCTGATCTTTTTATTGTTGTAGTTCTACAACAAAATCAGGATTGTATTCCTGAGAAAATCGGGAAAACCTTCCTGTTTTGCGATTGCTTTCACGCTTCGTTAATGGAAATATCTCCCTAAAAATGTTAATTTTTACCTAACTCAAGCGATGTATAGGTATGTGATTTTGATGTATTGGTAGTTATAGCAGATGAAGCGCCATTTAACTTCGGTAAAGGTGGCGCTTTGCATCTGCTATCGTCGAAGCCAAACCTGTGAATCAAAGATGTGGAGGTATTACATGATTATGGGCAAGCAGACAGGTATTGTAAAATGGTTTAGTCGGCTAAAAGGATATGGATTTATCAACCCCGACGGGGGCGGCCAGGAAGTTTTTGTTCACTATTCGGCGATAGATGGAGAAGGCTACCGCAACCTTTTCGAGGGGGATAAAGTGGAATTCGATCTGGTTGATGCAGGCAAAGGGCCTCAAGCCCAAAACGTTAACCCACGACGCAGTTTTGGTCCCATATGATTTCGTCTATTTACATAAGTATAATATAAAAACCCGCTCGAAGCGGGTTTTTTTACGGGGAACGGCCGTGTATCTACAACTTCGTCAAGAATGTCTTGGCCAACTTGTTGTTTTCCTTCAACCGCTTTACTAACAAATCAATCAGGAACGGGAGCCGCATTAGCCATTGCTGGAACCGATAAGAGCGTGTCATACTGCTCCACATCGCGTCATGGCAGCGCTGTTCGTAAACTTGCAGCGATTGCCGGG
>JAJRYT010000144.1 GCA_024275635.1 Chloroflexota bacterium | reverse complement strand
TGAATCCCTTTCTTACCATCTTAAATAAGCCATCTGCTGATAAATGCTTTCTTATCTTCATTATGTCGCCTCTTTTCTCCTTGAATCTTTACGAAAATGAGGCTATTGTTATACCAGATTTTGACTGCGGGAATTACTGCTCATTCCTCATCCCTCATTCCTCTGCAACTTCATTAAAATAATCACGTACTGTCGTCAGTAACATGTAAGCAAATGGAGGCTTAAATTAAAATGGCAAGCATCAAAGTAATTATTTACGATCCCACCGGCTCAAAAAAGACCCCGGTTGAACTTCCCAATGACGTGCCCATGCGCCGGTTGATCCCGGCCCTGGTCAGCAAAATGGGTCTGCCCACCAGCCAGGGCGCGAACCCCATTACCTATCGGCTCGATCACCGCTCATCCGGCAAGCGATTGTCCAACACAGATTCGCTGGCCGATGCCGGGGTTGTAGAAGATGATATTTTGAGCCTATTCCCCGAAGTTACGGCCGGATAGCAGGACTGAGTAACGAGGACTGAGGGATGAGTAGAGTCCCTCAGTCCTCATCCCTTCTTAAACTATGTCTTTCGATATTCGTGAAACACGGTTACGCAATGATCATCGGTGTATCCGTGATTTAGTTAATCGCAGTGAATTTATCCACCTCATGCTGGCGGAGGGCGATCCGCCAGAAAAGTATTGGATTCGCTTTACTTGCAAAGGCGTGGAAAGCATCACCACTTCCGGCAAACCCAAATACCGCGAGGTGCATGATGTAAGCATTTACCTGCACGCTGAGTATCCGCTAAAACAACCGCAGTTGAAATGGCAAACGCCCATCTTTCACCCCAACATTCATGTGACCGGGGCCGTTTGTATTGGCGCCTGGTGGCCGGCTAAAACGCTGGATGAACTGCTGCTCACGATGGCGGAGATGGTGCAGTACAAAAATTACGATCCCCGCGATCCGATGAACTCGAAGGCGGCGGCCTGGGCTTTACGGCATAAGAGCATCTTTCCAATTGACGGCCGTCCCCTCAAAGGCCGCTCCCTGGAAGATTTAATCGTGCTGGGCGAGGAAGAACCGGATGACCTCAGTATCAACATCCTCTGATACCGGCCCCGGACCAGCCGTTGCTCACGTTGAGTCACAGCAGCATGAATTAAACAGCTTGCCAGAACATCAACCGCCGCCGCTGGCTAAAAAGGGTTGGCTGCACGGCCGTTCCCCTCGCACTGATCCCGTCATCATCATCGCCCACCCGAAGGCGCTGGGGCAAATCACAACCCACAGCCAAAGCGATCTGGGGGTGGAATTGGGCGGTGCGCTGTTGGGCCGCGTTTACCGGCACGCCGGTCAGGTTTATGTGGAAATACAGGCGGCGCTGCCCGCCGTCGCCGGCGATCACGGCCCCATCCACTTCACCTTCACCGCCGATTCCTGGACGCAGTTGCAGCGCGACCACGCTGAACAGTTTCCCTATCTGGAAATTGTCGGCTGGTTCCATACCCATCCGGGGTTGGGCGTTTTTTACTCTGGCGATGACGTCGTCGTTCATTCGGCGGCGTTTACGCTGCCCTGGCATGTGGGGTTGGTCATTGACCCGGTGCGCGATGAGGCCGCTTTCTTTGGCTGGAGTAAAAGCGTTTTAGCGCCGTTGGCCGGGTTCTATGAATTGGTTGAACCGCCAACGGGGCCGGTGGTAGATTGGCAAATGGTTCGCACTTCTGTCTGGCAGGAAAGTGACGAAGAACGCCTGACAATGGATCAGGAAACTGCGCCAGCCCACGCCAATGCGTGGAAAACGGCCGTTTGGCAGCAAGATTCCAGCCGTTGGGGTCTCATCGTAGGGACTTTGGGCCTGCTCCTGGGCTTTTTTTTGCTCGTTGGCTGGGTCGTTCCCCTCACAAATCAGGTCAACCGGCTAGAAAACGTGGTCTTGACACTGGCGAATGAAACGCTGCCGGCCAATACTGCCGCCTGCCCCGATCCACATCTACGCATTTTGATCCCGTTGGCGGGCGGCATGGTTCCAGCGGGCACAGAACTGGAAATCATCGGCACGGCCGATCATCCCGATGCTTTCCGTTACCGTGTTGAAGTCCGGCCCATGGGCGCGGATTTATGGATGCTGGTAGATGATCAGAGGCGTGACGCAACATTGGGCTTATTGGCAAAGTGGGATACGAGTTCACACCGGCCAGGGATGTATGAGATGCGGTTAACGGCCGTTGACCGCAACAACGTGAGACTGGTAAATACTCAGCTTTGTTTAGTCGCTTTGGAACTTGCACCGTAAAACATAATGACAAAAGACGAATTGACTACTTACACGGCCGTTATCACCCTAACACTGCCGAATAATCAGGGCACAGCCGCAGCCAACATCACCTTGACGCCGCCGGATACAGTTGAAGTAGACGGCCGTATCCGCCGCCTGCGCGACTGCACACTGGCCGATTTGCAAGCTTTTGCCGACCAACTGGAAGCCGATGCGCTGGAAACGTATCAGGACATTAAATTGGTCGAACTGGCCGAACAAACCCAGGTGGATGTGACCGTGCTGAACGATGACGGCCAACCGATGCTGCCGCTGCAAAACTGGCCCAGGCAGAAAGTTATCTTGCCCAAGACAGAGACAGAGACGGAGACAGAAGGAGACGCGGGAACGGTTGTTACGGAAACGGCCGATTTTGATGAATCACAACCAGAAGAATCTACCGCTGAGGAAGCGGTCGCTGCAGAAACCGAACCCGAACTAGAAGAGCCGCCAGAATCAGAACCTGAACCGGTGGTTACCGTCTCCGAGCCAGAACCGGTGTTTCCGGAACTAGAAGTCAGCGCCGAGGATGTGGCGGCGCAGACGGCCGAACCCCGTGCCTACCCCACCCCTGGCATCGCCCCCAGCGAAGCGCGCGTGCGCATTGCCGGCCAACGGCGGCCCATTGGCGACCTTACCTGGACGGCCGTTGATATTTTGATTGACGAACCCGCTTTTCGCTCCGCCCAGGCCCACGCGCTAGGCAGCCTGAATCATGAAGTGGCCGGGGTGTTAGTCGGCCCGCCGCCGGAAAAGCAGCCGGACGGCCGTTATGTCGTCCACATCATTGACAGTATCATCGCCAAACACACGGTCATGCACGGAGCCAGCGTAACTTACACGCCGGAAAGCTGGCGTTATGTCAATGATAAATTAAGAGAACGATATCCTGATGAAACGGCCGTTATCGTCGGCTGGTATCACACCCATCCCGGCTTCGGTATCTTTTTATCGGGAATGGATCAGTTCATCCACCAAAACTTCTTCACCCAAATCTGGCATACCGCCCTGGTTCTCGATCCCATCGCCAAGCGGAGCGGCTTCTTCTGTTGGGATCGTCACAAATCCCGCGTCAGTCCGGTGGGTTTTTCATGGCCGGAATGGGCGGCGCGATCCTGGTAAACCGTATTCCGTATTCCGTAACCCGTATTCCGTATTCGGTAATCAGTTCACGGATTGCGGTTCACGGATTACGGTTCACGGATTACGGTTCACGGATTGCGGTTCACGGATTACGGTTCACGGATTACGGTTCACGGATTACGGTTCACGGATTGCGGTTCACGGATTACGGTTCACGGATTACGGTTCACGGATTACGGTTCACGGATTACGGTTCACGGATTACGGTTCACGGATTACGGTTCACGGATTACGGTTCACGGATTACGATTGACGAAATACGCTTTACGTTTTACGATTTACTTATCATGGACGAACAGGAACTACCTTCCATCCAAATCACAAACAGCGATATAGACAATGCTAACCGCCTTAGTCTGCATTGTCCGATCTGCGCCAATCCGGTGGAAAAGTATGTAAACGAACCGGAATTGACGCCAGTTGTTTGTGCAGGATGTGACACGCTGTACCATCAAACCTGCTGGGAGCAAGGCGGTGGCAAGTGCGCCGTTCTGGGCTGCGGCCATGAAAAATATCACCATTATGGCGAAGAACTAACACCAGTGTTAACCATCAAATACACCGACCTGAAACCATCGCTGAATGGACGCGGCCCCGGCCGCCGCACCAAGCGGTTGAAGGAAGAGCAGCGCCGCCAAGTAGAGCAATTACGCCGCCCCAGTTTGCTGCGCCGGTTGTTCCAATGGCTGTTGGATCAGATTAAAATTGGGTTGACTCAGTAAAACGGTTGGGCAAATCGTTCGCTATAACGGCCGTCTTCAAGTTTGAAAACGGCCGTTTTTGCTGTAAACTTCTCGACCAGTAAAAATTTTATGGAGAAATCATGCCCACAAAATACGAAACCCTGCTTGAAAAAGTTTACGAAATCAACGATTTGGGCAAAGCCCAGGCCATTTTGAGCTGGGACAGAGAAGTCGACATGCCCGCCGCCGGAGCCGCCGCCCGCATCCAGCAAATGACCACCCTCAGCCGCCTCATCCACGAACTATCTACATCCGATGAATTTGGCGAAATGATTGAAAATGCGGCCGCCGAGCTGGATGGCGCTGATTACGACAGCAACGAATCCAGCCTCATTCGCCATCTGCGTCGCAGCTACGAAGATGCACGCAAACTACCCTCAGAATTTGTGGTACGGGCCAGTGAAGTGACCGGCAAGGCGCATGGCCATTGGGTCAAAGCGCGTGCCGAAAATGATTTTGCCAGTTACGAACCCTGGTTGGCGCAAATTGTCGAGTTAAGCCAGGAACAGGCTGAATATTATGGCTACGAAGACGAGAAGTATGACGCTTTGCTGGACAAGTATGAGCGAGATATGAAGACGGCCGAAGTGCGGGCGATTTTCGATGCGGTGAAGGCCGAACTGGTTCCGCTGCGCGAGGCAATTGAGGAACAGGGAACGGCCGTTGACGACTCCCTCGTCCACCAGCATTTCGACATTGATAAACAGAAACAGTTCGCCCGTTATGCTGCCGCTGCCATCGGCTATGATTTTAACCGGGGCCACCTGGGAACTGTTGTCCATCCCTTCGCCACCAGCTTCAGCCGGGACGACGCCCGCATCACCACCCGTTGGAACCCTGATTTTCTCAACCCCGCCCTCTTCGGCGCTCTGCACGAATCGGGCCATGCCATGTATGAACAAGGCACGCACCCCGACCTGGCCCGCACTCCGTTGGCCAGAGGCACATCGCTGGGTATTCACGAATCCCAATCACGGATGATGGAGAATATGGTCGGGCGCAGCCGAGGCTTCTGGCAAACCCATTTCCCCGTCCTGCAAGCGTTTTTCCCGGAACAGCTTGGCCAGCGCACAGCCGAAGATTTTTATCGGGCCATCAACAAGACCAAGCCCTCGTTGATTCGTGTGGAAGCGGATGAGCTGACTTACAATTTCCATATCATTTTGCGCTTTGAACTGGAACAGGCGATGCTAAACGGCGACCTGGCGCCAAAGGATTTGCCAACAGCCTGGAATGACAAGATGCTAGCGCTGTTGGGTATCACGCCGCCGACGGACAGTGAGGGCTGTTTGCAGGACGTGCATTGGTCGAAGATTTATTTTGGCTATTTCCCCACGTATGCGCTGGGTAATTTGTACGCGGCACAGCTATTTGAAACGGCCGTTTCCCAAAACCCGGCCATCGCCGACGAACTGGCCCAGGGCCAAACAACCGCCCTGGCGTCCTGGATGCGGGAACATGTACACCAACACGGCCGTAAATTCACCCCCCGCGAACTGATCCAACGCGCCACTGGCCAGCCACTGAGTCATGCGGCGTTTATTCGCTACACGAAGGCTAAATTTAGTGACATTTATGAATTGTGAACTGAGACTGGACTAATCTCTAGTCTCCAGTCTTGCGTAAGTTATTTACTGGAGTCTGGCGAAAATTGATTTTAAGTCGAGACGTAGGGGCGATTCGCGAACCACCCCTACCAGAGAGAATTTCAAAAAACGCCAGAGTCCAGTTATTTAATCCTCGATCCTAATTATCGTGCTTTTGGGGTGGAACGGCCGTCGCTCCTCCACTATTCCCATCATGGACCGGAAACTCAATCCTGGCCCGCACAACCGCCCGCCTTTCCACATCCAGCACTTCAAAATGAACCATATCCTGGTGAACTAACTTGTCTCCTTTGACAGGCGGCCGTCCCAACCAGGTCACAATCAGCCCCCCCACCGTTTCCACATCCGGCAGCGCCTTCAGGTTACCCAGGTCAACATCCTCAACCAGATCATCCACCAGATAATTGCCAGCCACTTCAATCACGCCCGGCGAGATTTCTACAAACGGCTCCTTTTCCAGGTCAAACTCATCGCGCACTTCTCCTACAACCTCTTCGACTAGGTCTTCCAACGTCACCACGCCGGCCATCCCGCCAAATTCATCCAACACAACGGCCATATGCAAACGCTGCTGTTTGAACACCGCTAACAACTTCGCCACCGGATAATTTTCAGGCACTGAAGGGGCCATCCGCAAAATCAAGCGCAAATCAAAGCTGCTCTGACCTTTAATAGTTTGGCGCACCAAATCCTTCAAATGCAAAATGCCTTCGATATGATCCAGATCATCCTTAAAAACAGGAAAACGGCTGTGGCGGCTTTCTGTAACCAGCTTCAACAAATCGTCATGGGGCAGGTCGTAAGGAATGGCCTGCACGCGAGTGCGTGGCGTCATCACCTGGCCCACAACCCGATCGCTAAAGTCGAAGATGTTGCGAATCATCTCCTCTTCCCCTTCTTTCAGCAGCCCGTCTTCAACGCTTTCAGTCACAATCAGTTCGAGTTCTTCGGAAGAGAGGACAAGGGCGTGGCCTTCTGCCGCCGGGATTTTAAATAATCGCAGCAGTATACGCCCAATGCCATTCAAAATACGAACCGGCCAGACCAGGATAGCCTGGGCAAATTGCATAGGCCGGGCCAGTCGCAGCGCCATCTTGGCCGCATCGTCCAGGGCCATTGATTTTGGAACCATTTCACCAACGACTACATGCAGATAAGTGAGGAAACTCAAAGCAATCACATACCCTAGAGAGGTGACTAGCGCTTCGCTTGGTTCGCCATTTATGATTCTTTCTAAATAAGGCTCAATAAAATGGCTGATTGCTGGTTCGCCATACATCGCCAGGCCGAGGGAGGCGATGGTAATGCCTAATTGGGCTGTGGCAATGTACTGATCTTGCCGGCCCCGTGAGTCGAGTACACCCAGCACGCTGCGGGCTGTGCCGTTCCCTTCATCAGCCAGTTGCTCCATCTGCGTAGCTCGCACGCCGATAATGGCGAATTCGGCGGCAACGAAGAAGCTGTTTAGAGCAACCAATAAGATGATGACGATAGTCGGAATGAGTAAGGTCGCTATCCCCGGCAGGGATTGGGGCGCTGCCGCCGAAAGTAATACAAGGAAGCTGGCTCCAGGAACTGCGAGACTGAGTAGGAGTAGTTTACTCATGGTCGGCAACCTCCCACTCGCTGAATGTAAGCGCATCTTCGGAGGGCGATAGTTGAAGTGATACTTCGGAAACGCCCAGGTCGGCCATTGATTCCACCCGGATGATGATGTTGCCAATGACAACTTCTTCACCGTTTTCGGGCGGACGGCCGATTTCATTGAAAATAAGGCCGCTAAGGGTATCGGCCGTTTCGTCGGGCAGATCCAGATCAAGGTATTCATTGACATCGGCAACCAGCAAATCGCCCCGTAAATAAATACGTCCCTGCTTGTCACGGGCAATTAAGGCCATTTCATCATCGAATTCATCTTGCAGTTCGCCAAATATCTCTTCGATAAGGTCTTCAAAGGTGATGAGACCGGCCGTGCCGCCATATTCATCGAAGACGATGGTCAGGTATTTACGACTGGCGCTTAATTTTTCCCACACGTCGGCGACTGGAAGCATTTCGGGCACGTAAACAACTTCGCGTATGATGGATGCCAGATCGTCCCGCTCTTGCACATAGAGCCGAAATAAATCTTTGACATGGACAAACCCGATGATGTCGTCTATTGAGTTCTGATAAATGGGAATGCGGGAATATCCGGCAGCGATGGCTTTGTCCATGATTGCCTGAATGCTGCTGTCTTGTGAAGCGGCCGTGAGGCGCGTGCGATGAATCATCACTTGCCGGGCTGTCAGGTCGCGCAGGCGGAAGGCATTACGCAGCATTTGTCGTTCGCGATCGTCTAACAGGCCGCTCTCATGGCTTTCGGTGACGAGCATCTCGATTTCCTGGGGGGAACGGGCGTGTCCATGTTTATCGGAGGCTGGCCGTCCAATCAATCGTAAAAGAAGGTTGCCGCTGCCGTTGAAGAGGGCGATTAACGGCCGTAACAATACCAACGACCATTTCATCGGGACGACCACAGCCAAAGCCACCCGTTCCGGGAACTGAATAGCCACCGATTTGGGGAACAATTCGCCCATAATCACTTGCACAATCGTGATCATGATGAGAACGATGACGGCGGCAATGGATTCAGCTGCGGCAGCGGAAACGGCCGTTGTCGCTGCCGCATCAGTGACCCCAATCCCCCAATTCGCTAAAAATGGGCTTAACCAAGCCATCAGGCGGGTAAGCGGCTCGGCCAAACGCAGCGCAATCACATTCTGACCATATGCGCCAACGACCAGCGACGAAACCGTAATACCTACCTGACAGGCGGCCACATAATTATCCAGCGCCTTGCTATTTTCCATGATGGGCAGCAATAATTGCGCCATCCGATTCCCGTGTCCGGCCAATTGGCTGATACGGGTACGACGAGATGAAACAGTCGCAAACTCTGCGGCTACATATAAAGCATTCACAAAAATCATCAAGGCAACTGATGCAAACATCACAATAATTGAAGACATATTACTAAGCAAAAACGCCTGCCTATAAAGGCAGGTTCCAAAAACAGACTATTGCAAAACGTGAATAGGGAATTTTTCTTACGAGTCGTTTGCGAATATGGGTCAGGAGGCTCCGAATTGGCTTCAGTCAATGCGGCACCTCTCCTGCACCCAGGCAAGCCGGTTCATCTTATCCATTTGAGGCAGGCAAACATTTTGATAATCAACTTACTAATTACACGGGAAAGTTAAAGCTAATTTTTACTTGTCCCGACCGCATGGGGTTGGCGAAAATTATAAAGCAGGGTTGGGGAACGGTCAACTCAGAATTATGAAATGGGTCTTCAAATTGTTTCTACGGCTGGTAAATTATTTATAGGCCCAGCGCAAAATATGGCAAAATATGACGCTTGCGTCACAGTCCATTTTTATCCAGGTTGCCAGAACCGTTTTTCGCAGGGACAATAATACTTAAATCGTATCATTCCCGAAAGGAGGGCCAATAATGGTCTCGGCATTAGTTTTATTGAAAACGGAAAGAGGCAAGGTCAACGAAGTGGGTACACAACTGTCGGAATTGAACGGTGTTTCCGAAGTATATTCGGTGGGCGGCCGTTACGATTTAGTGGCCGTTCTTCGTGTGCCGGATAATGATATGCTGGCTGAATTGGTCACAGGCAAGATGCTGCCCATTACCGGCATTACCGATTCAGAGACGCTAATCGCCTTCCGCGTTTTTTCACAACATGATCTGGAAAGCATGTTCTCGATTGGTATAGAATGATTAAGGATTAAAGATTGAATTCATTATCGCAATCAACAAATGAGGGTATTCCCATTCCACGTAAAGCCCCCACTTTCACCGGCAGCGCCCGCGAACTGGTTCGCGCCCCTCACCGTTTCTTCTTACAACTTACCCGCGACTATGGCGATGTTGTCCAGTATCGGGCCGCGCCCGAACCCGCTTTTTTAGTCAATCATCCCGATTTTGCGAAACATGTGTTGGTGAGTAACGGCCGTAACTACAACAAAGACACCTACCTCAACAAATACATGCTGGAATCCGTGACCGGACAAGGGCTTTTGACCAGTGAAAATCCGCTGTGGCGTAAACAACGCCGCCTGATTCAGCCCGCCTTTCATCGGCATAATCTGGCTAACTTTGCCAACCTCATGTGCGATGCCGCCAGCCAGATGCTGGTCCAAATAGAGCGGTACGCAGCCCAGGCTGAACCATTCGACATTGCCAACGAAATGATGCGGTTAACCCTGGACATTGTCACCCGCGCCCTCTTTGGTTACAACATCAACCAACAGGCAACGGCCATTGGCGAAGCCGTCAACACCCTCATCGAAATTGCCAAACCCAGGCGGCGTAAATTTCAAGAAACTCTCAAATATTTAGATGAGGTTGTGTTTAGCATTATTGATCAACGGCGGCAGGAACCGGGAAACGGCCGTCATGATTTATTAGACATGCTCCTCCAGGCTCGCTACGAAGAGACCGGGGAAAGGATGCGTGATCGGCAAATCCGTGATGAAGTGATGTCACTGCTCATTGCCGGGCATGAAACGACAGCCAATACGCTCAGTTGGATGTGGTATTTATTGGGCCAACACCCCGCCGTCGTTGAACAAGTAGAAGCAGAATTAGCAAGGGTGTTAAACGGCCGTTTCCCTACCCTCGCCGACTTCCCTAACTTGATCTACACCAACAAAGTCATCAAAGAATCCATGCGCCTCTATCCGTCCGCCTGGTCAATCAGCCGCCGCGCCCTGGAAGCCGACATCATCGGCGGCTACCACATTCCCGCCCGTTCCATCGTTGCCCTCAGCCCCTACACCCTACACCGCCACCCCGCCTTCTGGCCCAACCCGGAACAATTCGACCCGGAACGCTTCACGCCGGAACAAGAAGCCAATCGGCGCCACTTCGCCTACATTCCCTTTGGCGGCGGCACGCGCAAATGCATCGGCGACCAGTTTGCCCTGATGGAGAGCATGATCGTTTTACCAATGACCCTGCAGCGATTCCGCCTGTGCCTCATCCTCAACCAGCCCATTGAAGAACATGCCCTGGTCACACTGCGCCCCAAACCCGGTATTTTAATGACCGCCGCAAAGAGACACTTATGAAAAGTAAAAAAACATACCTGGGGGTTCGCATATCATGAATTTTATCCGCTTATTACCCGTATTCCTGAGTGCATTATTATTAGCCGCCCATTTCCTGCGCGATGGGCAAATGGCGCTTGTCCTGGCTATCCTGGCCGCTCCTTTTTTGCTGTTTATACGCCGCCCCTGGGCTGTTCGCCTACTCCAGATTGGTCTGGTGGTCGGCGGATTGGAGTGGCTGCAGACAGCCTATAATTTAATCCAGATGAGGCAGTTGACCGGCGAAGCATGGGGCCGATTAGCGTCTATTTTGGGCGCAGTTGCCCTTTTCACATTTTGTTCAGCCTTAATCTTCAGATTACAACCGCTTCGTAACCGGTACCACCGGCCAATAAAACAGGAAAATCAAGCTTTCCACGAACATTAAAAATATGGTGACTACTAAGCTCGACTTTGTACAAAATTCGAAATCAGAAATATTTCCAGATAATTTTGTAACCAGAGTGAGAATCTGATTTTAGTCAATGCAACTTTACTCGAGTACGAATATTTGAACATCGCATAAAAAGAGTGACATG
>JAJRYT010000143.1 GCA_024275635.1 Chloroflexota bacterium | reverse complement strand
GGCAGGAACGAAAAGCGTGTATACGCGATTATCAGACCGACGCTTACTTTGCCAATAATTTGGGCAGCGCCCGCTTGCAACAAATTATTGATGAAGTGCTGCAATCACAAGCCAGGGCGACTGCTTCTACAGCGCTGACTTTTAATCCTGAGATCGCTCCCTGGGAATTATTGTTTCAACAAGGCGAGATTTATGAGGCGATGCCGCCGCATGAACAGGAGAAAATTCGCCATCATCTGCAAGAAATCAAGGTTGTCCTGATTAAACGGATGATCAGTGAGCATCTGTTGTTTATTGGCATTGCCAAGAAAGTATTTCAGATCGCCGATTTACGCCGGATTTACCGGCGGCGCATTGGCCGGGGGAAAATTGGCGGCAAAGCGGCCGGGATGGCCCTGGCCTGGAAAATCTTACAAAAGGCAGACCCCGAACTTGGCCCAGACATCAGCGGGCGGGTGCATATTCCCGAATCATATTTCATCGGCAGCGAAGTGATTTATGATTTCCGGTTAATGAATGACCTGGATTATGTGATGAACCAAAAATACCGGCCGCTAGATGAGATTCGGGCGGAGTTTCCGGGTGTGCTGGAAGCTCATCTGCAAGGGCAGTTCCCAGATGAGATCGTTGAGCGTCTGAAGGAAGTTTTAGAAACGATGGGGGATAATCCGCTGATTGTTCGTTCATCCAGTTTGTTGGAGGATAATTTTGGCTTTTCGTTTGCCGGGAAGTATCAAAGTTATTTCTGCCCCAACCAAGGAACGCCACAAGAGAATTTGCATGATTTGTTGGATAAGATTCGCCGTGTGTATGCCAGCTCGCTTAATCCGGATGCAATTTTGTACCGGCAGCATCATGATTTGATTGATTATGATGAGCGAATGGGGATTTTGTTGCAGGAGGTGAAGGGGGAGCGATACGGCCGTTACTTCTTCCCCATATTAGCCGGCGTTGGTTTTAGCCAGAACCCGTTCCGCTGGCACGAGAAAATCCGGCGCGAGGATGGGTTTTTGCGGTTGGTAGCCGGCATGGGCACGCGGGCTGTAGATCGCGTTGACCAGGACTACCCGCGCATGATCGCTTTGAGCCATCCGCAACTGCGGCCAGAAACGACAGCCCAGGCGATTCGCCGCTATTCGCAAGAATATATTGATGTGATTGATTTGGAAGATAATACGTTTAAGACGATGCCTTTCCGCGAAGTTTTGGGGCCGGAATGTGCCAGTCTGCGATTGCTCGCTTCGATTGATAAGCGTGATTATTTGCCCGATATCCTGAGCCTGGCATTGTTAAAGCCTACTGACCGGCTGGTATTGACTTTTAATAAATTGACGACGGAGAAGAAGTTTGTCGATTTGATGCGTACCGCGTTGATGCGCCTGGAGCAGGTGTATGAAACGCCGGTTGATGTAGAATTTACTGTTGAGATTGTATTTAATTACCCGGAGGTAGATTACAAACTGAATTTGTTACAGTGTCGCCCGCTCAGTACTCGCGCTGACGCTGTTCAGGTCGTGATTCCTAAGGATATCCCTGATAAGGATATTTTATTTACTTCACAAAAACTCATTCCCGACGGGCGCGCGGAAGGCATGCGCTATATTATTTTTGTTGACCCAGATGTTTATTACAATATCCCTGAGCAGACGACGAAGCTGGAGTTAGGGCGCGTGATTGGCCGGTTGAATAAGCGGTTGGAAGAAGAGTCGTTTATTCTGATTGGGCCGGGGCGGTGGGGCAGCGCCAACCTTGATCTGGGTGTACGGGTGACGTATGCTGATATTTTTAATACAAAAGTGTTGGTAGAAATGGCGGTGGCGCAGGATGGTCGTGTCCCTGAGTTGTCGTACGGCACGCATTTTTTTCAGGATTTGGTGGAAGCGGGGATTCATTCGCTGCCGCTCCATTTAGGGGAGGGGGACGGCCGTTTCCATTGGCAGTTTTTCCGTGAATCGCCTAACGTGCTGGCCTCCCTTTCACCTGACGATGCGGCGTTAAGCGACTATCTCAAAGTAATTGATACGGCCGTTCTCCCCGGCAATTACCGCCTTAACGTTTTTATGGATGGGGCCAATGATGAAGCAATTGGCTATCTGGCACAGGGCGATTGGAAAGTCACGGCTGCCAGTGAAGGAACTGTTTCAATGTTTTAGAGTTGATGGCCGTTCCGTGTCCAGCTAGAAATTGTCAGTAACCTTATCAATGTTATACTTCAAGCAAAATTGACGATCAGAGACTGGCGATTTTTGTGGTTTTAATCTCTGGTCTTTAGTCTCTATTTGTTTGTAAGGGGAAACGACCTTGTTTAGAAGCATTCGAGATTCCCTCTCCCGCACCCGGCAGTCGGTGTTCGGCCAGATTGTCAGTGTGTTGGGCGTTGGTGAAATTAACGACGAAACATGGGAAGACCTGGAAGCGCTGCTGATTCAGGCGGATGTGGGCGTGCCCACGACGCTGGCGTTGGTGGATGCCCTGCGTGGACGGGTGACTCGTGATGGCTTGTATCGGGCAGAGCAGTTGGTACAGGCGCTCAAGGATGAACTGCGGGCAATATTGGTTGATGCGCCCACCTTTGAATTGGAGGAGCCGCGCCAGTTGACTATCGTGATGGTTGTCGGCGTGAACGGCTCTGGTAAGACGACGACGATTGGTAAGCTGGCGCACAAGTATAAGGGAGACGGCCGTAACCTCATCCTCGCTGCCGGCGACACTTTCCGCGCTGCCGCTATAGACCAGCTCAAAATCTGGAGCGAACGGGCTGGCGTGCCCCTTATTTCCGGGCAGCCCGGCAGCGATCCGGCGGCGGTTACCTATGATAGCATCCGCGCGGCGCGAGCGCGGGGTTTCGATATGCTCATCATTGACACGGCCGGCCGTCTGCATACCAAGTTCAACTTAATGAAAGAGTTGGAAAAAGTATATGGTGTTTGCAAGAAGAGCGTCCACGCCGCGCCGCACGAAGTACTGTTGGTGTTAGATGCGCCCACTGGACAGAATGCCCTGATGCAGGCGCAAAAATTCAAAGAATCGGTCAACGTAACCGGCATTATCCTGACCAAACTGGACGGCACGGCCAAAGGCGGCATGGTTTTTGCCATCTACCGCGAGTTGAGCTTGCCCGTGCGCTTCATCGGTACCGGCGAAAAGATTGAAGACCTGGCTCCCTTTGACGCTGATTTGTTTGTCGATGGGTTGTTTGATAATTAGTTTTATAAGATCTATGTCTTTTGCCAGACGACACTGGCGAAAAAAGGTGTAAACACAGATAGGAGGAACACGGATAAAACAAATCTTGTGTCAACGTTTCTTTCCGCGCGCAGGCGGCCGCCTCAAGGGGTTGCTAACTAAGGACAAAGTATGTAAGTTCTAAAAAATTTTATAAAATCAAAGTGAGGGAGAAATTCAATGCCGTCTTCTCGTACAAACATGACCAAACCCAACTCGAACTGGTTAACATCCAACGCAGCAAATTTGGTGCGAGACATCGTAATAGGTTTGATCTCGTCGGTTATCATTACTTTTCTCTTGAGCGGCGGTAACCCGATGCTCATGTATATTCGGAAAAACTGGTTACTGCTGTTAATTTTATTGGCGTCAATAAGTCTAAACGTGCGAATATTTTTCATGTGGCGGCTTTCAACCAAAGATTATAATCCTTACACTACAAGCTCGCTGCCATTTTCTACCCTTGTTGACGATGTAGCCAAACAAATTCAAGATTATAATCCATCTGAGACGGATGTAAGTTCCACGTATTTAGTCCATTGGGTGCCCACATTTTCCCTTTCGCGAGGATTGAATCTTGCAAGTGAGAGTATCCTGCCCTCTGAGTCGCATCTTTACACAAAACTTCTACGTTATTTTCAGGAAACACACGGTAAAATCATTTGTTTTGATGGGCCTGGCATATATAGATTTCTGATTGAAAGCGGATTACTTTACAATAATCCTAAGATAATTGCCTCTTATTTAGAAGAGGTCATACAAGTCCTTAGCGATGATCGAATTGAATTCAGGTTCCTTACTTGGGGGATGTTTCCTTATACTCTTTTGGTTGTAGGTGATTATTATGCAATCTTTGATTTTACATCGCTTGCTGATCTCAAAGAATCTGAAGGGCATAAGCAATCTGCAAGGCGAGCTACATTGCGGCTAGAAACAACTTATAGTGATGAGATACGAAAAATCCGACGGAATATTTTCGACACTTTTTTTCAAAGGGCCGGTGAATCAGAAACGAATGATTTAACCTCAACAATCTCCTATCTTCGGAAAACGGCGGCCCATCTTCGTCATTCGGGACGTATCATGTCACCAGATGAGGCCGAATCAAAGTTTAATGTATATCTTATCGAGAATGTTGAAACTTCAAATAATGAAGAAGTGTGAGCTTTCCAAATGGTTCGAGTAAGCGGTTACAAAATGTGTCTTGTCATTGCCTGACTAACTGCGTTCCAAATTGGAGCGCATGGGCTTCTTAACCTGGTAAAATAGCTTGTGATGGGATCGGAATTGTGGCAGCGCGGGGCGCTGATTGGCTTTGCGATTGCGGCGCCGGTCGGGCCGATTGGATTGTTATGTATTCAGCGGACGTTGAGGAACGGCCGTAAACAGGGCCTACTCTCTGGTCTGGGCGCGGCCAGCGCCGATGCCGTCTACGGCGCCATTGCCGGATTTGGTCTGACGTTTGTTGCTAATGCGCTGGTTGCCGGGCAAATGTGGCTGGGTTTGTTGGGCGGTCTTTTCCTCTGTTATTTGGGTGGGCGTACCTTTTTCTCGCCGATGACAGCCGATACGGCCGTCAAAGCCCAGGAGAGCAGTCTATTACAAGCGTATACGATGACGTTTTTTCTGACACTGACCAATCCGGTCACTATTTTGTCGTTTATTGCCATTTTTGCCGGGTTGGGATTGGCCGCGGGCGAACGCAGTTATTGGGAAGTAATCACATTAGTGGCGGGTGTGTTTACCGGCTCGGCAGCGTGGTGGCTGCTCTTGAGCGGCGGGGTTTCCTTGCTGCGAGACAAATTTAATGAGACGGCGATGCAGTGGGTTAACCGGCTGGCTGGATTCATCATCGGCGGTTTTGGAATTTATACGCTGGTGAGTTTGTCGGGCTAAACGGCCGTTTCCAGGAAGAAGGGCGATTATGGCGAATGGGTTATACTTACGGTCGTTACTTTGATCATATTCTGATGGGCATGCCCCGCGACGAATTTGAAGCTAAAATCAAACGCTAAAATGCGAAAACTGAGGTGACAAGATGGCAGAATTAATGGCGCAATTACACTCATTACAAGAAACCGTAAACCTGCTGCGGAGGCGGCTTTGACATCGCTAATAGAGTTGACAAGATTGCCCAATTAGAACAATTAGCATCCGCGCCTGATTTTTGGAATGATTCGACCAAAGCCCAGGCGATGATGCAAGACCTGACAAAACTACGCGATGAAGTGACAGTTTGGGAACAAGTTGCCGCTCGTTTGCAGGATTCTTTGGATCTGGCGGAACTGGGTGATGAGGAGTTGGGCGCTGATTTAGAAGCTGAAGTCGAAGTTTTAACCAAGGCCATTAACAAGCTGGAATTTCGGGCTTTATTTGCCGGTAAGTATGATGATGAAAATGCGATTCTGGCGATCCATGCCGGCGCCGGCGGCACGGAAGCGCAAGATTGGGCGCAGATGTTGCAGCGCATGTTTATCCGTTGGGCGGAGGGGCATGGCTGTAAGGTAGATGTTCTGGATGAAAGTTCCGGCGACGAGGCAGGGATCAAGAGCTGCCTGATGGCGATTGGGGGAGAGATGGTTTACGGCCGTCTTAAATCCGAACGCGGCGTCCACCGGCTGGTGCGTATCTCACCCTACGATTCCTCCAAACGCCGCCATACCTCCTTTGCTAAAGTGGAAGTGTGGCCGGATGTGGCCGAGGATATCGAAATTGAAGTGGATGAAAAAGATTTACGGATTGACCGTTTCCGGGCCAGCGGCGCCGGCGGCCAACATGTGCAGAAGAACGAAACGGCCGTTCGCATCACTCATTACCCCTCCGGCATCGTTGTTTCCTGCCAAAACCAGCGTTCACTGACCCAAAATATGCAGGTAGCAATGAATATCCTCAAGGCGCAGTTGTTCGATTTGGAGCGGCGCAAACAAGAGGCTGAGATTGCCAACTTGAAAGGCGAGGACATTTCCGCCGAATGGGGCAGCCAGATTCGTTCCTACGTTTTGCACCCTTATAAAATGGTGAAAGATCATCGCACTAACTATGAGGTGGGCAATGCCCAGGCGGTATTGAACGGCCGTCTTGACGATTTTATGGAAGCATTCTTAAAACATAATGTAGGTGAAAGTGACGCATGATGCATGATACGTCGTCCGTCATAAGGAGGCTATGATGAATAAAGGTAATCTTGATGAGAAACGTCGCCGCGCTGGAAAGCGGCCGGCGCCATCGGCGGCCCGCAGGGCGGCTAAACGCCGCGTGCGCCCGGCTGTGCGGGCCGCCGCCCGCCGGGCCAGGGCAGCCAAACGCCCCATGCCTAAGCCGCCGGCAAGACGGCCGTTACGCCCTGCTGCCAAACCTACAGCCCGGCCGGCGGCTGCGACGGCCGTATCCCCCGAATTACAAAACCGAGTGCAGCAAACGCAAAACCGGTTTGCCGATCTGGAAAGTAAAGCGCAGTTAGGCAATGTGTACAATGCCATTGGTGAGTTTGACGCCCAACTGGTAGACCTGCCCCTGGCTTTAGAAGCGCTGCGCGGCCGCGGTTACATGCACTCGGAGCAGTTGGAAGACCGGCTGGAGGCGTTGGAAGATCGTTGGGATGACGCCCGCCCCCGTGTAGAAGCGGCCTTGCAGCAGCACGTTGAGCGGCTGGATAGGCAGATGGACACGATGGAGCGGCAGGTTCATCGGCTGCGCCCGGCGGAATCCATGCTGCGTTCGGCGGAATCGGCTTTGAACACGTTGTCACAGCGGATTGAGGCGGCGGAAACGGCCGTTTCCAACCTGTACAGCGGCATGGCAGCCGATCTCTACGCTATTCAAGCCGATCTTAACCGGGCGGCAGCCATGATGGACGCCCTCGACGAATCTCCCGCTATTCGCTTGCGCGACGCCGAAGGGCCGCTGCTGGCCGTCAAAACCGAGTGGCAGCAAGATGGCAAAGAAGGGCCGGAAGGGATGCTGTTTTTGACCGACCAGCGGCTGCTCTTTGAGCGGCGCGAAGAAATTGTCACCAAAAAACGATTCGGCATCTTCAAAGCCGAGTCGGAAAAATTACAAGAGCTTATGTTAGAAGTGGAAACGGCCGATATTGAATCTGTTGAAGACAAAGAAGAAGGCGGCTTCCTGGGCATGGGCAAAGAGGACATCCTTGAATTTGTCTTTTCAGCCAATGCGCCGCTTTCCCGCGCCCGTTTCCATCTCCAGGGCCAGGATTCGGCTGATTGGGCGGCTATGATCAAGCGCATCCAAACCGGTGAAATTGACGATGATCGGGCGCAAGAGTATATGGAAGAGTTGGCAGAAGCTGAGAAAACGGCCGTTTCATTCCCCACCCAGTGCCCCAACTGCTTTGCGGCCGTGCCCCCCCCGCCACGCGGCGTTACCAGCATCACATGCGAATTTTGTGGGGCCACCATTTTGCCAGAATGAAAATTTGGCAAATAGAAGACCACGAGATAAAATCGTCGTTTGCACTCTAACCTAACGTTAACGGAAAAACCTTGACAGCGTAATGTTCAGCCATAGAATAGTACTGTTTATGTTAAAGTACATTCTGATGTGATAAGAGCGTTGGCCCCCATAAAAGCCATACGCTCTTTTGCGCGTTTGTATACGTTTGATGTTTCTTGGGTCGCAGCACAAATCAAGAAATAGGCTCAATAAAGTAGATTTCAAATTAGGTTGGAGCCATAAATTCCTTCGGAGGTTACTTAGTGGAAACAACAGAATTCCGCTCATTGCGTATCAGTTTAGCATCTCCAGATCAAATCCGTTCCTGGTCCTACGGCGAAGTTACTAAACCCGAAACCATCAATTACCGCCGACTGCGCCCTGAAAAAGACGGCCTGTTTTGCGAAGCCATCTTCGGCCCACAGCGAGATTGGCAGTGTTACTGCGGTAAATATAAAAATGTCCGCTATAAAGGGATCGTGTGCGATAAATGTGGCGTGGAAATCACCCGGTCGGCCGTTCGCCGGGAAAGGTTAGGGCATATCGAACTGGCAGCGCCTGTAGCCCATGTCTGGTACACACGCCGTGTTCCCAGCTACATGGGATTGCTGCTCAATGTCTCCCGACGCAACCTTGACCGTGTCCTTTACTTTGCCCAGTACGTCATCACCAATGTAGATGAAGATGCACGACAACGCGCTTTGAAGCGTTTGGGTGAAGAACTAGAAGAAGCCGAACTCAAGCTGGAATCGGAAATCCAGGAGCAAGTCAATGAAGCCGCGGCTGAAGTCACACAACGGCTGGCGGCGCTGGAAGCCCAGTTAACTGAACTCAATGCTTCATTTGATGATCGCTTAGCCGTCGCGACAGACGACGTGGTTCGCGAAGCAAAAAACATCGAACAGCGTCTGGAAAACATGAGTGGTTCAGCCATTTCGGAAGATATTATTCTGGGTGATACAGTGATTGCCAAAGCTGATGAAGTAATCGGCCGTGAACACATCATTATTGTTCAGGAAATAACAACTGAACGATTGACCCAGGTAGAACAGGAAAGTGACGAAACCCATCAAAGCCAAGTGGCGGCTATCCAGAAAGAGATTGAAGAACTTCGCGTAGAAATAGACACCGTCGCCCAGGATATACGCGATCAAGTTGGGCAGAGATTAGTTTTGCTGCGGCAGCAGGCCCAGTCTAATCAGGATCAACTGGAAAGCTTAGTCCAAATGATGTTCCTCAATGAAACTGAATACCGCGATTCGAAAAGCAAGTTCGGTAATGTGTTTCGTGCCGATATGGGGGCTGAGGCGTTATACGACATTCTAAAGCGTATGGACTTGGACAAACTATCCAAGCAATTATGGCGTGAAGTACGCACGACCCGTTCGAAACAGGCAGCCAAACGGGCGACCAAGCGCCTGCAAGTGGTAGAAGCCCTACGCAGCAGCCACAACCGGCCTGAGTGGATGATTCTGCAAGTGCTGCCGGTGATCCCGCCCGATTTACGGCCGATGGTGCAGTTGGATGGCGGCCGTTTTGCTACGTCTGACTTGAATGACTTGTATCGCCGCGTTATCAATCGGAATAATCGCCTTAAGCGTTTGTTGGACCTCGGCGCCCCAGATGTGATCGTCCGTAATGAAAAGCGTATGTTACAAGAAGCGGTAGATAGTCTCATTGATAACAGCCAACGAGGCAAAGCGTTAAGCCGGCGCGGCCGCCGTGAGTTGAAGTCCCTTTCCGATATGTTAAAGGGGAAAAAGGGACGCTTCCGCCGCAACTTGTTGGGTAAACGTGTCGATTATTCTGGTCGTTCCGTGATTGTAGTTGGCCCTAAATTGAAGTTGGGACAGTGTGGTTTGCCCAAAGTGATGGCGTTGGAGCTTTTTCGCCCATTTGTGATTAGCAAACTGGTTGAATATGGCTATGCCAGTAATGTTAAAGGAGCGAAACGCTTTATTGAACGACAGCCGCCGGAAGTCTGGCAGGTGCTGGAAGAGGTCATCCAGGGACGGCCGATTATGCTGAACCGCGCCCCGACCTTGCATCGTCTGGGCATTCAGGCCTTCATGCCTATATTGGTAGAAGGCAAGGCGATCCACCTCCATCCATTAGTATGCGGCGCTTTTAATGCTGACTTTGATGGCGACCAGATGGCGGTTCATGTGCCGCTTACCGAAAGAGCGGTCAAGGAAGCCAAAGAGTTGATGATGGCTTCTAAGAACTTGCTGAAGCCGGCTGATGGTCAGCCCATTGTTGGCCCATCTAAAGACATGGTATTGGGTGTCTACTACCTGATGTTGATGCGTGATGGTTTGAAGGGAGAAGGCGCTACTTTTGGCAACCTTGAAGAAATTGAGATGGCTTATGACCTTGGCTATGTGCATATCCATGCCAAGATTAACTTGTACACCGAAACTTACTTTAAGGATGATGGTAAGCGTTACGCGGATGGCAAGCCTCGTTTACGTATGATTGAAACATCGCCAGGACGGGCGTTGTTTAACCAGGTGCTGCCCGCTGAGATGCGCTTTAACAACCGTGAATTGGATAAGGGAGGCGTTAACCGTCTCATCAATCGCGTTTACCGTTTGTTAGGCGATGAGGTTACAGTTGACTTGGTAGATGCTGTTAAAAACATTGGCTTTAAGTATGCAACCGTTTCGGGTACGACGATAGCGGTATCGGATTTAACGATTCCCGAAGAGCGCGAAGAAATCTTGAGCGAAGCCCGCAAGCGCGTAGATGAAATTGATCGACAGTACCGGCGTGGGTTGTTGACGGAAGATGAGCAATATCAGCGCACTATCGAACAGTGGAATAGCGCCAAAGACCAGGTGGAGAAAGCTGTCCGGAATGCTATTGATCCGGCTGGCCCCATTGCTATGATGGCTTTGTCAGGCGCCGGTAAGGGTGGGTTTGGTCCTATTACCCAGTTAGCTGGTATGCGCGGTTTGATGGCTGACCCCAGTGGCCGGATTATTGCCGTGCCTATTCGATCTAACTTCCGCCAGGGGCTGGATACGCTGGAATATTTTATCTCGACTCATGGCGCCCGCAAGCGTCTGGCTGATACGGCTTTACGAACGGCCGATGCCGGTTATCTGACTCGTCGTTTGGTAGATATTGCCCAAGATATTATTGTGATGTCTGAGGATTGCGGAACAACGAAAGGGGTTTGGATCCAGCGTAAGAATAATTTTGGCAAACAAACATTGGCTGAACGAATTTACGGCCGTGTTGCCGCAGCGCCGGTTACTGATCAGGAAACTGGTGAAATTACTATTCAGACTGGCGAGATGTTTACTGAGGAGCTGTCAGAAACGATTGATGAATCGGGCGTTGACGAAGTATATGTTTATTCGCCAATGACTTGTGAGATGAACCGGGGCATTTGCGCTAAATGTTATGGGATAGATCTGGCTCGCGGCAAGCCGGTAGAAATGGGAACGGCCGTCGGTATTGTTGCTGCTCAATCGATCGGCGAACCAGGCACCCAGTTGACTTTGCGTACATTCCATACCGGCGGTACAGCTTCTGCTGGCGGCGATATTACCCAGGGTTTACCCCGTGTAGAAGAGCTGTTTGAGGCCCGTCAGCGGCCCAAAGGCGAAGCCGTCATTACAGAAATTGGCGGCATTGCTGAAGTTCGTGTTGTTGAAGGCGTGCGCCACGTGTTCATTACCGATAGCAAATTAGTGGATGATGTCTACGAACTGCCTGAAGGGTGGACAATTAAAGTTGAAGATCAGGCCAATGTAGAACAAGGCGCTGTTTTAGCTGAAAAGGATGATGAGGTAATTGCGGCTCGTGTTAGCGGCCGGGTAGCCTTGAATGGTGATCTGCGTATTGTTTGGGAAAGCAAAGATGAACGGGATTACCCCATTCCGGCCGGTTTGCGTCTTCTTGTTTCCGATGGAGAGACAGTCAGCGCTGGTTCAGCGCTCACAGAAGGTTCGTTAAACCCGCACCGGATTCTGGAAATCTTGGGCGCGGATGCTGTGACTCATTACCTGCTGCGGGAAGTGCAGAAAGTATACCGCCCACAAGGGCAGAATATTCACGACAAACACTTTGAAGCGATTATCCGCAAGATGTTAAGCAAGGTGATGATTACCGCATCAGGAGATACTGAGATGCTGCCGGGCGAGTTGATTGAATGGGCTGGCTTCCTTGAACAGAACGAGGAGATTGTGGCTGAGGGCGGTGAACCCGCTCAAGCGGAACAGGTACTCTTGGGGATTACCAAAGCAGCCTTGAACACGGATAGTTTCTTGTCGGCCAGTTCCTTCCAGCATACCATCAAGGTGTTAGCCGGCGCAGCGATTGCTGGCAAGGAAGACAAACTGTATGGGTTGAAAGAGAACGTAATCATTGGTAAGTTGATTCCGGCCGGAACCGGCTATTTTCGTAGTCAAGAGGGGGTCGGAGAAGTAGAGGAATTGGCTGAAGGCGAAGATGTGGAAGCGGCTCTTGATCTTAAAACAACGTTAATTGACGATGATACGGATGAAGAAATTTTGGCGGCCATTGCAGCCGCCGCTGCCGACGCCAAGAAGACATCAGAAATGGCTGAGGAAGCTGAAACGCTTGATGAAGTTAAAATTGACGAGGCTAAAGCTGATGCGGTGGAAACAACCAAAGTTGATTAGTATTACTTGTTTGTATATATGAATTAAACGGCGACCCGTGACTGGGTCGCCGTTTTTATTTGCCCATAAAAATTGAGGGCCGCGTTTGATTAAAAGTCTCGCTTTAGGAGCGCGTTGGCCAGTTGGCGCAGTGCAACGGCGGCCGGCCCGGCGGCCTGGGTCGCTTCCATATGATGAAGGGCGCTTTGTGAGATGGCAGCCGCTTGATCGGTGGCATAGGTACGGGCGCCGCTTTGGTTGAGGAGGTGAACGGCCGTTTCCACAAACCCGTCTCCCCCTTCAGCCTGAGCATATAGGCGGCGTAGATCATCATTTTGGGCTAATCCATAAAGAACAGGCAGTGTTTTTTTCCGGGTGACAATATCCGTAGCCGCCGATTTTCCGGTTAGAACTTCGTCTCCCCAAATGCCCAGAATATCATCAATGACCTGGAAAGCCAGGCCCAAATCATGTCCGAATTGGGCGTAATGTTCAATAACTGTCGTATCAGCGCCGGCAATGAGCGCCCCTAATTCGCCACAGAGGGCAATGAGAACGGCCGTTTTCCCCTCAATCATCGCCATATACTCGGCAACACTCACCTCATCCCGCGCTTCAAAATCCATATCCGCATATTGCCCCTGCGTGAGGGCGACACACGTCTCGTCAAAACGACGCAGCGCTTGCACCACGACCGCGGCGGCGACGCCACGATCAGACAGGCGGCTCATGGCCAGGTGGGCCAGCGCAAACATACTGTCACCGCTGTTGATCGCCTGCTCAATGCCCCAGATTTTCCATACCGTTGCCCGCCCGCGCCGCGTCGGGCTGGCATCCTCAATATCGTCATGGATGAGCGAAAAATTGTGCAGCAGTTCGATGGCCGCGGCCGCGGGCAGAGCTTGCCGCCAATCGCCGCCAGCCGCTTGGCAGGCCAAAAGGCACAAAATCGGCCGTATACGCTTGCCGCTGTTGACGTTTGCTGGCTGGAGTTCTGAATCCACCCAGCCCATGTGGTACTGCATCATGCCCCAAAACGGGTTGGGCTGCGTGCCATCGGCCAGTAAGATATCCCGCATTTCTTGTTCCAGGGCCGGCAGCATCTCTTGAAAATAGTTAGTCAGTTCGTTGGTCATTGGTTTCTTCTTGTAAGATTCAGTAAATCGAAAATCTGCCACGAATTTAACGAATCTCACGAATTTTTTCTTCTAATTCGTGAGATTCGTGTAAGCGTTCACTCCCCCCTGGAGACTTTTGAAGTTTTGACGCTCTGTGTGGTTGTGTACTCGACTGCAAAACTTCAAAAGTCTGTTGGCTGCTGAACGGTTACAGATTCGTGTCATTCGCGGCAAAAATATTAAAACTCCGTGTACAAAGGCATTTCGGCCAATGTTGTCAAATCGGGGACGCCACTGCCAAACATGGTGATGCGTAATTCATCAGTAATGGTTTCAGCCAGTTCGATAACACCGCTAACGCCTCCGCTGTCTGCGGCCCGCAGAAAATCGCCGGCAATGCCGACCAGTCTGGCTCCCAGGGCGATACATTTAGCGACTTCAATGCCATTGTGGATACCGCCGCTGGCGATGATGGGGAGGGAGGTGGCTTGACGGCAGTATTGGATGGAAACGGCCGTTGGAATGCCCCAATCAATAAATGCCCCGGCTACACGGGCATGGCGGGCCGTCGGCGCGCGGTACATTTCCACCTGGCTCCACGATGTGCCCCCGGCTCCGGCCACGTCAATTGCGGCCACGCCGGCATTGGCCAACTGCCGTGCCGCCTCCCGCGAAAAGCCCCAGCCCACCTCCTTGGCAATGACCGGAACCGGCAGTTGGCGGCAAACCGCAGCTACCTTATCCAATAGCCCGGCAAAATTACCATCCCCTTCCGGCTGAACCGCTTCCTGGATGACATTAAAATGTAAAATCAGGGCATCGGCTTCAATCATAGCCACCGCGCGCTGGCATTCATCCAGCCCATAGCCATAATTAAGCTGTACCGCGCCCAGATTGGCAAAAAGCGGAATGTCCGGCGCGACGTCGCGGACGCGAAACGTATCAGCCAGGGAATCATCCTCAATCGCCGCTCGCTGTGACCCCAACCCCATGGCTATGCCCACTTCCTGAGCGGCGGCGGCTAAAACGCGATTGATCGCACGCGCTGCGGCCGTGCCGCCAGTCATCGAAGAGATGAGCAGGGGCGTTTTGAGCGGCTTGCCAAACAATTGGGTTGCTGTGTCAATCTGGGCCAGGTTTAATTCAGGCAGCGCCTGGTGCATGAAGAAATAGCTTTCCAGGCCCGCGGTCACTTTTTTGAAGGCGACATCTTCTTCTAAATTGATCCGAATATGGTCCGCTTTACGTCGTTCGTGGATGCCTTCTTGGGTAGGGGGTTGAGTATGAGAACTCATAAACACTCCGATTTTGGGATGATTTTTGTGAGTATACCCTGCTGGTAACTGTTTTGCGAGTTTGAGAAGGCATAGATGGTTGGTTATGAATGGACAACGTCACGGCCGTTCAACTCATACAATCCATACGCTGCCGCCAAAATTTCGATAGGATGACGGGAAGGTTTGTCTGTGCCATGCTCCAACTGCCAGCGGCACGTCTCCGAATCGCACGCCGTCAGCGCCACATCCCCTTGTTCGGCCACAAAATCAAATAGTTCCGCCCCCACGTCCATGCCAATCTGGTACTTCTCCGCCTTGTAGCCATATGTCCCGGCGATGCCGCAGCAGCGGGCATGGCTTTCGCGCACATCCACGCCGGGGATGAGCCGCAAAATATCCAGCGCCGGTTTGCCCACCCGGTGCGCCCGGTACTGGCAGGGGGCATGGTAGGGTAAGACCATCTCCATCCGCCGAAAATCCGTTTTCAACTCGCCTGCCTCATACCGTTCTCTCAGCCATTCAAAAATGTCCCAGGTTGCCATTTTCAACTGATTCGACCCCTCATCAAACGCATCCAGCAGTTCCGGCGCTTCTTCTTTGAGGGTAAGGGTGCAGCTGGTGCTGGTTCCCACGATGTCCAGCCCCGCCTGGGCATAAATACGCATTTTATTGACATTGTTGCTGTGATATTTGGCTGCTTCATCAAATTCGCCATTGCTCAACAGGGGCAGGCCGCAGCAGTTTTGCGGCGGTACGATGACTTCGTAGCCATTGTGTTCCAGGACGGCTACGGCCGCTTTGCCCACAAATGGCTCGTAATACATCGTGGCGCAGCCGTGAAAATACACCGCCTTTTTGTCAGATTTCAGCCGTTCATGTTGGGTACGCTGAAACCAGTCGCCAAATGTGCCGGATTCGCTGAAGCGGGGCAAGGGGGCGTGCCGGGCAATGCCCATTACTTTCTCCGCCAACACCCGGCTGACCGGGTTGTGCAGGCTCAGATTTGCCAGCCGGGGGGCAATTTGGGCCAGTTTGCCCAGCGTTTCGTTGCGCCCCAGCAGCCGGTTGCGTAGGGGCAGGCCATTCTCGGCGACGATTTGGGCGCGGGCGCGGGCGTTCAATTCGGCAATTTTGACGCCGGTGGGGCAGACTTCGTTGCATACCCGGCAGCCGGAGCAGTAATCCACCGAATGGTCAGGGCTGTGCGGCTGGCCGTTTTCACGGAAGCGCTGCGCCTGCGGGCCGACGTATTTGGGGCCGGGGAAGAGGTCGGTCACGGCCGTTACCGGGCAGTAGCTGGTGCAGATATTACATTTGATGCAGGCGTCCAGTGAAGGGCCTACGGAATGCCATGATTTGGTGTGCATAAAAGACCTTTCGTGTTTGGTAATCCGTGTTCCGTAATCGGTTCATGGGTTACGGCTCACATTTCACGTGTTCTACAATCGCTTGCGCCGCCGCCATGCCAGTAACAACGGCCGTTCCCGACAAACTACGCTCCAATATCGGGTCAAAATTTGCCAGCAGGCCGCCCGCCGCCCACACATTGGCGAATAACGGCCGTCCCGCCCCATCCACCGGGCGAAAATCAGGGCTAACCGCCACCCCGCCGTTGAAAACGGGATGCCCCTGCGGGTCGAGGAACGCCGGACGGAACCAGCCGCTCCGTTTTTGCGGCGCGGTCAGCGGCAGGTTGAAGATCGGCTCCCAGACACGGCCGTTCACATCACTCTCGAACCCGCCGCCCAAAATCCCCCCCGTCGCCAGCAAAAAGGCGCGGGCGCGGTGTTTGAGCGGCCGGGCGCTGGTTTCCGTTTCTACCCATTCAATTGAGATCGGAGATTGGAGATTGGAGATTGGAGATTGAGAGTCTCTAGTCTCCGGTCTCCAGCCTCTATTTGCGCCAGTTACCTCCATCCCTACCTCCACGCGCACGCCCAACCTTTGCAGCCTCTCCTCCAAGGCGCGGAACAGGCGCATACCGGGGACGCTGGGGGGCAGGGTGGGAATCTCGAAGACGGCCGTTCCCATCAACCCCTGCAAATCGGCCAGCGCCTGCATGTGGTCATCCAACCCCAAAATGGCAGGCAGGCCGACGCGCTCGCCCGGTTTGAGCAGTGGCCGTAACGCCTGCGCCAGCTTTTGGCGTTGGTCAGGGTTATCAAGTTCGCGGGCGATGGATACGGCCGTGTTATCCCGCCGCCCACTCACCACCGCCAACGGCAAAAACGCCGCCCGCGCCGGATAGCCTTGTCTGGTCAGGTTCTCAGCGATCAACTGCGGGTAAAAATCGCGTAAACCAGTGAAGCCGACAATCAGCATCGGCTCCGGGCGGGATAAATCGCCGCCCAACTGCCCCACCGGTGCGGCAAAGGCAGGCCGGGCCGCCCCAACAGGAGATGGTAACAGCAAATTTTCCGAATCTGCGTTAATCTGCGTTAGTCTGCGTCCTACTTCCCGCTGAAACGGCAGGCCGATCTCCTCGGTCAGCGCCACAAACGTCGCCAACACCCCGGCCACATCCCCCGCCAGCCGGTACGGGTGTCCATCCGGTAGTTGGGAGATGGCAGCTAACGGCCGTTTCACCGCCCCCTCCTCCCCTGGCAAATACCCTAGTATATCCAGCGTGCCCGCGCCCCAGTGCATCGCCCCCAGCCCCTTGGCGATCACCTTCACCCGCAGGCCGGACTTTGCCGCCGTGTATGCGGCCGTCAACCCGGTCAAACCCGCGCCAATCACCAGTAAATCAAGCATTGGCGTCCTCCTGGGGCGTGGCATCGTAGTGGTAAAAATCGCTGCTCGGGCTGGTTAACTCTGCATCAGGCAAATGGTCGGCATTCATCAGGCTGAGATAAATCAACTCATCCAACCGCTCCTGCCGCAGCTGCTTCCCCCACAAAATCGGCGCGATTCCCTTCCACCGCTCCTGCAAAAAATCGCGCAAAAGCAGATTGGGGGACGGGGGAGCCGTATTCGGTAAACTGTAATCCGTGTTCCGATCACGGTTTACGGATAACGGTTCACGGTTCTTCCCCGGCGACTGCAAAAACGCCGCATCCCAGGCGTCCGCGTCCGGGCGGTACGCGCCGGCCTGCGCCATTTCGTGCAGGATGCCGACGGCGCGGTAGGTGCAAAATCCGCCCTGGCATGGCCCCTTGCCCAGGCGCACATCCCGGCGCAGGTCGTCCAGTGTCAGCGTTGGATTCCGTTTCACAGCATTTTCCAGCATCGCCCGCGTCACCAGTTCACACTCGCAAATCAGTTCGCTTTGGAGATGTTGTTCTTCCACTTCGTGCAAGCGATGGCCCAACCAATAATGCCCCTGCTCTGCGCCAGGAACCGGGGTGTCGGCCGTCCGGCACGGCCGTTTTACCTCCAGTTTCTCACACACCTTGTCCACCGCCGCCTCCGCCATCAGCCGGAACGTCGTCCACTTGCCGCCGGTGATGGTCAGGAATCCGGCCACCCCTTCCCGCGCCTCGTGATCCAGCAGGGCCAGCTTGCGCGTCACGTCCCGCCCGCCGCCGGTGTAGGTTTCCTGGAACAACGGCCGTACTCCCGCCCACGCCCGCAAAATCCGCATCTGGCTCAACCCCGGAACCAGCTTATTCCCCTCCGCCAGCATCTTTTCCACTTCCCACGTCTCAATCCGCAGCGGCTCCGGATCAGCCACTTCGACGGACGTGGTGCCGATGACGGCGACAGTATGGCTGGGAACCAGGATGTCGCCGTCGGCGGGTAGTTTGCAGCGGTTGATCACCGTGTTCACCACCCGGTGATTGACAGCGATCATCGTCCCCTTGCTGGGCAAAATCAGGACCTCAATGCCGGCCATCGCCGCGATTTTGCCCGTCCAGGCGCCGGCGGCATTCACCGTCATGGCAGCATGAATGGCGAACGTTTCCCCGGTAGCCACGTTGTAAACCTGCGCGCCGACCACGCGCTGATTGTCCACGATCAGATTCGTCACCTCGTGATAGGTCAAAATCTGCGCTCCGGCGCGGCGGGCGGCGTCGGCCGTGGCGTGCGCCGCCAGAAAACTGTCGGCGCTGCCGTCCGGCACCTCAAACACCCGGCTGAGGCGCGGATTGAGCAGCGGCTCCCGGCGCAGCGCCTCCCGCACCGGAATTTCGGCGCAGGGGATGCCAATTTCATCACAGGCCGCTTTGAACCGGTCGGGATAATCCCCCTCATCCTCCGGCGTGACCACGAAAAAGCCGCCGGTGTCTTCGATGCAGTGGGCGTGCGTCCGGCGCAAAATCCGGTTTTCCTGGATGCACTCCCGCGCCCCATGCGGGTCTTTGACGGCGTAACGGCCGCCGCTGTGCAGCAGACCATGAAATCGTCCCGTCGTGCCCTGCGTCAAATCGCGCCGCTCAACCAGTACGACTTTGAAACCACGTAGAGATGCGTCCCAGGCGACGGCCGTTCCCGTCGCCCCCCCGCCGATGACGAGGATATTTGTGTCTAAATGTTTGGTCATAATGTTAGGGAGACTGGAGATTTAGAGGTTGGAGACTGGTTGCTTCTAATCTCCAGTCGCTAGTCTCCAGTCTCAAATTACTCAACCCAATCAAACGTCCGCGTCACCGCCTTTTTCCATTGGGCAAACAGTTCCGTACCCGCTTTGCTAACCGGATCAGCCAGCCAGCGTTGATCTTCGCCCCAGTTTTGGCGCATTTCGTCGGTGTTTTGCCAGAAACCGACGGCCAGCCCGGCGGCGTAGGCCGCGCCCAGCGCCGTCGTCTCCGCCACTTGGGGACGGATGACGGGCACGCCCAACACGTCTGCCTGGAACTGCATCAACAAATCGTTGTAAACCATGCCGCCGTCCACTTTTAGCGCCTTGAGCGCCACGCCGGAATCCTGGCGCATGGCATCCAACACTTCGCGGGTCTGGTAAGCGGTCGCTTCCAGGGCGGCGCGGGCGATGTGGCCTTTGTTGATGTAGCGGGTCAGCCCCACAATCGCGCCCCGCGCATCTGACCGCCAGTAAGGGGCGAAGAGGCCGGAGAAGGCGGGGACGAAGTAGATGCCGCCGTTGTCCGAGACCGTCCGGGCCAGCGCTTCCACATCAGCCGACTGCTGGATGAGGCCCAGGTTGTCGCGCAGCCACTGCACCAGCGCACCGGTGATGGCGATGGAACCTTCCAGGGCGTAGACGGCCGTCTCCTCCCCAAACTGGTAACACACCGTCGTCAACAACCCATGCTCCGAAGCCACAATCTCATGTCCCGTGTTCAAAATCATAAAACAGCCCGTGCCATAGGTGTTCTTGGCCTCACCGGGGCTGAAGCAGGCCTGGCCGACGGTGGCCGCCTGTTGGTCGCCCAGGTCGCCGCATACCGGAATTTCGCCGCCAAAGGGGCCGTCAGCGCGGGTCGCGCCCCAGGTAGCCGGGTCGCTGGAAGGGACGATGCGGGGCAGCATGGCGCGGGGGACGCCCATCGCCGCCAGAATCTCGTCATCCCAGTCTAGCGTGTGCAGGTTCATCAACATGGTGCGGCTGGCGTTGGTGACATCGGTGACGTGCGCGCCGCCGTCAGGGCCGCCGGTTAGGTTCCAAATGAGCCAACTGTCTATGTTGCCGAAGAGGGCGCCGCCCCGTTCTGCCTTTTCCCGCAGACCGGGCGCGTTATCCAGCAGCCAGCGGATTTTGGGGCCGGAGAAGTAGGTCGCCAGTGGCAGGCCGGTTTGGGCGCGGAAGCGGTCTTGCCCGCCATCGGCGGCCAGTTCATCGCAGATAGCTTTGGTGCGGGTGTCTTGCCAGACGATGGCGTTGTGCAGGGGCTGACCGGTGTGTCTATCCCAGACAACGGCCGTTTCCCGTTGATTCGTGATGCCAACGGCGGCGATGTCACTGGCAGTGAGGCCGCCATCGGCCATCGCCCCGCGAACCACATCCTGCGTTCGCGCCCAGATTTCCAGCGGGTCATGTTCCACCCAGCCGGGTTGGGGGTAAATTTGCTCATGTTCCAATTGGTAGCGGCCGGCCGGTTCTCCGGCGTGGTTGAAGATCATACAGCGGGTGCTAGTTGTGCCCTGGTCAATGGCAGCGATAAATTTGGTCATGTTTTCTCCGGGAGATTGGTTATCCGTATTCCGTAAACCGTTATCCGTAAGCCGTAATTGGAAAACGGTTTACGAAATACGAAATACGGAATAGCTTCATCACAAGTCAGGTGTTATTATATCCGGTATAAGCGCATGAAGCAGTGTTTGTTCTGAAGACCATAAGGAGGTTGATAGTGAATTCAAAAGCATTGATTGCGGAATTTATTGGTACATTCGCCTTGATTTTTATCGGCGCGGGGGCGGGGGCGCTGGGCGTTGGCGGTTTGGTGGGCGTGGCGCTGGCGCACGGTCTGGTGATTTTTGCCTTCGCCTCGGCGTATGGCGATATTTCGGGGACGCACATTAACCCGGCGGTGACGATCGGGCTTTGGGTGGGGAAGAAGGTGGATACGAATACGGCCGTTTCCTACATCATCGTCCAGCTTCTCGGCGGCATCGTCGGCGGGCTGGCGCTCAGCTTCGTCTTCGGCGGGGCCGACAACGGCCTGGGGGCGACAGTGCTGGCCAGCGGCGTCACGCCGGTGCAGGGGTTGGTATTGGAAACGATCCTCACTTTCTTCCTGGCCAACACTGTTTTGCACACGGCCGGTTCCGGCAACGGGGGCAACGTCGCGCCCCTGGCCATCGGCATGACGCTGACGTTGAGTATTCTCATGGGCGGCCCGTTGACCGGCGCATCGCTGAACCCGGCACGGACGCTTGGCCCGGCCGTCGCCGCCGGCAATTACGCTGACATCTGGCTGTATTTTGTCGGCCCGGCGCTGGGTGGTATTTTGGCTGGATTGCTGCATAAAAACGTCCTCAGAAAGTAGATTAAATGAGGGCATAAAAGCTGTCTTATAACGACTGCCGGGACTAACTCCTGGCAGCCGTTTTTTATTGCCTCTCAATCGTGTTGCTTATGCCTCTGCTAAATTTGAACTATTCTTGAGTAAATCAATTGACGCAATAAAATCTCCTGGGGGTTTTCAAGACAGTCCAACGTTGTGGTTGGAACCTCTGGGAGGTTATTTTCGTAAGGAAGATAAAACTGCTCGTAGTGAGCCACGTAGCCCGCGGAATGGCGTTGGTTGGTTGCATGACGGTGCTTCGCAGACTGCGTACCTGACTACAAACATATTATACGAGGAAAGACAAATGGGTTTGATAAGTTGGATTATTTTTGGCGCGTTGGCTGGTTGGATTGCCAGTATGATTACCGGCAGCAAAAAGCGGCAGGGCTGCTTGTTTAATATTGTGATTGGCGTGGTGGGAGCGTTCCTGGGCGGCCTCATCGTCAAGTTTTTAACTGGCACAAATGTTGGTTTTTCCTTCGACTTGCCCAGCTTTGGCGTGGCTGTCTTAGGGGCGGTGGTTTTGCTGGCAATTACCGGCGCAGCGGGCAAACGTAAATAATAGACGAGATTAGGAGATTAGAGGGTTTTTATCAATGAATCCTCCTCCTAAAAAACTCTCGCTAGCTACTTGCGACCAGTGAGGAAGTAAGTTTTCATTTCCCCTTTCCCCTTGACGGGAATAAATCCACGATCACTGAACTGGTAGTGGGCTTGTAGCTGGTGATAGGTTTCGGCCGTTGTGTGAATGGCGCCAGGTTTGCCTAATTCTTCCATGCGGCTGGCGACATTGACCGTGTCTCCCCACAAATCGTAGCTGAATTTTTTACGGCCAATCACGCCGGCAACAACCGGCCCAGTATTGATGCCAATACGTATTTTGAAAGGCTTTCCGTTGGCTTTATAGTGGGCAACGATCTGTTGCATTTCGAGAGCCATCTCAGCTATAGCGCGGGCATGATCGTCCCGTTGTTGGGGGACGCCGCCGACGACCATGTAAGCATCGCCGATGGTTTTTATTTTCTCTAAATCATATTTGCTGGCTAACTGGTCAAAAGCGCAGAAAATTTTATTCAGGGTTTGTAATATTTCGGCGGGCGGCCGTTGAGATGAGTAACGTGTGAAATCAACGATGTCGGCAAACAGGACGGTGGCTTTGTCGAAACTATCCGCAATGGTTTGCTCCCCTTTCTTTAGCCGTTCGGCGATGGGCGGGGGCAAGATATTGAGCAGTAACCGGTTAGAACGTTCCTGCTCGGTTTTAATTTGAGCCAGATAGGCTTGTTCTTTGTCGCGCCATTGTTTGCGAACCAGGCAAGCATCAATACGGGCTTTGAGCATGATTGTATCCAGCGGCTTGATAAGATAATCTTCCGCGCCCAAACGGATGCATTTAACAATACCGACTTGATCGTCCATAGAGGACATCATGATGACGGGGAGATGGCGTAAATAGGGGCTGGTTTTTATTTGTGTTAACACTTCAAACCCATTCATTTTGGGCATCATGATATCGAGCAAGATGACGTCGAATGGGTAACGATGGATAATTTTTAGTGCGGAACGGCCGTTTGTGGCCGACTGCACCTTAAATCCTTCATATTGCAAACGGTCGGTGAGCAGCTCGCGTACAACAACACTGTCGTCGACAATCAAAATAGAATACTCTGTCGTTTCCATAAATTGACCTCCCCATAACCAAAGCCGCTGGAACATGAGACACTAGCGCAACTGACTAAGCATTACTTCAACTCATTCAAGAATCCCTCAAACCTTGCTCCTATTCTAACCTGTTGTATCGTAGATTGACAATTATTGACAAAAACACGTATCTTCTCAAAATTTCGGGGCAAAGATTACAAAAGTTTCAAAACGGGCACTATGCAGACAATATGTTGTTAAAACTTTTGTAATCTCCCCAGTTCCTTTGGTGGTGGTATTTGACCCTAAATTTCGCACCTTTCCAATCGAATAGAGAGACAAAAAACGTACCAGTCTAACTGGTTGTATCAAGTTAACCTGCTCCCCGGCTGGTGAGCTTGGCTTGGCAGCCAGGTAAAATTGGGTGTCTGCTGCCTTGTCCGGC
>JAJRYT010000142.1 GCA_024275635.1 Chloroflexota bacterium | reverse complement strand
GAGACAAAAAACCCGTTGAAAACGGGTTGAAATGCGCTCAAACCGGGTCTTTAGCGCGTTTCAACGCACTTTTTGTATTAGATGTGGATTTCCAATCCACATCTAATTGTAAAGATGATTTTGTCAAAAATGAACCACGCCTTAATTGTTAATGAAAGGGGCGTACGGCCGTGCGCCCTTTTTTATTTGGGCGGTTATTTATGAATGAGATGGTTTTTGGGTCGTTGGCGACGACGGATAAGCGGGCCGAGTATGCGCAAGCAAAGATGTGCGGGGTGCGGCATGGGTATAAAGTGGAGCCGCGAGCGCCGCGAGCGGAGGATGCGCCGGTTATTACGGTGACGGTGGAGTTGAAGCGGCAGGTGGAGCGGGTGGCATGTGTGGTTTTGGGGGCGGAAACGGCCGTTTACCCTCTCACCCTCTCGTCAACAAAATGGGACTTGCTCAACTGGTCTTACTACCAAATCTGGCAGGTTGCCCTGCCGCCCCAGCCGGATGGCACGCTTGTGCGTTACCAAATTTTCGCCTACCCGGCCGGCGGCGGCGACCCAATCCTCGCCGATGAGGGAGCGACCTTTTCCTATCTGGTGGGCAACCCGGAGCAGCCGGAGTGGGCCAAGTCGGCGATTGTGTACCAGATTTTCCCCGACCGATTTTATCCGGGAGACGGCCGTTCCTGGCACAACGTCCGTGATTTGAACGACATCTACGGCGGCGCCCTGCGCGGCGTCATCCAAAAACTGGACTACATCGGCGACCTGGGCTTCAACACCATCTGGCTCAACCCTTTTTTCCCTGACGACACCCATCACGGCTACCACGCCAGCGACTACTACGCCGTCAACCCGCGCCTGGGGACGCTGGACGATGTGCGCGAACTGGTAGCGGCAGCCCACCGGCGCGGTATTCGCTTGCTGTTGGACTTTGTCGCCAACCATTGGGGGAGCGGCCACGAAACCTTCCAGGCGGCGCTGGCTGACCGAAATAGTGCGTACCATGATTGGTACACCTGGACCGACTGGCCGCATGAATATAAAACCTTTTTTGGCGTGAAAGATTTACCCCAAATTAACCTGGAGCATCGCCCGGCGCGAGAATATATGCTGGCCGTGGCCCGTTACTGGTTGGAAGAGATCGGCTTTGACGGCTTGCGGCTCGATTATGCGCTTGGCCCTTCGCTCGATTTTTGGACGGAGCTGCGGGCGACAGTCAAGGCCATCCGCCCCGACATCTGGCTGTTTGGCGAGGCGGTGGACGCGCCGACGGCGCAGATGGATTATGTGGGACGTTTTGACGGCGCGCTGGATTTTTTGTTGGCGCAGGCCATGCGTAATACGTTTGCGTTTGGTTCGATGGATGTGGCCGCGTTTGATGCCTTTTTGCACCAGCATGAGGCGTATTTCCCGGCGGGGTACGGCCGTCCCAGCTTCCTCGACAACCACGACCAAAATCGCTTCCTTTTCATAGCCGGAGGGGACAAACGCAAGCTCAAGTTGGCCGCCTTGTGCCAGTTCACGCTAACCGGCGCCCCCATCGTTTACAACGGCACGGAAGTGGGGGTGAATCAAACACGCGACCGCACCGACCCGACCAGCGACGGCATGGCCGAAGTGCGCCAGCCGATGTTGTGGGGAGATGATCAGGACAAAGATCTGCTGGCCTACTACAAATGGCTGGTTCATTTGCGCCGCCAGCGCCCGGTTTTGTGGAACGGCCGTCGCCAGACCCTCCACGTAGACAATCAAACCGGCGTTTACGCTTATGCCCGCCAGAACGAGTCAGAAACCATGCTCGTTGCCCTCAATTTGAGCGATGCACAGCGCGAATTGACCCTGCGCGTGCCCGGTCTGGCTGAGTCGCGCCGTTTTACCCTGCCGCCCTGGTCGGGGGATACGGCCGTTTACACCCATTGACGAACACGGCCGTTCATAGAATAATCCCCTCCCATGAACGCAATGCGACGCCGGAGACTGTCGCCCGGCATAACCTTGAGCTTGCTGACGGGCCTGCTCATCGCCGGCTTTGGCCTGCGCCTGCACCGCCTGGGCGACAAAAGCGTCTGGTGGGACGAAGGGCTGGCGGCGTGGACGGCGCGCCAATCATTGGCCGCTACCGCCAACTGGACGGCCCATGACGTACATCCACCGCTCTATTTTTGGCTGCTGCATTTCTGGCGACTGTTTAGCGGCGACACCGAATTTGGCCTGCGCCTGCTTTCCGTCCTGATTGGCGTTTTGACGGTCGCCGCTGCTTACCTGCTGGGCCGGACGGTGGGCGGCCGCCATCCGGGACTGCTGGCCGCGCTGCTCATGGCCGTCTCCCGCTTCGACATCACCTGGTCGCAAGAGATGCGCATGTATGCGCTGGCGGCTTTGCTGGCGGCGCTGGCGCTGTGGGCGGCGATTCGGGTTTGGGAGCGCGGCCATATTTTGTATTGGCTGGCCTATATTTTGTTCATAACGGCCGGTTTGTACACGCTGTACTTGTCCGTGTCGGTGCTGGTAGTGGTGAATCTGGTCTGGTTGTTTTGGGCGCTGCCGCGCGCCGCCAACCGGCAGCGGGAGTTGATTTACTGGTCTACGTTCCAGGCTATCGCGCTGATTTTATTTGCTCCCTGGCTGGCGTATGCCCTGCCGCGCATCCCCACCTGGTCATCGGCCGCGCCGGTGTCGCCGGTTGATTTTATTAAAATTTACTGGACGGCGCTGACAGTGGGGATTCCGCTGGATGTGGGCCGGTATGCCGGGTGGACGCTGCCGGTGCTGGCGATTTTTGTGGGGGGAACGGCCGTTCTCCTCTGGCAGGGGCGCGGCAAAAATCAAGCCCGCAACGTCTGGCTGTTCGTCATCGGTTTGCTGTTCCCGGCGGCCGTTGTTTACGCCGTCTCCCTTCCCAAGGAAACGTTCTTTTACGCGCCGCCGGTCGCGCCGCGCTACCTCATCATCTTCCTGGCGGCGTACACGGCGCTGCTGGCCTGGGGGATGGTTCGATTGGCCGGACGGCGGCGGTTGGCTGCTCTGGCGTTGACGACCGTTGTCGTTTACACAGCTTGGGTCGGACTGCGCAGTTATCATCGGGGACGGGTTTTGCTGGATGATTACAAGTCGCTGGCGATGACGATTGAGGCGTATAAACGGCCGTCTGACAGCGTCATCCTTTTCACCGATACCGATTGGCCGATTTTCGCCTACCATTACCCGGACGAGTGGCGCGGCGTGCCCCATGCCTGGCAAATCACGCCGCCGGTGGCCGATGATTACCTAGCCCCTATATGGGAAGCGGGCGATGGAGTGTGGCTGGTGGTCACGCCGTATGCTGGGGTGAGTGATCCCCAGGGCGAGATGTCGAACTGGCTGGCGGAGCGGGCAGCGGCCGTTACCGCTTACGCCTACGAAGACAAAGCCCTCTACTTTTATGCCCGCACCGCAGCCCGCGCCGCGTTGCTGCAGACGTTGGCGGATGGCGCCGAACCGAGGTTTGCGAAAACGGCCGTTCTTCCCCACTGGCGGCTGGCCGGCTATGACCAGGCCGTCGCCGACGCCAGAAGCGGCGACGTGGTTCACTTGTTTTTGTACGGGCAGGGGGAGGAAACTACAGCCAGCGTGGGATTGGTTGATGGGGATGGGGCGGTGTGGCAGGAAACGGCCGTTACCCTGCCCGCCGCCGACAGTCTCGCCCGTCAGCAAATTGACCTGCTCATCTCCCCCGACACCCCTTCCGGCAGCTACCATTTCTTTGTGCGTGATGACGCGGGCGCGCCGGTACAACTAGGCGCTGTCACTCTGCGCCAGAAGCAAAAAGCCATCCTCACCGCCGCCGATGTCACCGTCGCCAACCGGCTGGACGCCGACTTTGACGCCGATATTCGACTGGTAGGCTACGACATCGAAACCGAATCGCCCCAGCCGGGCGGCGTTGTTTACCTGACGTTGTATTGGCAGGCGCGAGAACCGATCACGCAAAGATATAAAGTCTTCACCCATCTGCTGGGCAAAGTGTACAACGCTAACAGCGATAACTTCCTGTGGGGGCAGCAGGACAATGAGCCGGTGAACAACACGCGTCCTACCACTACCTGGCGCAGCGGCGAAATCATCGTGGACAGCTACGCCATCCCCATTGACGCCCAGGCGCCGTTCGGCGCTTACCAAATCGAAATCGGCCTCTACGATTCGGCGACAGGGGTGCGGCTGCCGTTGGCGGCGGGCGGCGACCATTTGATTTTGGGCGATGTAGCGATTGGTGATTGATACGATTTTCCCGGAAACTCCGAGTTTTCGGGAAAATGAGGATTTGTAATTAACTGGTTTCAAAAAGAGATTACACTCGCGCCTAGATCGCGCGGGTTTCATTTGGTGACGCGGGAAATCTGGCGGCAAATCCCGGAGATTGGCGAGTTTCGCGTGGGATTGGCCCACATTTTCATCCAGCATACGTCGGCGTCGCTGGCGCTGAATGAGAATGCCGACCCAACGGTGCGGCAGGATATGGAGCGCTATTTTAACCAGACGGTTCCGGAGAATGCGCCCTATTTTGTGCATACTTACGAAGGGCCGGATGACATGCCGGCACACATCAAGGCGGTTTTGTTGGGCAGCAGTGTGACGGTTACGGTGACGAACGGCCGTTTCAACCTGGGTACGTGGCAGGGCATCTACCTGTGCGAACATCGCAACCGGGCGCGGGGGCGGCGGCTGGTAGTGACGGTGCAGGGGCGTAAGGCGTAGAGGAGACTTTCATCATGTGGGCAACGGCCGTAACGCTGCCCGCACCGGGCTGCCGAATTTTTTAATGCGATCCAATAGCGCGACTCAGCGTTACATTGATATATTGATTCAGGCTGACGCCCTCGCGTTCAGCCACTTGAACCAGGTCGCGGTGGAAGGATTTGGGCAAGCGCACCGAAAATTTGCCGCTGTAGCTTGATTCGTTTTGCGGTTCGGGGATGGCGAGACCGGCGTCTAACGATCCTTGAATCCAAACGATCATCGCGTCTTGAATCATCCCGGCCGCTTCTTCCAATGTGTCGGCTTCCGTCATGCAGCCTGGCAAATCCTTCACTTTGGCAAACCACACCGGATTACCGGAGTCAGACTTATCTCGTCTGGCTTCAATTGCGTATGGCAGATTCAGGTAATATGTAGGCGCTTACGCGCCCACATCGACAGAAAGTTGTCGATAAAAAAATTTTTCATTCAAACAACAACACCAAGCAGATGAAACAACGAACGCATTTCACCATGAATCAGCCGATATTGTTTGTCAATTGCATTTTCCTGCTT
>JAJRYT010000141.1 GCA_024275635.1 Chloroflexota bacterium | reverse complement strand
TGGCCAAGCCGGTCATCGTCACCGGCTCGCAAATCCCGCTGTGCGAACTGCGTAACGACGCCCAGGAGAACCTGATTACGTCGCTTCTCCTGGCCGCTAATTACGCCATCCCGGAGGTGTGCCTTTATTTTAACGGCCGTCTCCTGCACGGCTGCCGCGCCGTCAAGGTCAACGCCGACGGGTTTGACGCCTTCGCCTCGCCCAATTTCCCACCGCTGGCAACGGTGGGGATTGAGGTGGCGTTGAACCGGCATTTGCTCCAGGGACGGCCGTCCCCTTCCCTCGGGATTGAATTGGGAGCGATAGCCGAAACGGCCGTTGTCGGCGCCCTCCGTCTCTTCCCTGGCATCTCAGCCAACATCGTCGAAAACTTCTTACAGCCGCCCCTGCGCGGGCTGGCGCTGGAAACGTATGGCAGCGGCAACGCCCCCACCACCGATCCGCACTTCCTCAAGGCGCTGGCGGAAGCGGCCGCGCGGGGCGTGGTCATTGTCAGTTGCACCCAAAATTTGCAAGGCACGGTTGACCTGACCAAATACGCCACCGGCTCAGCGTTGGCCCAGGCGGGCGTCATCAGCGGCTACGATATGACGGCCGAAGCCGCCCTGGCCAAGCTGGCTTACCTACTCAGCCAGGGACTACCGGCAAATGCGGTTAAACAATTGATGGGAGAAGATTTACGCGGGGAATTGACGCGGCCGGCTTGATGTGACAGTCACGTTGGATGTGACTGTCACATTGGCGCAAGGGTTAATAAACAGGCAGTGAGGGATCAACCTCCCTCGCCCAGCGGTTGATGCCGCCGTCCAGATTGAGCATTTTCTTGAAGCCGTGTTTTTGCAGTTCACGGATAACGGCAGCGCTGCGCCCGCCGCTGCGGCACTGGACAACCATCTCAACGGCCGTATCCAGCTCGTTCATCCGCTCCAATACCTGCCCCTTGGGAATCAGTCTAGCCCCCAGGTGGCTCAAGTTAGAAATCTCCCACTCATGCATCTCGCGCACATCCAAAATGAACAATTCCTCGCCGGCGTCCAACCGCCGCTTCAATTCGGCGGGCGTGATTTGGGGAACGCTGCCGCCATTTCCGGCCGTCACATACAAACTGTTATCATGGGCCGGGACGCCGCAAAACTGTTCGTAATCAATCAAGGCTGTCACCGTCGGGTTGTCGCCACAAATAGGGCAGTCAGGGTTTTTCTGCAAACGCACCTCGGTAAATTCCATGTTGAGCGCATCATAAAGTAGGAGCCGGCCGACCATGCTTTCGCCAATCCCCAAAATATATTTGATCGCTTCTGTAGCCTGCATCGCGCCCACCGTGCCCGGCAAAATACCCAGCACGCCGCCCTCGGCGCAGCTGGGAACCAATCCCGGCGGCGGCGGTTCGGGGAAAAGGCAGCGATAGCACGGCCCCTCGGCGGCGTGGAAGATGGATAACTGCCCTTCAAAGCGGAAGATACTGCCGTAAACATTGGGCTTGCCCAGTAAAACACAGGCGTCGTTGGTCAGGTAGCGGGTGGGGAAGTTGTCTGTGCCATCAATGATGATGTCATATGGCTCAAAAATTTCCAGAGCGTTGGCCGAGGTCAGCGGCACGTTGTATGTGTCTACCTGAACGTGGGGGTTGATGTCCAGCATGGTCTCTTTGGCGCTTTCTAGCTTGGGGCGGCCGACATCTTTTGTGCCATGAATAATTTGCCGCTGCAAGTTGGTGTAGTCCACCACATCATAATCTACCAGGCCGATACGGCCGATTCCGGCCGCCGCCAGGTACATGGCTAGAGGCGATCCCAACCCGCCTGCGCCGATGAGCAGGACGCTGGCCGCTTTGAGTTTCTTCTGCCCGGCCATGCCTACTTCGGGCATGATCAGGTGGCGGCTGTAACGCTGTACTTCTTCATGCGACAAGGTCACATCGGCCAAGGCATCGGGATGGATCAGTTCTTTTATAGTCATAATTTCTCCAGTATTAGTCGGGTAGTCTTGTAGTCGCGTAGTCGGGTAGTCAGAGAGGGAGACCGCTCGACTACCTGGCTACCAGACTGTTAGATTACCTGACTACAACACATTTAATTGCTGCGATAGTTTTTGAACATTTGTCAGGCCGTAGTTAATCTGCCGTACCTTGCCCATTGTATCTATGAGGATGGTGGTGGGCAGGGTAAAGACGCCGTATTTTTGGGCGGTATCTGGTTCGGCGTCGGCGTCTATTTTTTGGATGGCGAGACGGCCGTTCCAGTTCTGCGCCACCTGTTCCAGATAACGGGCCTGGGTCATGCAGGGCGAACAGTTGTCGCTGCGGAAATAGAGCAGGGTGGGATGGTTGGAAACGGCCGTTATCCGTTCCATGCGCCTCATGTGCAGATGCTTCAGACCAATATATGCACCCGAGCTCAAAGCCGTTAAGGCCAGCAGGATTAACAATCTTTCAATCATAAGTTCGCTCCTAACAATCAACAGCTAACGGCTGATGGGGCTGTGGGCAAAACCGGGGACGCCCAGTTTGTTGAATTGATAGTAAAGGAAGCAGCCGGCACAGAAGCCCAGAAACAGATTCAGAGCGGCCAGCGCCACAACCAAGCCGGCCAACGCCCAGCCTAAAAAGGCTTGTCCGGTCAGAAAAGCCAGAACCGATAAGGTCACCACCACGCCGCCAAACCCCTGGGCAAAGCGGTGCGGTTCTGGGTTATCGGCGATGATGGCGGGCTTGACCAGTCCAGATGGTTTCAACCCATGCCGGTAGATGCGTTTGAAGAAGGCAAGAGAGGGAACGGCCGTTCCCAACAGCATCACTCCCCCCACAAACGCCACCAGCCAGACGCTATCAATTACAAAAGCAATGATAATTAGACTAATGATAAAGGCTTGGTTTACCCTCAATGCCGATTGGTCTACTTTTCGAGCATTCATTGGATGTCTCCTCTGTAAATCGAATTGGTAATTCGATACGCGATTTATCAAATCGCGCTACGGTTTGGCGCGCTGAGGCGCGCGTGGTTGTCTTCGTAAGTAGAAATGCCAACGCTTATCCCCCGGCAATAGACGGAATAATCATCAACGTGTCGTTATCGGAAACGGCCGTTTCCGCCCCATCCAGGTAACGCACATCTTCCTCGTTCAAGAAGACGTTGACAAAACTGCGCAGCTTATCGCCTTCAAACAAATGCTGGCGCAGGTCAGGATGCTGGCTGGTCAAATCAGTCAGCGCCGCGCCAACCGTGTCGCCGGACACTTGAATATTACTTTGGCCACCGGAATACGGCCGTAACGGGGTAGGAATACGAATTGTTGTCATAAAAATTTTCTCCTAAAATGTTTTTTGATAGTTAATGATTGATGTTTGATAGTTAATGATTAATGATTGAAGATTTGAGATTGTTTACTCGTTAATCTTTAATCATGAATCTTCAATCTTCACCTCTTCTTCTACAAAACCAGAACGGTCGGGCAACAACTGCCAGGAACGGCCGTCATGCGGCGCGCCCTGCCGAATCTCCGTGATCAGGTAGGAATAGCCGGGAAATGCGGCCCAGGCCAAATCGCGCGGCGAGGCCGCCGGCGGCGAATCGGGGTGACTGTGAAAAACGCCGACCACATCCAGCCCCTGCCTCATCGCTTCCATTTCGACCGCCGCCCACTCCCGCTCGTCAATGCGGAACCGGGTCGGTTTTTCCGCTTCCACCGGCCACACATTTTGTGTAGGGCGAATGGCGGAGACGGTGTTTGTCCCGTTAACGGCCGTGCCCAACAGCAGCCCGCACCCTTCATACGGATACGACTCAACGCCGTGCGCCCGAATCTGTTCTTGAATCTCATCAGGAATAATCAACATTGCATCCTCAAAATCTAATCGGTTAAAACAAAAAACGCCTTCCCTGAAAGTTAAGGAAGGCGCTGGTGATTCTGTCCAGTCCCTTTCTTATCTTTCAGTTCAAACCACGCGGGTGGTTTCCCTGTCGGATTTAGCACCATTTCCAGCAAAACGCTGGCGGTTGCTGAGGCGTCATCGGGCCGTTCCCTCAACCTCTCTGGATAAGATGGGTAAATCTTATGCAATTGTCGCCTCTTATCCTAGCAGAAGTCGAAACGGCTGTAAAGGCGGGATTTGCCCAAATCCCCGCGCCGTTTATTGGTTATTTCTGTTCATTCCAGAATGATTCGCTAAGATATTTGAAGCCATTATCCGGCATGACCGTGACGATGACGGCATGGCGTAAGTTTTGGGCGTAGCGAACGGCCGTTGCCACCGCCGCCGCCGCTGAAACGCCTACAAACAACCCTTCCGTTTGGGCCAACTGGCGGGCCATCGCATACGCATCTTCCGTGCGCACCCATATATTTTCATCAGCCAGCGTCTCGTCATAAATGCCGGGAACAATCGCCGTCGGCATATGCTTCAATCCTTCAAGCCCGTTCATCGGGCTGTCCGGTTGGACGGAAATAAACCGGATCGCCGGGTTCAGTTCGCGCAGGCGGCGGGCGTTGCCCATAAAGGTGCCGCTCGTTCCCATCCCGGCGATGAAGTGGGTGATCGCGCCGTTGGTTTGCCGCCAGATTTCGTTGGCCGTCGTGAGGTAATGGGCCATCCAGTTGGCCGGATTGTTGTACTGGTCGGCGTGGTAAACGTTGGGGTCGCTGGCTTTGATACGGTGGGCCTCCCGAATCGCGCCATCCGCCCCCTCCAGAGGGTCGGTGAAAATCAATTCCGCGCCATAAGCTCGCAAAATCGCTTTTCGCTCCGGAGTGACGTTATCGGGTAAGACCAGTTTCACCCGGTAGCCGCGCGCCGCGCCCAGCATGGCGTAGGCGATGCCGGTATTGCCGGAGGTGGCGTCGAGAATGGTCATCCCTGGCCGCAGCAGCCCTTGCCGTTCGGCCGTGCGGATGATGTTAAGCGCCGGGCGGTCTTTGACGGAGCCGCCGGGATTGAACCATTCGGCTTTGGCGTACAGGGCGACGGAAGTGTGCAGCCCGGCAATGACGGCCGTTCTATCCAAACGCAGCAAGGGAGTATTGCCGATTTGTTCTTCCAGGGTGTGGGGGAAACGGCCGTTTTCCGGCGCGCGATTCAATTGGGGTAAAACAGGGGCAGGGCGATATGGGGTTGGCGTATAAATTTGTGACAACATAACAGATATTCCTAAAGTGTATGGTTTGGTTTATGCCTGAAAACAGGCAACAAAAAAACGGTCGCAGCTACCAAAAAGCATTCACGACAGCAACAAACATCGTTGCTCCGCGAGGGAAGCTACCACCGTTTCATCCACTTCAGGTTGAGACGATGGTTAGCGCCCTCGCCTCATACACCTGCAATATTGCCACATATCCATAATTATTCTCAGATTTTTGATAAAAACATCAATTAACAAAAGTATAACAAAGGCGACTTGGCTGTCAAGTTAAAAAAATCAATTAGAGTGTACGAATAAGTTGTCACCCATTTGGGTTTGGCGTCGCCAACCCCCTGCGTCAGATTCGGAATGCTAGGGGCATGGCCGCGCCATGCCCGGCCCGGCTTGTCGCTTCATAAATATAGATGAAGCCTGCCGGTGATTTCTTACAACCTCCCGGAGGTTCCAAACCTCCGGGAGGTTGCTGCAACCTTTCTCGTTATTTCTTGTAATTATAGGTAGGATAAGGTAATGGCGCAGGCAAATGAGCGAGATTTGTTGGCACGGGCAAAGCAAGGCGATGAGGCGGCAGTGGCCGCGCTGGTACGACGTCACCAAACGGCCGTTTTCAATGTCGCCTACCGTTTTCTGGGCAACCGGCAAGACGCCGAGGACGCGGCGCAGGAGGCGTTTGTGAAAGCGTTACGCGCGCTGGACAGGTTTGACCTGGAACGGCCGTTTGCCCCCTGGATCAAGCGCATCGCCGCCAACCACTGCTTGAACCGGCTGGCAGCGGCCCGCATCCGGCCGTCTGTGCCGGAGAGTGACCTGGCTGCGCCCGGCGCGGAGGCGGCCAGCCTGGACAAGTGGGCGCATCACAGCCCCACGCCGGAGCAGACGCTGCTGGCGCGGGAGCAGGCGGGGTACATCCGCGCCGCCATCATTCAGCTTCCGCCCCGCTACCGGGCCGTGATTGAACTGCGCCATTTCCAACAACTATCTTATGATGAGATTGCGGCGGCGATGGAACGGCCGTTATCCAGCGTCAAAAGCGATTTGTTCCGCGCCCGCAAAATACTGGCCGAAAAATTGAAAGAAACCGCCTGAACACGAGGACTAACTCATGAACAACACGCCAACCCGCAAGCAAAAACTATTTTTCTGGCTGATCCTGGCCGTTTTTTCCGTTTGGTTTGCCGAAGTCGTCGCCGGTTCCGACATGTTCCCCTATTTTCATTTTTGGGGGCTGTTCGTCACCATGCCGCTGTATGGCTTGCACACCCTGTTTTTCGCCTATCTTATTTTCCGGCACGGCCGTCCCAACCTGTACACCCTTTTCCTGGCCGGCGCCCTCTTTGGCCTGTACGAAGCCTACATCACCAAAGTCCTGTGGCAGCCTACCTGGGGCGATTCGATGTTGTCTATCGCCGGGGTCGCTCTGCCGGAACTCATCGTCCTGGCCTTGTTCTGGCACGTCTGGCTGGCCTTCATCATCCCCCTGACGGCCGTCGAAACCCTGCTCATCCGTTCCCGCGACACGTTGGCCGGGCTGCCGGTCTGGGTGCGGCAAAAAGCGGGTCGTTTTCGCTGGCTGGCGCTGCTGGCCGTCGCCGCCGGCCTTTTCCAAAGTGACAATTCCCCTTCCGCCCTCCATTCGCTGGCCTCCGGGACGCTGACGACGGCCGTTCTGCTCCTCCTGGTTTACCTCTGGCGCTACAAAACGTCAGGCGCGCAGTACGCGCTGCGCGACTTGCTGCCTGACCGGAATGAGTTTCGGGTAATTGCCGGATTGTTGGGCGGCATATATTTGATAATGGGCTTATTTTTACGCCGCGAGGCGCTGCCCGGCCTGCTGCCCCAGGCGATTATCTGGCTCGTTTACGCCCTCCTGATCGTCCTGTTCGTGGCCCATTTGCGCCGGTCGCGCCGCCAACCGCCGCCCGTTTCGCCGGGCGAACCGGCCCCCGTTCCCTGGAAAAAGCTCATCTCCCTGGCGGGACTCTTCACGCTGGCTTCGATCCTCGGCGAATTGTTGATCGGCGCGCAGGGCGGCATTATTTTGCTGTGGTGGGCCATTGGCATTATGCTTGGTCTGTTCCTGCTGGCGCGGGCTATTAAACAACTCCTGCGCCAACCCGGCTCTGATGGCGAGCAGCAGGTGTTGGTTCAAACGTAATGATGACACATCTCAACGAATCGCTGTTAAATGAATATCTCGATGGCGCGCTGGACGCAGCGGCGGGGGCGGCCATAACCGATCACCTGGCCGCCTGCGGCGAATGCCGGGCGGCGCTGGCCGATTTACAGGCTGTCTTTTTCGCCTTGAGTGAAGTGGCCGAGGTGGAATTGGCGGTTGATTTATCGGCGCGGGTAACGGCCGCCCTCGTCCCGGAGCCGTCGCCCTGGTTACGGCCGTTCCTCCTGGCTCAAATCGCGGCTGGCGTCGGCATGGTCACCTGGCTGTGGCCGACGGTGCAGGGCTGGTTGGCGCTGGCGGCAACGGCCGTTCGCGGCGCACTGACCGCTATCCAACCCATTCAGTTTGGTTTGTGGGAACGAATTTTGGGGTGGGAGACGGCCGTGCTGCAACAAATCCAGCACGCCCGTCCCGCCTTCAACCTGGCCGCCGGTCAATGGGCCTGGCTCATCGGCCTGGCCCTCATCGTCTGGCTCGCCGGCAACCGGCTTTTGTTGAGGGATGAGCGATGAGGGATGAGGAACGGGCACTTCAGGCACTTTAGCCACTTTAGGCACTTCCCACTCGCGGTTTACCGCGCTACGTTACACGGAGATTTCCATGGTTGAACTAATCGGCATCATCACCTTAACCCTGGCCGGGTTTGTGACCCTGGCCGCGCTGCTCACTACCCTGGCCTACCTGATCCCCCAGCGCGCCGAGCGCGTCCGGCAAACGACGTCGGCTCGTCCCGGCCGTTCCTTCATCATCGGGCTGGTCAACGCTACCTTCTTCGGCATCCTGGCCGCGTTATTCAGCCAGGGCGGTGAATTGGGCAGTCTGTTGGCGATCATCATTTTATTGGCGCTGTTGGGGCTGGCCTTCATTGGCCTGACGGGGTTGGCGCTGCTGCTGCGCCAGCGCTTCTATCCGCTGCACGAAGAGACGCCGCACTCCCTTTTGGCGGTCACTGCCCGCACATCTGCTTTGCTGGTCGCTGCCTTGCTGTCGCCCGTCGTCGGCTGGTTCCTACTAACCCCCATTTTGCTCATCATCGGGCTGGGCGCGGCCATCGCCGCCCTGGTGCGGCGGCGGCCTGAAGGCGTCACGCCGGACGAAACGCTGGACTGAACCACCTCGTATCTGTGTCCCCAAGTCCGTATACCCGTTTTTCGATCGATTTTCCAAAGGTAGCGCCTTCGGATTACGGACTACGGACTACGGATTACGGACTACGGATTACGGATACTCGCTACTCGCCCAGTCGCTTGCCGCCGACGGTATCGCCGGGGTCTACCAGGTCAATAAATTCGGGCAGGACAGTGTAATTGTGGACGCGCAGCCGCGTCCATTCATACCGGTCATTAAATCCGTGCCATTTGCCGCCCATCGTGGTTACCGCGCCCCAAAAATCCAATTCCTTCAAGACAGCGATTGTGTTCTCGTCGTAACGGCCGGATGGGTAAACAAAGTAGCGGGGCATGTCGCCGACGTGGGCGGCTATCGTCTCCGCCGAACCGAGGATTTGCCAGATAAGCGTGTCGCGGCTCTGCCCGCGTAAATCTATGTGCGTCTTGGTGTGGGGGACGAATTGGATGCCGGCGGCGGCCATCTCTTCTACCATCGCCCAGGTCAAATAGTCGGGATGCCCCTCGTCAATCCGATCCGTCACCAGGGCGATGACGGCCGTCAGGCCGTATTCTTGTAGGGCGGGGAAGGCGTTTTCATAGTTGTCGCGGTAGCCGTCGTCAATGGAGACGATGACCGGCTTGTCGGGCAAATCCTGCTTGTCGGCGATGGCCCGCGAGAGGTCTTCATAGCGGATGGCAGTGTAGCCGTTTGCGGCCAGGTAAGCCATTTGCCGACGGAAATCGTCGGGGGCGACGGACAAATCCAGGCGGTATTTGTCGGCGTCGGCGGGCGGTTCGCTGATGTAATGGTACATGAGGATGGGGACTTTGAGCGTCCAGCTATACACTTGATGCGGCGTGGGCAGGGGCAGCGGGGTGTTGGTGGCGGTAGGGGATGGGATGGGGAGGATGGAGACGGCCGTTTCTTCCACCCTGCTCATTTCTGTTGCCGTCGCCGTCGGAGGCCGCAGGGTGGGGCTGGCGGTGGGGACGGCCGTCGGCGTCGGCGACATTGTGGGCGTGTGCGTGGTGGTGGGGAGAGGAACGGCCGTTGCCGCCAGCGTTGGCAGTTGCGTCTGCGCCGCCGCCAGTTCCTGCACCGGCGTATCCGGGCCATCCAAAATCGCTCCCATGATGAACAACATCACCACAAAAATCAAAAGCGATCCTACACAGCTAATCCCGTCTACGCCGCGGCGCGGCGGCCTGTCAGTCGAATCTGTCATAGGCGGGGAGAATAGCTTACTGATGGGGGCGAGTCAAGGGGTTGTAGGGGAAACGTGGGGGAGCGGCGGGGGATGAGGGAGGACGTTCCCATATCGTCACCTTTGCGTTATCCAGGCGCATAGCAAACCGGCTCATTTTGGTCTAAACTGGTTCAATGGAGTTATTATTTTGTGTATAAGCGTTATTTTGGACACGAATGCCGCGAATTAAAACGGCCTGAATTCGCGCCATTCGTGAAATTCGTGTCCAAAATCTTTTTTGGCTTATTTGTTTCAGGAGTTATCATGCAGAACGATCCGCCAACCCGTCCTAATTTACCCGTTGTCCCCCGGCGGCGCGGCTGCCGCGGCTGCTTGAGCCGGGCTTTCGTCATCGGCATCATCTTGCTGGCGCTGGCCGTTTTCGCCGGGGTGATTGCCACCAGCACCATCATTTACGTCAATTTTTCGCAGGAGATTGAGGACGGTATCGCCAAGCTGGACACGGCCCGCGAGCGGGAGACGTTTGAAACGACGCAGATTTTTGATCGCAACGGCGACCTGCTCTGGGAGTTTTTTGGCGAGGGCAACCGGACGAAAGTGGCGCTGGATCAGATCGCGCCGGCGTTGATTAACGCGACGGTGGCGGTGGAGGATGACACGTTTTATGAAAATCCGGGGGCCGACATCCCTTACCTGGTAGCGGCGTTGATCGCCAACTTACGCAACCCGGACGGCCGTCCCGTCGGGGCCAGCACCATCACCCAGCAGCTTGTCCGCCACATCGCCTTTGATTATGAGGAACGCACGGCCGTCTCCTACAATCGCAAAAGTAAAGAAATCATCCTGGCCTGGATCATGAACCGTAAATTCTCCAAAGACGAAATCATGGAGATGTACCTTAACGAAATTTACTACGGCAACCTGGCCTACGGCGTCGAAGCCGCCGCCCAAACCTACTTCGGCAAACCGGCGGCGCAGTTGACCCTGGCCGAAGCCAGCTTGCTGGCCGGACTGCCGCAAAGCCCGGTTGATCTGAACCCGCTGACCGATTTGGAAGCGGCCAAAGAGCGCCAATGGATCGTCCTCAACTTGATGATCAGCGAAGGGTACGCCACCGAGCAGGCGATTTACGAGGCGTTCCAGGAGCCGTTTGAATTTGCCCAGCAGGAGGTCAGCTTGACCGCGCCCCATTTTGCCGTCTACGCGCGCCAGCAGTTGGAGGCGCAGTTTGGCGCGGACGCGGTCGCCAACGGCGGCCTGCGGGTGACGACGACGCTTGACCTGGGCTACCAGCGGCTGGCGGAGCAGTTGGCCCGCCAGCACGTGGCCGCCGTCGGCCCGGAACACAATCTGACCAATGCCGCGCTGGTCGCCCTCAAGCCAGGCACGGGCGAGATTTTGGCGATGCTGGGCAGTGTGGATTATCACGATGATGGGATAGACGGCCGTGTCAACGTCGCCCTCTCATTGCAGCAGCCGGGCAGTTCCATCAAGCCCCTCACCTACGCCGCCGCCCTCTCGCCGGACGAGACGGGCCAACCGGCCTGGACGCCCGCCGACGTTCTCTGGGACCTGCCGGTGGATTACCCCCAGTTTGACGGCAGCGCCTATTCACCGGTGAATTATGACGGCCGTTTCCGCGGCCCCGTCCGTTTGCGCGCCGCCCTGGCCAACAGCTACAATGTCCCGGCCGTCCTCGTTTTGCAAGACGTGGGCGTGCCGCAGATGCTCGAATTTGCCCGGCAGATGGGCATCACCACCTGGAGCGGCGACTCCAGCCAGTACGGCCTCTCCCTCACCCTGGGCGGGGCTGAGGTGACGCCGCTGGACATGGCGACGGCTTACGGCGTCTTCGCCAACGGCGGCTACCGCGTAGACCCGGTCGCCATTTTGCGCGTGGAAAGAGCGACGGCGAGGTTTTGTTTGAACGGCCGCAGCCGCAGCCGGTACCAGTCCTCGACCCGCGCGTCGCCTTCCTCATCAGCGACATTCTGGACGATGACACCGCCCGCGCGCCGGCGATGGGGCGCGACAACCCGCTGGCGCTCCCCTTTCCGGCGGCAGCCAAAACGGGGACGACGAATGATTTCCGTGATAACTGGACGATGGGCTACACGCCGGGGCTGGTTGTCGCCGTCTGGACGGGCAATACGGACAACAGCGAGATGATCAACATCAGCGGCCTCACCGGCGCGGCTCCGCTCTGGTCGGATTACATGCAGGCGGTGTATGGTAATTACGATCTGCTGGCGGCGCTGGTAACGGATGGCGTCGAGCCGCCGGCGGAGTTTATGCCGCCGGAGGGGTTGGAGAAACGGCCGTTATGCAGCATCCCTTCCATCACGATTGGCGCAGTGGATTGCACGCCGGGCGGCGAGGAGTGGTTTTTGACGGAGCCGGAACCGACCCCCGTTCCGGAGACGGAGGTTGTGGTCTGGGAAGAGGTGGAGACGGCCGTCTTCCGCATCCCGGCCGTCCCCCTACCGCCCATCCCATTGGAAGCGATAGATAGCGAAGTTGACGAGGACGCGCCGCCGCCCCAACTGTTCTGCCACTTCAACGAAGGAACTGAACTGGCCCTCCTGCCCCCCGATGCCCTACCCCAGCTTTTCCTTTCCCCACCGCGCAACCCGGAAAGCCTGAAAGCGGTCCACGAATGGGCGCAGGCCAACAACATCGCCATCCTGCCCGCCGCCGCCTGCGACGAAGAACTGCTGGCCCTGGCCCGCGACCCCAACGCCCCGGCCGTCTGGCGCATCACCAGCCCCAAGGAGGGCGAGGCGGTCAGCGGCGTTTTGCCCATCGTCGGCACGGCCGATTTCGATCCCGCCGCCGTCCAATTCTACAAAGTCGAGCTGGGCATCCCTGACGGCGACAACATCAACTGGGTCACATTGGGCGAAACACACAACGCCCCCGTCGTCAACGGCGCTCTGGAAATGCTGCACGCCGACGCGCTGCCGCCAGGCAGCTACTTCCTGCGCCTCATCGTCGTCAAGGACAGCAATTACGTCGGCGAGCCGTACACCATCCAGTTCACCATCGAATAAATATGTGTGCTATAATGCTTAAATGTCCTGAATGAGTTTGAGTTGTTATGGAGAATGAAATGGATGCGGTCAAAGTTGAAATCGAACTGCCCCGTGATTTACTGACGGCGCTCAATGTACCCGCCTCGGAAATAAAGCAAAGGACGACAGAATGGGTTTCTCTGGCCTTGTTTCAGGAGGGGACGATTTCGGCCGGTAAAGCGGCTGAGGTGCTCGGAATGACAAAAGCGCAGTTTATCGCTTTCTTGAACCAGCGTCGCTTGCCTTATTTAGATGCGGTTTCTGGCGAGTTGGCTCAAGATTTCGAAACAGATTTCAATTCAGATAAAGAACCCTTTGATTTGGCTGCCGGAGGTATTAAGCAGATGACCGCTCAAGTAATGACGCCTTTGGAGATTAGACAAGTTGGGCTACAAGCCTTAGCGCGCGAGTTAGGGCCGGCGGGAATGATTCGTTTTTTACAACAGTTTGAAAAAGGCTCCGGTGATTATTCGACTGAACGGCATCAATGGTTGCCACAATTGGATGTGGCAATGTTAGCGGAGCAAATAAAACAAAAGAATTCTAACAGTAACCGTATATCTACCATTCAATGAAATATTGAGATAAGATTTGTACACCGGTCTGGTCTCTTCACGAGCATTCGCTTTCCGCCGCGAGCTACATGTAATATAGCTCGCGGTTTTCTTTGTAAGATTTCCCTAATATTTTGTTTAGCTGCTTGTTATAAAATCACGTTACGATAGACACAAGCATTAATCAGCCGCACAACGGCGCTGCGTCGGATGAAAATTCATAATTCATCCTTCATAATTCATAATTTGCAGGACAGGACAAGCATGTTAATCAAAAAACAAACCGGCATTGAAATGCCATCATCAGAAATTACGCCCAAGCATATTTACCTTTCGCGGCGTAAATTCATTACAGGCGCGGCGGCTGTAGCCGGCAGCGCTTTGCTCGCAGCCTGTGCGTCGCCTGGCGCAGAATCGCCAACGGCCGTTCCGGAAAGCAAAGCAGTTGATGCTGCCACAGCGATGCCCGCCGATAACGCAACGGCCGTTCCCATCGCAACGGCCGATGAACTAGGCGATCCGCTCAACACCTTCGAAGAAATCATCAACTACAACAACTATTACGAATTTACGACCGACAAAGAGAGCGTCGCTAAATTGGCCGCCAATTACCCCACATCCCCCTGGCAGGTGGAAGTAAGCGGTTTTGTGAACAAGCCCCAGGTTTTTGATTTAGATGATTTGCGCGCCTTCGAGCAGGAAGAGCGTATTTACCGCCTGCGCTGCGTGGAAGCATGGTCAATGGTCATCCCCTGGATGGGATTTCCCCTCGCCAAACTGCTGGACGCGGTGGAACCAACGGCCGACGCTAAATTCGTGCGCTTCGAGACTGTTCTGGACAAGGCCAATATGCCCGGCCAAAAAAGCCCCTGGTTTCAATGGCCTTACGTGGAAGGGCTGCGCCTGGATGAAGCGATGCACGATTTGACGCTGATGGCGACAGGGTTGTACGGCGAAGAATTACTGCCCCAAAGCGGCGCGCCGATTCGCCTGGTCGTTCCCTGGAAGTATGGATTCAAGAGCATCAAGTCCATCGTCAAAATTGAATTAACGGATACGATGCCAACCTCTCTTTGGATGGCTTCGGCTCCCAATGAATACGGCTTTTATGCCAATGTCAACCCGCAGGTAAACCATCCCCGCTGGTCACAGGCAACAGAGCGGCGCATTGGGGAGTTTGGCCGCCGCGAAACGCTGATGTTTAATGGGTACGCGGAACAGGTCGCCAGTTTATATGATGGCATGGACTTAAGGGTGAATTTTTAGGGAGATTGGAAGCATATTTTCATGGACATTTCTATTGCAACACCGAAAGGAAAAGTGAATAAGAAGAGAAACGGCCGTTACCTGCGTATCGCCACACATATTGGCGCCCTCCTGCCGCTGGCCTGGTTAGTGTGGCAGTTTTTCCAAAACGATCTGGGCACAGACCCGGTCCGCGCGATTACTCTACGCACCGGCAAAATGACAATTATTCTACTAATGTTATCACTGGCCGTGACGCCATTGAACAAACTGCTGGGCTGGAAGCAAATCATCCCGCTGCGCAAGCCGTTAGGATTGTATGCTTTTCTGTACGTTAGCCTGCATTTGCTGACCTTTATCTGGCTGGATTATGGGCTAAATTGGGCGTTCATTGTGGACGGCATTTTTGAACAGCCGTATGTGTTGATTGGATTTGCCGCCTATCTGCTGCTGATTCCGTTAGCGGTCACCTCTACCAAATGGGCGATGCGCCGCCTGGGGAAAAATTGGAAACGTCTGCACAAATTAGTGTATCTGATTGGCGCGCTGGGCGTCATTCATTTCTTCTGGCTGGTAAAAGTGTACACACGCCCCATCATGTACGGCTCGGTGATGGCGCTGCTGCTGTTAACGCGGCTGGGGCCGGTTAAGCGGCAGTTAGTACGCTGGCGGCGCTCTCTTCAAAAACTGCGCAAATAATGAGATGGGGACTGGTTGACTGGAGACTGGAGATTATCAGTCCCCTGTCTCCAGTCTCTATTCTCCAATCCCTAATCTCCTGATTTACCGTTTCCCTCAACCTCCTTCCGCAGCATCAACCCCATCAGCCCATCCACCAACCCAGAACCATTGCTGCCGCTGACTGACACATCGGGCACAATCCGCACTTGGCGTTCGCCGATGACCTGCATCATTTGCAGCGCCGTGTATCCTTGACCGCCCAAAGCTTCTACGCCGGCCTGGTACGCTTCCGCTTTGGCTGTGCCCATTTTACGAATCGCTTCCGCTTCGCCCAGCGCCTTCAGCCGCGTCGCTTCCGCCTCGCCGGTGGCGCGCTTGATGTTAGCTTTAGCCTTCAACTCGGCAATGGTCACCCCCTGCTCTGAGCTGACCATATCTTGCTGGATGTCGGCCATCGCCGTCGCCCGCACTAATTCCTGCCGCTGATCCTGGGCCAACCTTTGAACTTCATACGTTTTACGCTCCTCCTCGGCGATCTTGCGGTCGGTTTGGGTGCGCATCAACTCTTCCGGCGGCGTGATGTCGCCGATAAGGGTGTCTAACGCCTGCACGTCGTAGGCGCTGATGGCGCGGCGGATATGTTGGGTGGCTTCTGTTTGCCGCTCGCTGCGCGCGCTGAGGAAGTCCAGGACGGTGTATTCTTGCGCCGAGTTGCGGAAATAGTTGCCCACAATCGGCTGCAATACGTGATCCACCAGGTTTTGCACAGAGCCAACACGGGAGATGACTTTGGGCGCTTCTGGCGCGCCAATGTGGATGATTTGGGATACATCAAGGTTGAAGGCGAACCCATCTTTGGAGCGCACGGTAATGGGCGACAAGTGTCGGTCGTATTTATGCGATTCGGTGCGGGTGGCCCAGTTGAGGACAATATTGGTGGTGGGAACCAGCTCAACTTTCATGATTTTGGGGTTAATGGGATGTTTGCCGGGGTAAAGCGGCGTAACCCAAACGCCCTTATGTCCCGGTTCGACCAGGTTGCCATGCTTGAAGGAGGCCCCGCTCACGTCCTGGTGCGCTTTGCCCACGTAGGCGATGACGATACCCACGTGCCCGATGGGAATTTCGGTCATGGGTACTTGTTCGATGTTGACGAACCAGGGGTTGAGATTCCAGGAGCCGGAGAGCAAGACTTGTTCTTGCAAACCGCGCTGCCCGCCGTTGTTCAGGAAGGTTTGTGCGGCCTGGAAGTTGTTGTGATCGTGGATGAGCGGCCCGGCAATTTCACCTTCGTCAATGGGACGGCCGTCCAGCGTCGTCACGATCCCCACCCGATCCGGAGCCACCTGGTACACCTGCATCTGGCGCGGCATCATACCATGCTGCTCGGCGTTGCGCGCCGTAATCACCGTAAACAAAGCGGCATTAATACGGTACGTCCCGGCGGTGAGAAGGTCCATCTGCCGCCCCTTTTCGCCGCTGCCCAGCAGGAATTTGCGCGCGTCTTGAAAGTTGTCGCATTTGATGACCCGGCCCAGAATGCGTTCCGGGGGGATGGCGGCGCCGGCCGCAGCCACAACCAGACCAATCTCTCCCTGCGGAATAACGATAACGGACGCTTTGCGCACGGCAAACCGCCAGGGGAAAAGGCCAAAATGCCAGCCAGGAGCCAGTGTATCGGCCTGGTAGCCAGCTTCTCCTTTAAGAGCGATGAGTTGGCCGGGAGCCAGCCGGGGACCAAATTTTTTAACCACGACGCCGACTTCGCGCTCGCTGATGATGACCAATCCCAGCAATGTCCGAGCGGACATGACCAGGATGACCAATCAGAACAGCGCCGCTAGGATGATGAAGAGGGTTGTTGCAATAGACATGAGATTCTCCAACCACACGCCTGATAGATCGACCTGTTTGGATGGCGTGTGGAATAGAACGCAAGCAGGACGAAAAACAAAGTGATGAGGAATGCG
>JAJRYT010000140.1 GCA_024275635.1 Chloroflexota bacterium | reverse complement strand
TCAATGCAACTTTACTCGAGTACGAATATTTGAACATCGCATAAAAAGAGTGACATGCAAATATTATTTGAATACAAACCCACGCGGTCGAGTACGGTTTGGAAGCAATCTGTTAGGAATGTACAAAGTCGAGCTAAGCGCTTAAATCTTTTACTGATGTCACTGAAGTAACTATGGATGAATTGTACACCTATCTAAATATGTTAAAACGCGGCTGGTGGATTGTGGCGATTACGGCCCTGTCGGCGCTGGTCATCGCGTTGGCCGCCTCCCTCATGACGGAGCCGGTTTATCGAACGAGCGCCGAATATATTGTCAGCCCCAATGTCGCGCTGATTGATGAACGCGATTTGTTTCGTAGCCTGGATACACTGGACAGACGCTCTATTATCTTGACGTATGCCGAGGTATTTAGCAGCGAACGCATTTTTGACGCGGCGGCAGCTTCCGCCCAATTTGCGGAGATGAATTTGAAGGGGTACAGGGTAACGGCCGTTGTCTTGCCGGAGACCAATGTGTTGAAGGTTGCTATCGAAGGGCCTGATCCCGAAATCGCCGCTTCCCTGCTTAATGCCGTCGGGCAGCAGGCCGTGACCTTTATTCGCGGCCTGTACCAGATTTATGATATTAACCTGTTGGATGTGGCCGAAGCGCCTTCCCGTCCCACCAGCCCTGGCCCACTGAAGGATGCTGGTGTGGCGCTTGTCCTGGGGCTGTTTGTGGGCGGGGTATTAGCCATCGGTTATGCCTATGCTGTTGAGGGCCATTTATGGGAAAAATTGTTGGGCAAGGCTGATGTGGCAGAGAATACGGCCGTCTAAAACTGCTTCATGCTCAACAAAAACCCTATTTTCATCAACGGCTTTCAGCGCGGCGGCACCAATATCTTGCTAAACCTGCTTGGTTCCCACCCGGATGTCTGTTTTATTGATGGCGAAACCCATCAAGTTTTTACCGGCCGCGCCTCACAGCCGGTCAAGCGCTGGTTTAACAAGTTGGCCTACGCGCCTGTGCTGATTGCCGCGCGCGAGCATATCTTTTCCATCAAACGGCAAATTGAACCCCGGCCGCCGTCTTCGCTGGCGCTGCGTTACATTGATGGGCTGCTTTATCTGAGCAAGTTAACGGCCGCTCGCTATAACCAGCAGGCCGATGGCTCAACAAAGTCGCGGGCGGAATTAGCCGCTTCCCGGCTGCTGGGGAAAAATGTCAACGGCGTCGTCTTCACCTCCCGGCTGCTGCACAGCATGTACCCGGACGCCACCTTCATCGGATTGGTGCGTAATGGCCTGGCGCTGTGCGAAGGGTTTGTGCGCCGGGGAATGGCCGCTGCCGAGTTTGGCCGGCTTTACCAAAATGTGTGCGACCAGATGCGCCGCGACGCCGCGCGCCTGCCCCGCTATCAAATCATTCGCTTTGAAGATTTGCTGGCCGACCCAACGGCCGTGATAACGGCCGTGTACGATCTGGCCCGGCTGGACAAACAGGCAGTCAATCAATTCCGGCTGCAATCAAAAGCCTCCATGGACAAAGACGGGGTGCGCCGTAACACATTTGGCGGCCAACAGCACAAAGCGCTGAACTGGTTTCAGCTCAACGAATTGAACAGCGTCTTCCGCCGAGATGTGAACGACAACCAGATAGCCCGCATCAGCGAGGGTGATAAGCGGCTCTTTTTAGCGCAGGCTCAGGCAGCCATGGCGCATTTTGGATATTTGTAGGGCAGGCAGGTAATGGGACAGAAAGAAGTAAACGTGTTAGGGTCAACCGTGCGCGGCACATTTTGGGCCTACATCTCTACCTACAGCGGCAAAATTCTGGTGTTCATCAGCGCCATTATTTTGGCCCGCCTGCTGCTGAAGGAAGATTTTGGCGTTGCCGGGTATGCGCTGGTTGTGATTGGCTTTTTGGATGTATTGAGCGACCTGGGCATTGGCGCGGCGCTCATCTATCACCGGGAAGATGAAACGGCGATTGACACGGCATTTATTTTGAACCTGTTGGCGGGGGTTGTTTTATGCGGTCTGACGCTGCTGCTGGCTCCGTTGGCAGGCGAATTCTTTAATGATGCCCGCGCCATCCCGGTGACCCGTGTCCTGAGCTTCACCTTTCCCATTACGGCGTTAGGCAATATCCACGATTCTCTGTTACGCAAGAATTTAACGTTCAAGCGCAAATTCATCCCTGATTTTGTGAAGGCGACGGGCAAGGGCGTCATCTCGATTGTGTTGGCGTTGTGGGGGTTTGGTTATTGGAGTTTGATCATCGGGCAGATGGGCGGAACGGCCGTTGCCGTCATCGCCTATTGGGTCGTCATGCCCTGGCGGCCAACCTTCCGTTTCGACAAGACCATCGCCCGCTCCCTGCTGGGCTACGGCTCCAAAATCGCTGCCGTCACCGCGCTCGGCGTCTTTCTGCTCAATGTGGATTACCTGTTTGTCGGCCGTTTTCTCGGCGCGGCGGCGCTGGGCGTTTACACCCTTGCCTTCCGCATCCCGGAACTGCTCATCAAACAATTTTCTGGCATCGTGGGGCGCGTATTGTTCCCCGCCTACGTCAAACTGCGCGACAATACCGCCGCCCTCCATCGCGGCTTTTTGCTCACCATGCGCTATGTCACCATGGTTACAATACCCCTGGGACTGGGGCTGGCGCTTGTGGCCGAGCCGCTGGTCTTGACCCTTTTCACCGCGAAATGGGCCGAAGCCATTGACGTGATTCCGGCTATCGCCATCTACACGTTGATACGCTCCATCACCCAAAATATCGGTCATCTGTTCAAGGCCCAGGGACGGCCGGAAATCTTGACCAAACTAGCGGTTTTACAAGCGTTTATTTTACTGCCGGGACTGTGGTGGGCAGTCACCGGCCCGGCGACGATTGTAGCTGTGGCCTGGGTGCAGGTGGCCTCGGCCGGTATCAACGGCGCGATTACGCTCATCGTGGCCGCCCGTATGCTGCAAACCCCGGTTCGGACAATGCTGGCGACGCTGCAGCCGACCATTATCGGCGGCGGGATTATGACGGCTGCCGTCATGCTCGCCCTTTCCTTGACGACGGGATTGTGGCCCATTGTGCGCCTGGTAACGGCCGTTGCCGCCGGCGCCCTCATCTACAGCCTTACCTTGTGGTGGTTACAACGCGACATCATCATCACTGCCGGTACACGGCTTCGGGCCGCTTTGGGAAAAAACTGATGGATAAACAATGGCCGCGCATCCAATCCAACCTGTCAGATGAATTGACCACAATCATCCAAAACCTGGCTGGCCGCCCAGCTCGCCTGGTGGGGCTGTTGGCGCTGGCTGTTGGCGGCATATTAGGCTTCCTGGTTCCCAATGTTTCCGATACCTGGCTGCTGTTCGGCGGCCTAATCGGGTTCATTAGCCTCCTCGTCATCCTGCGCCGCCCCGACCTGGGGCTGCTGGCCCTGGTTTTTATCACCTACACCCGCTTGTCAGACATCCTGGTACACGATTATGGCCTGCCTTCCATCGCCAAAATATTCGTGCCTATGCTGTTGGGCATTATCCTGCTGCGCTGGGTCTTATTCAAAGAACGCCCCGCCGGTTGGCAGCGCGCTGCCCTGCTGCTGGCTGTTTACGGCGCGGTCGGTCTTGTCTCTCTGTTCTTCGCCGCTAACACCGCTCGCACCCAGGCCGGCCTCATCGCCTTCGTCAAAGATTCCCTGATCGTTATTGCCATCGCTATGCTGTTAAAATGGGGCGTTCTCTTGCGCCGTATCGTGTGGACGTTGTTAGGAACCGGCATTTTCCTAGGAACCATCAGCGTCATCCAACAAATAACCGGCACTTTTGAAAATACCTATTGGGGTTTTGGACAGGCCCGCATCAAAAACATCGTCGGCGACGTTAGCGGTTACCGGATTGCCGGCCCCATCGGATCGCCAAACTTTTTCGCCCTGGTTATGGTGGTTTTGGTTCCGCTGGCGCTGGAGCGCTTATGGCATAGTTCCAAGAAAACAGAGCGCCTCCTGGCCGGTTGGGCCTTAGCTGTCAGCGTCTTGACCATCATCTTCACCTTTTCGCGCGGTGGTTTCCTGGCCCTTGTTGTGACCCTGGTATTAATGTTTGTACGCCGTCCGCCGCGTCCGGCCGTGCTGTTGGTCACCGGCGGTTTGATAGTTCTGCTGTGGCAGTACGTACCCGCCCAATACACCGAGCGGCTGGCTACGTTAGTCGAATTTTTCGATGATACGCCGGTTGAAGAAGTCTCTTTTCGCGGCCGTTCTAGCGAGGTGTTAACCGCCTGGCTCATGTTTGTGGATCATCCATTTGTGGGTGTGGGGTTCGATGATTTCAAATCCTACTACCAGACCTACGCCCAACGGATCGGGCTGGAAGTACGCAATGAAGAACGCTCCGCCCATAACCTCTATCTCGAAGTGGCGGCCGAAACCGGGCTGATGGGTTTGTTTGCCTTTGGCGCCATTCTTTGGTTTATGTTTCGCGGGATGCGGGCAGCCAAAAAATCCTTTACTGAGGCTGGGCTGTCTGATTATGCCAGCATGGTGGGCGCCTTTAGCGTTGGCTGGATTGGCTATTTGACCGGCTCTCTCTTTTTGCATATGGCCTTTCCTCGCTACTTTTGGCTGTTGGTGGGGATTGCGCTGGCAATGCCGCAGGTGGCCGCTAACGAGTTGGCCCTTGTTAGAAGCGGCGTCAGGCAACCTCCCGGAGGTTTAATACCCGAAGGTTATCTGCCTGATGAAAACCTCCGAGAGGTTGTGAGCGCCGGAGTTTCAAGATGAATAATCGCATAAAGGTATTGCACCTGACAGCCTCACTGTCCGTAGGTGGGGCCGAACGAATTATTCTGGGCCTCGTCGAAAAAATGGATAGGGCGCGCTTTGAAACCCATGTTTGCGTACTGGGCAAATTTGACGAGAACTCTTTTTTGCCCCAATTTGAGCGTGCCGGCGTGCCTTTGTGCATCATTCCTGTGTCCCATTTTTACACACCCGCGACACTGTTGGGCGTTTTGCGCTACCTGCGCCAACATCAGTTTAATGTTTTGAACACCCATTTGACAGATGCCGATATTGTGGGGCGCGTGGCCGGTTGGTTGACGCATACGCCGGTTATTTCTACCTTGCACAACGCCCCGCTTAATTATGATAATCAACGAATTGATAGGCGTTGGCTGCTGCGCCTGACAGCCCGCTTTTTCCCGGCTCACTTTGTTGGCGTGTCGGAGCAAATCAGCGAGTTGTTTGCGGCCCAGTGGCGGATACCGGAAGCGTGCATCAGCACGATTCGCAATGCGGTTCCATTGGACGATTTCTTAGCTGTTCCTGAGGGAACGGCCGTCAAAGGTGATGATTCCCCGCTGACGATTACGAATGTCGCCAGCCTGACGCCGCAAAAAGCGCAGCGCGTCCTGCTGGAAGCGGCCCGGCTGGTGTTAGCCCGGTATCCTAGCACGCAGTTTTTGCTTGTGGGGATTGGCGAACTGGAACAAGAACTAAAGGCGCAGGCACAGGCGCTGGGGATTGCGGATCGGGTACAGTTTACCGGCTTGAGGCGCGATATTCCGGCTTTGTTGGGGCAAACAGATGTTTTTGTGCTTTCCTCTTTTTGGGAAGGACTGCCGGTATCGGCTATCGAGGCGATGGCGGCGGCCCGCGCAGTGGTGTTGACGGATGTGGGCGGTAATCGGGAACTGTTTGAATCGGGGGTTGGCGGCCTGATGGTCCCGCCGCGGGATGCGGCGGCGCTAGCCGAAGCGCTGCTGGCTCTGTTGGAAGATGAGTCGCTGCGGCTGGCAATGGGGCGGGCGGCGCGGCAGAAGGCCCAGGATACGTTTGGCTTTGCGACGGTTACAGGGGCGTATGGGGCGCTTTATCAGGCGATTGCAGCTCAAAACCGGTCATTGGCCGAAGCGGTTGGCGCGGCGAAGGAGGCCGAATAAGCGTATGCGTTCATCTTTGCGTGTAGCGATGATTATTCAGGCATATCATCCGCATGTTGGCGGCGCGGAACGACAGTTAGCGGCGCTGGCGCCTTTGCTGGCGGACAGAGGGGTTGAGGCGCATATTTTGACGCGGCGCTATCCGGGGTTGAAAGGGTTTGAGATGGTGGCTGGTATGCCGGTGCATCGCCTGCCGATTCCCGGTTCTAAGGTGACGGCGTCTTTGTCGTTTACGTTGGCGGCGTTGCCGCTGCTGCGCCGTTTGCGGCCGGATGTGATTCACGCCCATGAACTGCTGTCGCCGGCGACAACGGCCGTTGTCGCCAAGCGCCTGTTTGGTATCCCGGTGGTAGCCAAAGTACTGCGCGGCGGCGAACTGGGCGATATTGCCAAGCTCAAGAGCCGCCGCTCTGGCGCGCGCCGGCTGACCGCCTTCCGCCGTCATGTGGATGCGTTTATCACCATCAGCCGAGAAATTGACAACGAACTGGCTGAGATGGGGATTCCGCCGCAGAAACGGCCGTTTATCCCCAATGGCGTTAATGTGGATCGGTTCAAGCCGGTAAGCCAGGCCAAAAAGCAAGGTTTACGCGACCAACTTGGCTTACCGGCCGGGCCGATTGCCATTTTTACGGGGCGGCTGGCCGCCGAAAAGCGCGTGGATCAGCTAATTGACAGATGGACGGCCGTGCGCGCGGCGCATCCGGCGGCGGCGCTGTTGATTTTGGGGACGGGCGAGCAAGAACCTTTGTTGAGAAAACGGGCCGGGGACGGCGTTCATTTTTTGGGGCGGGTGGAGGATGTGGTTCCCTATTTGCAGGCGGCCGACCTATTTGTGCTGCCCTCGGCCACTGAGGGATTGTCCAATGCGCTGTTAGAGGCGATGGCGGTGGGGTTAACAGCCGTTGCCACCAACGTGGGCGGCGCGCCCGATGTCATTGCTCATGGGCGTAATGGCTGGCTGATTGCGCCGGATCAGCCGGAGGCTTTGCAGGCGGCGCTGGTGTCGCTTTTGGGGGATGCGGCCCGCCGGACGCAGATGGGAGAACTGGCCCGCGCTAAAGTAGCGCGGCAATATGCGCTGGCGGCTGTGGCCGAGAATTTGCATGGGTTGTATGAGGCGGTGGCAGCGAAACGGCCGTTTCTCGCCAACAAATGGCAGGGAGGGACGGCATGATCGCCGGGTTGTTTTGGTTCTTCGCTGCCCTCATTGTTTACACCTACGCCGGGTATCCGCTGGCGTTAGCGCTCTTAGCCCGGCTGCGCAGCCAGAAGCGGAACGACGCCCCCATCACGCCCACAATTACCCTGCTCATCGCGGCGTACAATGAGGAGGCCGCGATAGCCGCCAAATTGGAAAACAGCCTGGCGCTCGATTATCCCGGCGACAAATTGCAAATTTTAACGGCCGTTGACGGTTCCAATGATCGCACACAAGAGATCGTGGGCCAATACGCGGCGCAGGGCGTGGCATTGAGCTACAGCCCGGCGCGGCGCGGCAAAATGGCGGCCATCAACCGGGCCATGCCCCAGGCGCGTGGCGAAATCGTTGTCTTCTCCGATGCCAACAACATGTACGCCCCCAACACCCTGCGCGAGCTGGTCAAACCGTTTGCCGACCCCACCGTCGGCGCGGTCAGCGGCGCGAAAAGCATCCTGCGCGGCGATGGCGTCCTGGCCGATTCGGAAGGGCTGTATTGGCAGTATGAATCAGCTATCAAAAAGCTGGAAACGCAGCTTGGCTGCTGCACCGGCGTGGCCGGGGAAATCCTGGCGATCCGGCGCGATTTGTTCACGCCGGCCCCGGACAAGGTGATTAATGATGACTTTTTTATGGCGATGCAGTTAATTAAGCAGGGGCATCGTGTCGTTTATGCCCCGAAGGCGCGGTCGTTTGAACGGGTGTCGGCTTCGGCGCAGGATGAGGTGGCGCGGCGCGCCCGCATTGTGGCCGGACGTTACCAGGCGATTGGTATGGCGGGCCGCCTGCTGCCCTGGCGGTATCCCCTGGCAGTCTGGCAAATTGTCTCGCATAAGTTTTTACGGCCGTTACTCCCCCTCGCTATGATTGGCGCGCTGTTAACGAACTTGCTGGCTGCGCTGCTATCCCCATCGGCCGGTTGGACGATTTTGCTGCTGCTGCAATTGGCGTTTTATGGGCTGGCCTGGCTGGGGGGACGGTGGGAGGGGGGCAGCAAACTCCTCTACCTGCCTACCTTCCTGGTCAACAGTAACCTGGCCGCCCTCATCGGCTTACAGCGCTATCTCACCAGGCGGCAAACGACCCTGTGGCAGCGCGTCCAGCGCCGGGTTAATTGATGTGTACAAGCATTTTTTGCCACGAATTTCACGAATGACACGAATTAAAGACGACCTAATTCGCGGCAAACCCTTTTTTGGAGTGTAGGTTTTTTGATAACGACAGCGAACAATAAAAAACAACCCAATATCCTGCTTATTGTGATGGATGCCACCAGAGCGCATAATTTGTCTTGTTATGGTTACGGCCGTCCCACTACCCCCAACCTGGAACGCTTTGCCGAACGCGCCGTCGTGTACGAAAAAGCGATCGCTACCAGCTGCTGGAGCCTGCCCACCCACGCCTCCATGTTCACCGGCTTATCCCCTTCCGCGCACGGCGCCAACGACCAGCATCATTACCTGGACGCCGACGTGCCCATCATCACCCAATATTTGCAGGCGCGCGGCTACCAGACGGTGGCGCTGTGCCGCAAACATGATGTGAGTCCGGCCACCGGGATGGACCGCGGCTTTGCGGCGTTTAATCCCAACCGGTGGCCCGGCCCGCTGACCTGGGCGTTACGCAAGGCGGACAATGGTATGGCCAGAGCCTTTGGCTACCGTGACGGCGGTGCGCGCCACACCAACCGGGAGATTCGCGCCCTGCTGCCGCGATTACAGGCGGAGGAACGGCCGTTTTTCCTCTTCGTTTCCAATTTAGAAGCCCATCTGCCTTACCGCCCGCCCCGCGCTTACAACAAATTCCTGCCCGATCTGCCGCCGGAAAAAATCGCTGCCGTCAACCAGGATAACTGGAAATACATGGCCGGCGAGGCCGAAATGGATGAGGCCGATTTTGCCGTGTTAACGGCGCTGTACGATGGGGCGCTGGCCTACTCCGATTACCGCATTGGGCAGATATTAACCTGGTTTGAACAGGCCGGTTTGCTGGAGGATACCCTGGTCATCATCACCGGGGATCACGGCGAAAACCTGGGCGATCATCAATTGATGGGGCATGGCTACTGTTTGTACGATTCCGTCCTGCATGTGCCCCTCATCATCCACTATCCTCGTAATCTTATGCCGCTGGGTCGCGTGGCCGAGCAAGTCCAGCATGTGGATTTACTGCCCACGATTTTGGCGGTTTTGGGGGACGAAACGGCGGCGGCCAGCGTGGCGCAGGGGAACAATCTGCTAAATGCAGCCCGGCGCGACTTTGCCATCGCCGAACAATCTTATCCTTATCTGGATGTGTTTCAAGAGAAATTCCCCAATGCGGCTGTTTCCCAGCTTAATCGGGAACTACGCATGATTCGAGCCGAACAATACAAATATATTTGGTGTTCCGACGGTCAGCATGAATTGTATGATTTGCAGGCCGATCCCCAGGAAAGGCATAATTTAATAGATAAACAGCCCGCTGTGGCGCAAGATTTGGCCCATCGTCTGGCGCAGTGGCAGCAAACTTCTGAACTAAAAGTGACATGATAGTGAATAATAAAAAGCGAACACGACGATTTATTCTGATTAACTTCCTGTTGGTATTTTGGTTGACTCATGCCTTCACCTCTTTGGTGCAGGCAGCCAGTTTACCGCCCGGCAATTTACCGCCTGAACAAACGGATACGCCAACGGCCGTTACCGGCGATAAGGTCGAATTCAGTCTGTTAGGGTTCACCAGCCGGACTTTGCAAGGGCCGATAGATTCGTCAAGCCTTTTTTTTAGCATACCGGCTGATTGGGAGCTGCTTGAGGGCGCTAGCTTGCAGTTAGACATGACCGTTTTTCTGGGAACGGATGCGACCGGGCGGGCGGATGTGGCTTTTGGCGGGGTGTTGGCTGTGAGTTTGAATAATGTGTTTTTGGATTCAGTTCTGCTGGATCAGGCCGGACCGCAGATGATCCGGCTGCCGCTTCCCCCGGAGGCATTGGTTTCGGCCAGGACAGACGGCCGTTACCAGCTAAAAATCTCGCTAGACAGCGGCCAGGATTGTAACACGTCGCAGAATACGGCCGTTGTCATCAACCGTTCCTCCTTTTTTCTATTCCCCCATCGTGAGGTAGCTCTGGACACCGACCTGGCTTTGCTGCCGCGCCCGATCTACCAGCGTTCTTTTACGCCGGATACGGCGCTGATTGTCGTGCCTGATGAGCCGACGGCGGTGGAAATGGAGGCGGCGCTCAATGTGGCCGCCGGTTTTGGCAAAATGACCAATGGGCAACTGGCCCTGCGCTTGACGCTTGCCGGCGACCTGACGGCTGAGATGCGGTCAAGCCAGCATTTGATTGCTGTGGGCCAATCAGAGAACCTGGCCTGGTTGGAGGACGCGCCGCTGCCGGCAGCTATGGATGAGGCCGACGCCGATGATGGCCTTATCCAGATGGCTGTTTCTCCCTGGAATCCGGCTAAAGTGGTTTTGGCAGTGAGCGGCGAGAGTGAAACGGCCGTGCGCCAGGCCGCCCAGGCCCTCAGCAGCGGTTCCATCCGCCCCGGCATTCACCCCAATGCGGCCGTCGTGAATCAAGTCAATGCACATGTAGCCGCCGCCGGGCCTATCCCGACTGATAGAACATTGGCTGACCTGGGTTACCCTTTACGCAAGCTGGAAAACATTGGCAACAATGAGAGCGTCTATGAATTTTTTGTTCCCTCCGGCCAGGCTGTCACCGAAGACGCTTACCTGAATCTGGCGCTCAACCATTCCGCCCTGTTGGATTTTAACCAATCGGGGCTTACTGTCATTCTGAACGACGAAGTGATAGGCAGCGCCCGGCTCACCCAGGAGACGGCGGGCCTGCATGAAGTACAAATAGCGATACCGGGAACGGCCGTTCGCCCCGGTGTAAACAGCCTCAACTTGAAAGCCGAACTATTCCCCTTCACCTCCTGCGGCGATTTAAGACAGGACAGTACCTGGCTCATCATCCGTTCCGAGTCTGCCCTGCACCTGCCGCTTGGCCCCGGACAAACAGCCACACGCGCGCCCACGCTCAGCCAATATCCAATCCCGTTTGCGTCCGATCCCACCTTGAGCCAGACCGCCTTTGTCTTACCGGCAGCCGACTCGTCTGCCTGGGATGCGGCGGCGCGGCTGGCGGCCGACCTGGGCCGCCGCAGCAGCGGCATCCTGACAAACATCACTGCTGAATTTGGCGATGACGTGTCGGACGCTATGCGCCAGGAGAGAGATTTGATCATTGTCGGCCGCCCCAGTCTCCTCCCGCTGCTTACAGAATTGAACGACGTCTTACCGGCCCCGTTTAATATCGAAACTGACCAGATGGCTCAGGATTGGCTGCCCGTTTCTTACCGTTTGCCCGCGACGCAGCAGGTAGGTTATCTACAGCAAATCACGGCTCCTTGGAATGAAGAGCGTACCATTCTCATTATCTCCGGCGACACGGATGAAGGGGTGTCTGCGGCGGCTGACGCGCTCATCATCCGTAATTTACGGATGCAGTTGACTGGCGCCATCGCCATGATAGACGGTGAGCAAATTTTCACCGACTCACGCCAGGAACGGTATGGTTTGGCGGTTGCAGAGGCGGTTGACGACGCGGCTGCTCCAACTGCTGCGGCCAGCCAGTCGATCTACCGTCCAGGTTGGATTGTGCCGGCGCTTATTCTGGCTATGGCGCTCATCGTTGTTATTGCGGTGATTGTGTATAAAGGGAGGCAGCGTGATGGTTGAGTCATCGCTAACTGGTGTGACCTGGGGGCGGTGGCAGATTCTATTCGGGATGGGGGTGTTTTTGCTAGGGCTGATGGCGGCAGGCTGTCTGCCCGCGCCTATCAGCGCGGGCACGCCGCCGGCAAGCCCGCCGCCGCTGCCGGCGACCAAGCCGCTGCCCAACACACCGGTGGCTACGCCAACGGCCGTTACCCAAGCCAGCCCCGAAAGTACGGCCGTTCCCAAAATCAACGCTGAAAGCGCCGTCTATTTGCCCATCGTTGTCACCCCCATTTACTACGTCGCCGTCAATGGCAGCGACGCTGCTGGTGGCGGTTCCGAGGAGAACCCCTGGGCGACTATCAGCCACGCTCTGGATAATGTGCCTGATGGGGTGACCATTCTGGTTCGTCCCGGCACATACAACGGCCAGGTAGATTTGCGCGGCGCGTTTACCAGGGGCGTGATTGTGCGTTCTGAACAGCCTTACCAGGCGCGATTACGTCATAATGATACCGTCCTGGTCTGTTTTCGCGGTAAGGGTATCACGCTGGAAGGATTCGACATCAGTCACAGCGGGCCAGGGGCAGCGCGTTACGTTATCCAGATTCAAGATTTAATCGGGAGCCAATCGGGCGGCGCTAACTATGTTAGCCGCATCACGTTACGCAATAACATCATTCACGACAGCTACAACGATGACCTCGTCAAAGTTAATAATGGCGCGGGCCAAATCATTATCACCGGCAACATCTTTTACAATCAGCAGGGTCTGGATAGTCACATTGACGCTAACAGCGTCACCGATGTCACCATCGAAGACAATATCTTCTTTAATGATTTTGCCGCCAGTGGACGGCCGAATAACAACGACACGGGTAGTTACATCGTCATCAAAGATAGCAATGGTAACAGCGATACGAATCTGGGCAGCAAGAACATCACCGTGCGCCGTAATGTGTTCCTCAATTGGGAAGGGGATTCCGGCAATACATTCATCGTTGTTGGCGAGGATACTGTTTCCTATTACCAGGCGCAAAATGTACTGGTCGAAAATAATTTGATGCTGGGTAATGGGGCCAATGTGATGCACGCCGCTTTTCATGTGCGCGGGTCAAAAGATATTACGTTTCGCAATAATACGGTCGTTGGCGATCTGCCCAGCAAAGCGTTTGCTATGCGTTTGAGCATTGTTGCCAATAACCTGAATAATGTGGGCATCAATTTTTACAATAATATCTGGTCGGACCCCACCGGCACGATGGGGTCGGGGAACCAGGGGGAACCCAATGATTTTTCGGATACCAACCTGGCTCAGACGGACTCTTTTAGTTTGCTAAATAATTTGTACTGGAATGGGGCGGCGCCGATTCCGTTGGATGCGGCGGAACTTGTTAATTACACGGATGATGGACAGCGCATTATCAGCGATCCGCTTTTGGGAGGGCAAACGGCCGTTTCCTTACCCTATTGGAACGCTATCACCAACAGTTTTGCCGATGGGTCGGCAACCATTACCGAAGCCTTCGCCAAATTAGTTCAGCAATATGGCATTCCCGTAGCCGGCAGCCCGGTGATTGATGCGGCCGATCCCGCTCATGCGCCAGCAGATGATATTATGGGACAGCCGCGTTCAATTGGCCCTCGGCCTGACATTGGCGCTTTTGAACAATAACTAACCTCACCCGCGCAACCTATCACAGCCAACCGCGTGAATAAATGCCACCGCCGCAACCAATATCCAAAATATCCAACACTATTTTCTCTTTCGGCTGTACTAAACCAGAAATTGCATCAGCCCAAGCGCTATCTACAGTACGAGATGCATACGTATAACGGTTATTTGCTGCATGAAAATTGATTGACATAAGTAATTCTTGTTTGACTATCAAAGCCTCTTTTGAGGCGGCATGACGCTTTTTAAGGCGAGCAGCCTTGTCCGGGGGTGGTTGTTTGCACGTTGCGGAACAACACCCAGCCGGTAATGTTGGCGTCGGCAGCGGATTGGACTTTAATGAATTCGTTCTCCAGGCAGGTGGCGTCCGGGCCGAGGACGCCGATGGTGTCGGGGGCGAGGATGATGACTTGATCGCCGTCGTTGAGTACAAAGCCCGCGGCGGCGAACTGGTCACAGTTGCTGCCGGTAATCTGGGCATCTTGCCAGACGAAGGTAAGCGCGCCGGGGCTGACGATGCAGGCCAGGTTGGCAGTCGGCTCGGCCGTTGGTTCGGGCGCGGCTGGGGGGGCGGTTGGCAGGGGCGAAGGCGCAGCGGTGGGCGGGGGCACGGCCGTCCCTGCTAGAACAGGTGTGGTCGCATCTTCGGCTGGTTCTTCAACCGGAATAGCGGTCGGGGTGGGGGACGAGGCTGCAGACGGCCGTAACTGCCGCCACAACGCAGCGATGCCAAAACCGATACCCAGCAGCAGCGCCAAAGCGATCAAACCCAGCGCCCACAAAGGCAGCCGGATACCGTTCCGTTCCCGTCGAGCCGGAATCGTTTGGGGGGTAGAGAGGGGATGGGCAATCTCCGGTTGGCTG
>JAJRYT010000139.1 GCA_024275635.1 Chloroflexota bacterium | reverse complement strand
CGCTGTCGCCACCCACATTGCTCTCCGGTTCATCAGCGACGGTTGAAAACCGTCGTCTGAAACGGCTATTCTTCAACCTGCTTCAGCCGGTTTCTTGTCTCAACCGATGAATTCCATTCATCGGCGATCAGAGTATGCAATTGCCCTGGGGGAAATGTAGGGCGGGCGGCCTATTCAGTAGGCGTTGGCGATACCGGGTTATTGGCGCTGTCGCCACCCACATTGCTCTCCGGTTCATCAGCGCCATTATCAACAGTATTTTGATCAACGGCCGTTTGTGCGGGCGCGCCAAATGCCGGGGCAAATTTGAGGATACGATTGTTGCCGGCATCGGCGATGTAGATGTTATCCTGGTTGTCGAGGGTAATGCCATTCGGCAACCCAAAGTTATTGGCATCCACGCCAAAACTGCCGAACCGACCCAGGTAGTCGCCGAAGTTGTTGAAGATGAGAACACGGTAACCTTCGGGGTCCGTCACGTAGATACGGCCGGCGCTGTCAACGGCCGTATACGGTTTGTTGTTGATGCTCTGCCCAGCCCAGGCATTGACAGCCCATTCATTACTGGCAACCATATCGGGGGTAAATTGTTGGATACGGCCGTTCCACGTATCGGCCAGGTACACAAAGCCATCCGGCCCGGTTCCCAACCCCACCGGCTCATTAAACTGGCCCAGGAGATTGCCAAAATTGCCCACTTGACTCAAGAAACGGCCGTCCCGATCGGCAATTTGCAGTCGGTGATTTCCCGTATCGGTGATAAGCAGACGGTTATCCGGCAGCAAGATGATATCGCGCGGGCCGAAAAATAGTCCCAGCCCGTTGGTGTCCGGCTCGTCGCTGGGCGCGCCGCTGCGACCGAACAATGTTACAAACTCACCGTCCAATGTGAACTTCTGGATGCGATGGTTCCAGGTATCGGCCACATAGACAAAATTCTCATCAATCGCCAATCCCCAGGGTTCATTAAACTGGCCCGGTTCACTCCCCTGGCTGCCCCAGCCGGTCAAAAGCTGTCCATCGGCCCCAAACACCTGGACGCGATGATTGCCGGAGTCGAGGACGTAGATACGGCCGTCTTCAGCCACAGCTACATTACGCGGGGCGCTAAACTGGCCTGGCCCGGCTCCGGCCGCGCCACTTTCATTCAACGTCAAAACAGGGGACAGCGCTATCTCCTTCTCCGCATAGGGGTCTTCCAACCCCACTGCGCTTACCGCGCCAATGCCATAATCCCACAAATCGGCCAGCATATCTTTGCGTATATACATCCGCAGTTCGTGGCGCAGCGGCCATTCTCCGGCTGCATACGTGCCGCCAAACACCTGTCCATACTTTGTATAATCGCGGTAAAAGAAAATATCCCACAGCGCCTGGCGCACTTCAGAATTCCCCAGGCCGCGCCGAACCGCGTCGTTCGGATCGCCAAAAATCGCGTTCCAAGAAATTTTACGGTACTCCTCCATCGGCCACCAAAGGAACGTGTATGTCCACTGCTGGTAATTATTGCCCAGGTACGGCTCCACTTTGCCCCAGTTCAAACTGCCCACCAGCACCACCGGCGATTCTGTCAGGCTGTGGCTGGGATTCTCGCCAAAGTAGACGCGGTTCGGGTAATCACGCAGGTACCAGGTAAAGGGCCAGGAAACGTCGTTGTCAAAGGCGACCTTGATGCTTTTATCGCCGTTTTGACGCATGGAAAGTGCTTCTAATTGGTCAAGCACCGCATTCTTGGTGGCTGGTGCGCCGTGCGCGTACACCATAAATTCGGTGGTGTAATCGGCATTGAGGAAGGCGGCCATGTAGGTGAATCGAATAGTGAGTAAACTGAGCAACCCGAACACGCTGAGGAGAAGGATGGGACGGCGCATGGAATCATCCACCCGCTCGCGGGCCTGCCGCCACAGGTAATAAAGACCCCCAGCCACCGCCACGCTGCCCAGAAAACGGCCGATCCCGCTCAAATTACCCAGATCCTGATTGCCCCACGCAATCTGGCCCAGCAGGATGGGGCCAAGAGCCAGGAAGATAGCGATGATGAAAACGGCCGTTACCCCCATTAACCCCAACACCGATCCAGAAAACAGTTGATCAAGCCGAAATCCCTGCAACTTCTCATTAAAATACCAACCCGCCAAAAACGCCATCGGGATAACAAAATGGGCGCTCAACCAGGGCATCTTCTCGCCCGCGTAGCTGTAAGCCACCCAGGTCAGCAGCAGCCACCAAATCAACATCGGCACAAAACCAAACAACGCGCGGAGGTCTATCAATTTAGTCAAACGATCCACATCAAACTGCTTGAGAAGCTGGCTCTGGCGGACAAAAAACCAGAACAAAACGCCCCCTCCCAGCAGCAAACCGCCGACCAACAGCCCAGGAATCTGTGTTGTCTCCCCGCCCAGCAAGGAGATAGACCGATTATAAGCCCAGTTGCTCAAACTGTAGGCCAGTAACGAGACCACGATTAAGCTTATCCAATAACCGGCGATTTTGTTGATTTTCTGCTTCTGCGTCCATAAACGAATGGCCAACAGAGAGAAGATGAGCGGCAGGAATTCATAAAAAGGGACGACAAAGAAATAATAAAATGTCGGTTGGCTGCCTCTTTCCACGCTTTGTTGTTCCAGCCAATAGCCCAACGAACCAATCATGCCGCTGGCCCAACCGCCAGGATTGGTGAAAACCGATGTAAACAGGAATGCAAAAATAGCGTGGAAGATAACGGCCGCAATCAGCCACCGCCGCCGATTCCACCATAAGCCGAGAAGAACCGCAATAACAAGCGTAACGACGAGAAACAGGCCGGAATGAACCATGCCCGACTCAAGATAAGATGACCAACAAATGCTGTTGCCCAGGCGGGCCACCAACACTTGCAGCGAACTCATCGCCTCCTGCCCCTCCAACATGCAGGTGTTAACCGTGTAATCGCGTGGATTCCAACCGGCAATCGTCGTCAACAGCGGCGAAGTGGCCGGCAGGATCAATGTTGTGAAGAGCATGATCAGGTCAAATTCAGGGTGTTGGTCAATGTTGGGCCGCATCTCGCGCGCCGCCAGGAATAATCCCGCGCCCAAAACGCCTATGCCTATTATCTGCACCCAGCGCAGGATAGCGTCATTGCCGGCTTGCGCATCTGTGCTAACGGGCAGATCTTCGGTGGGGTCAACAGCAAAACCTTCAGTGGCGTCGGGGGTCACTTCTGGCGTCACGGCTGCAGGCATTAGCTTCTGCCCGATGAAGCCGCCGCTAAAGAGCAGAACGCCCAGGAGCGCGGCCAGGATGGGGGTACGCAGTTGGGGCAAGACGCTGTGGAACCAGCCGGATAAACTTATCTGGGCCAGAAGGCGCAAAATCAGGAAGCCGCCGAAGATGGCCACGTAAATGAAGGCGACTTCTTTGGTGGACAACATGAGCGCCAGTCCTCCGGCAAACCACCATAAATATTTTTCGTCCCGCTCGTGCAAATACTGCCAGATGGCAATGAAGACGATGAGCGCCCAAACGATGACGTAAATATCGTGGCGAATATAGCGGGAGTAGTAGGTGATGTAGGGTGAGATGAGGAATATGAAGCTGGCAAACAATGCCCCAATCCGGCCAATCTGACGACGCAGCAGGTAAGGCATGGCAATCAAAATCACGCCGAAGATGGCGACAGGGATACGGGCAGCCGTGTCGCTGTCGCCAAAGAGCCAGTAGGAAACGGCCGTTATATGAAACAAGAACGGCCCGTGCATCAACGGCGTATGGCTGTAACCGTCCCCATTGGAAAACTGGTAGCTGAACTGGGTGTGCAGGCTCTCGTCATGGCTCATCACCCGGCTGCCCAAGGCCCAAAAGCGGGTGAGAACGGCCAGCACAATAAAGGCAAGGTAAATCGCTTTTTCCCAATCCAGGCTTACTGTCGTTAAAAGCGGACGGGAAAGAAAGTCAGGTTTTGTATCCGTCGGCGTAGTTGTTATTTCACTCATAAGTTTGTATCAATCATCCTGCTCTTCACTTCACACTCCCTGCTCAATTCGATGCCAGACCAGCCGGCACGGCCGTAATGGGTGTGGGATTGGGAGCCGGTGTGACCGCAATTGGGAAAGAACTGGGGGCGGTGGAAACGGCCGTATTCTCTGTAACTTTCGTCATCACCGGCACAATCACTTGCTCCGCCCTGGTTTCCGTCATCGTCGCTGTAGGCGCATCCGTCATCGTCGCCGTGGCTGCCAGGAAAGTAGGCGATGGATTACTCCAAATCGCCGGTTGATCAGACAGGTAAAGACCCAAACTGCCCAGCAGCAAAAGCGCAAACACGACCAGAGGAGCCAGCTGCCGCTGCCAGGTCAGCGAGAAACCCAATTTTTGCCAAAAACTGGGCTGTCGGATCGGCATTAACCGGCGTAAATTAGTTGGGGGGTGAGTCACCGCAGCTAAAGTCGCCCGCACCATTGAGCCTAATTCCGTCTCACTCCGGAGCGCCGCACGGCAGTTGGCGCAGCGCATGGTATGCTGCTCGACTTGTATTCGTTCAGCCTGGGGCAGCAAGTCCAACGCATAGTCGGGAATTTGGTTAAGGACGTGTTGTTGTTTCATCATCTGTTATACACATACAGGTCTGAAAATGCGTAAAGTGTTTGTTTTGGTAAACTCGTATCAACCTAGACCGCGCAGGCTTTACAAACCGGCGCGGTTTCAAGTGGAGACCGACCTGATGCGTTCTTTTTCAAAGATTCACTATTACGCCGCTTCCGTTGTTACGTTGTTGACCGGGTTTAGACGGCCGTTCCAAATCCTGTCCATCTTTCTAAACCGCCCTGGCGCGCTGCCCGCCGAAGTAGCCCTGCGCCGCGCCGGTTGGCGCTTCCAAATCCGCGCGGCGATGGATGCCTGGATTATCAAAGAAACCTGCCTGGACGCCGATTATTTGTGGGCGTCCGGCCCGCTCAAACCGGATTGGACTGTTCTGGACATCGGCGCCGGGCTGGGTGATTTTACCATCTTCGCCGCCAAACAATGTCCCCAGGGCATCGTCCACGCCTATGAACCGTTAGCCAAATCATTCACTCTACTCCAACACAATTTGGCGCTGAATTCAATTCATAACGCGCAGGTTTTCCCCAAGGGCGTCGCCTCTCAACCGGGTATGCTGGCCGTTGATGCGGCTAAAGTCGAGGCCGTTTCCACCCGCTTTGCTTCAACGAATGAAGGAACCATCCCGGCTTTAGGACTTTCACAAGTGGTGGACAGTTTGCCCAGCGGCCAGTGCGATTTCCTGAAAATTGATTGTGAAGGGTGCGAATTCGACATGCTGCTGAACAGTCCACCAGAAACATTGGCCCGCATTCACCGCCTCAGCCTGGAGGTTCATGATGGATTCACCAGCCATAGCAGCTATGAATTGGTCGAATATCTGCAACAGCAAGGGTTTCGCGTAGCCCGCCAACCCAATCCCGTCCATACTCATCTGAGTTTGCTTTATGCGGAACGTTAAGGGTTCGTTCAAAATTAACTTTGCGGTTTGCTGGTAATTGGTAATTGAGTAATTGGGTAATTACCAGTTACCAATTACCTGGTTACAATTTTTCAAACGCCAAAGTTATCTCTGAACGCTCACGAATCATCGCCGCGCAGCAGTTCGCCCAATGCTTTGTGCGCCAAGCGCATCCGTGATTCGGCCGTTTTGGCCGGAATGTTGAGGATGGTCCCGATTTCGTTGTAAGTTAACCCTTCGTAGTAGCGGAGAACGGCCGTTTCCCGCAATTTTGTCGAAAGCTGGCCCAACGCCTTCCAAACCCGCCGCTGTTCCTCATTTAATGCCGCTGCTTCATCCGGCGTCGGCGTCTGGTCATCATTAATTTCCAGGTGAGTCATCTGGCTCAACGAGATGACCGGCAGCCATTTGCGCCGCCGTTTGTTGCGGCAGCGGCTGATGGCGATGCGGTACAGCCACGTCTTAAAAGCCGATTTGTTCGCGTCGTACTGTTCTAATTTGCGGAAAGCATACTCAAAACTGTCTTGCAGCACCTCTTCGGCGTCTTCCTGGTGCTGTAACATGCTGTACGTGAGCCGGTAAATGGTTCCGGCAAACTGGTCGTACAACGCCGCATAGGCCGACTCGTCACCAGCCAGGCAGCGGCTGATGAGCGCCTGGGTTTGCGCGTCGGCGTAGCGGGGTACGGCCGTTTCCGACCAGTCTAAAACATGTTCACGCATAAAATAAGGTATGAGGACTGAGGGATGAGGGATGAGTCAAACGACTCATCCCTCATCCCTCGTCACTCAGTTACTCAGGTCTATTCGCCACCAAAGAATAACCCGCTCTTCAGCAATGGCAAGCGATGATTCGTGAAACAGCCACCAGCGCAGCAAATCCGAGCCGGGCGTTGGGCTGAGAAATTCCCGCGGCTGGAGACCGGCGCGAACCAGGCCAAAATCGGCCCCGACATAATCACTGCCCAGCGCTAAATCGGCCTGGTTGGGGCTGATGAGCGCCTCGTTTTGCGCGCCAACGGGCAGCGATGCGCCAAATTGGACGCGGTTGAAATCGCGCAGATACCAGTGCAAAATCGGCGTGTCTACACTGCTAAAAATATCCAACTCATGATCGGAATTGGTCGCCTGGCGCGAAATATCTTGTAATGTATCAACCAGCAGGCGCACGTCGTCATCAGTCGCCGTTGTCACCCAGCGCTCGCGCGGGTCGTTGGCGGCAACATGGGTAAGCTGCCAGCCCGTGCCCCATTGATAAAACATAAAAACCAGCAACAGTCCCAGGAAAGCGCCCTGGGTAACGGCCGTACTATCCAACGAACTGAGAAAGAACACCGTTACCAACCCCGCCATCACCGCCATCAAAATGATCCAGGCGCTGGTAAAATCCTGAGCATCAACGGCAAGTACCCGAATAAAACGAGCCAGATTAACCAGAATCAACCCGGCCAGCAGGAACAGCCCGCCGGCCCACGCCCACCCCAGGCGGTTGGGCCTTGTTCGCAACAAATCATCAGCCATCAGGCCGACCAGCAGGGCGAAGGGCAAGGTAAACAAGGCCACATTACCCATCTGCCCGCGCTGTAACAGCATGAACGCCAGCGCGCCCACCGCCCAGCCGACGAACTGTTTGGCCTGCCGGTTGGCGCTGCGGATTGCCCAGATAACGGCCGTTCCTCCTGCCAACACCAGGAAAGGTTCATAACGAATCAGGGCCAGCAGCGGGTCAAACAAACCGGGACCGCTGAAACGGAACCAGCCTAGCCACGCGGCGGGCAAAGAGGCGGCCATGCCTAATCCGGGCAAGCGCCACAAGAAAAGTGTGCTGAGAGCGAGGAAGAAAAGGGCGGCGAAAACGGCCGTTTTCCGCCAAATCTCTCGGTCTACCGATGAAAAAAGACCGCGCCACTGACCCCACCAGACCAATGCCAGCGCCGCCAATCCGCCATAAAACAGCGGCGAACCGGTCAGCCCCAGGGCCAGCCCGGCAAACAGCGCCATCAGCCAACGCGAGTCGCCCTCCGCCTCAAACCGCAGCCCGGCGGCGGCGATGAGCAGCAGGGCGAACAGGGCGATAGCGTCGCCCCCAGCGGTGCGGCTGACAATGGCCTGCGTGGGCGAAACCGCCAGCAGCAGGCTGGCGACCAGCGCACCCACCGCGCCCAACTGCCGCCGCAGCAGCCAGGGCAGCAGGACGAGGCCCAACCCGAACAGCGCCGGAACCAGCCGCATGATGGCATCGCTGTCGCCCAGCAAGGGCAGCAGCAAACTGGTCAGGCTAAAGTAGGCGGGGCTGCCGCTGGCGAGGGCGGCGCTTCCCGGCTGCCAAAACTGCCAACTGGCCCACGCCTGCGCTGCTTCGTCCGGAGACAGCGGGATTTGGCCTAAGTTGGTGAAGCGGAAGATAACGGCCGTCGCCGTCCCCACCCCCAAAAGCAGCCCATCAGCCACCGTCAGGCGCGCCAGCCAGTCGGCCGGAGATGGTTTTGTCCTTTGTGAATCAATTAAAGTGGTAACATCACTCATAACAAATCATTCATTTCGTGTAAGCGTTCACTCCCCCCTGGAGACTTTTGAAGTTTTGCAGCAAAACTTCAAAAGTCTGTTGGCGACTGAACGGTTACCATTTTGTTTTATTCCGGCTGCCAATGGTAAATGGTAATGCTGTTGTTTTGGAAGGCCACGTCCAGGCCGTCGAATTTGTTTCCGGCTTGCGGGCCGTAGGCTGTTAATTCTAACCCGCCCACGACGATGTATTTAACATCATAATTGTTGAGGAGTACGGCCGTTTCCTCCCAACTCGTCGCCGGGCTGTAAATATCGCGCACGACCGGGTCGCGCAGGCCCGGTTCGTTTGTGCTGTCGCCGCGCCATTGGTACTCATGCCCGGCCCAGCCGAGCAGTGTGGGCAGGCCGGTGTTGGCGGAGATACGGCCGTAGCCCGTATACTGCCCCCCCACCGCCTCCACAATCACCGGCGCGCCTTTGACGTTCTGCCGCAGCCACATGATCGCCTGGTATTCATCCGGGTCGAATCGTTCTACCTGGGCCAGTCCGTTGAGCGTAGCCGGTTGGCGCGATTCGGCCGTGACCGGGCCGCGATATTCGGCGGCGCGAGATTGGACGGCGTAGGTGGGGAACAGCAGGGCGACGGCCAGCGCCAGCCCGTAGCCGGCAGCGGCGATGAATCCGGCCATTTTGAATTCGCGCCGCAAATAATCCAGGGCCGCCAGCGCGGCCACGCCGAACAGCGCCCACGCCTGGTAATAAAATTTGAAGATGGTGTTCAACCGCTGACCAAAATTGTCCAGCAAGTAAAGAAATTCCGGCCCCAGCGTCAGCAGCGCGCCGGTGGCGATGAGGAGGAGGAGGAAGGGGAGCGATGGAGGGGTGAACGGGTGATGGGGTGATGGGGTGATTTCTTCGTCTGGTTGATTTCCCTGACCGCCAGCGAGTTGTGTCCAGATCATGATGATGAGGGCCAGGAGGGCCAGGAGGAACAGGGTGAGGGCGAGGTAGGCGAGGCGGGCCTGGATGATTGTGGGGAGGAGGGTGATGACGGCCGTGAATCCCCACCCCACCGCCACCACGCCATCGGGCCGGGGCGGCAGCGCCAGCCCCAATTCGTTTGCCAGGGGGATGATGCGGCCGGCTCCTGCTGGGCTGGCGGCAATGATCCAGCCCAGCAGGAGCATGAGCAGGAAAAGGGAGAGGAGGAGGGAGACGGCCGTAGCCGCTCCCACTCGCCAAGACCGGAACCGCTGCCGCACCGCCAAAACCGCAACCAAAATCGTGATACTGAACAACGGCATTCCAAAAATAATCAAAAAATGGGCCAGCCGCGTCGGCCGCATCAACATCGGCAGCAAAAACGGCGGCCCGGCCTGCGAACGGAAACCGATGTAGAACGGCAAATACAACACAACTGCCGGAACAACCAGCAGCAACGCCAGCCGCCCGGTTTCTCCCAAAAGGTCGCGCCGCCAGCCGCCTGCCTGCCAGCGCCCCAGCAAAAACGCCCCCAACACCACAAATAGATGAATCAACACATCCCAGGTGTTGAGGAAGGAGAGGCCGCCAAGTAAAAGCGCGGTGAAGGCCCAAAGCGGAAGGATTGATGATTGATGATTATTGATTACTGATTGCTCGTTAATCTTCAATCTTAAATCTTCAATCTTTAACCTTCCCGCCTCCAAATACCACAAATACGCCACTGCCAAACTCACAAACGCGAACGGCAGCGCCAGCACATGCGGGTGCAGGTCGCCCAGAGCAAAGCTGAAGCCGGGGAATTCGGCAATCGGTTCTAAGCCGTCTTCGGGGCGGCCGGAGAGGTGGTATTCGTGGATGACCCGCGAGGAGCGCCACCACCACCAGCCGCTGGTTTCATAGCGCGGCGTCTCGGCGATTTCGGCCGGGCCGTTCAGGTCGCGCACGTCCAGCCACTGCCAGAACTGGTCGGAACCAACGCCGTTGGCGCGAGCTGCTTCCAGGCCGATTTCCAGGTTCCCGGCCAGGGGCAGGGCGATGGCGGCGATGAGGCCTAGAAGGAGCGCGGCGCGGCGGTTGGGTGAAGGGGTGAAAGGGTGAAGGGGTGGGGCGGCGATATACGCCCCCCGATTCTCGGCGCGCTTTGTGTCTTTGCGGTTGGCGCCGGCCACTAAGTTGTAGACGAGGCCGAAAGCGGCCGTGCCCGTACTCGCCACCAGCCAGGCCAAGGCCAGGTTAAAAGCGATGGGTTCGGAAACGGCCGTTAACCGCCCCAACACCGATACCATCACGTAGCCAAAATAGTAATAACTGATGGCAAAGCCAGACAACCAGGGATCAACCGGCGGGAACGTGGGGCTGCGGCCGATGGCGTTGAGGAACGCAAACTCCATCGGCTTCTCCGTGGCCGCAATGGCCGGGTTCTGCGCCCGCACCCACACCCACAAAGCGAACAGCCCGGCGAACAGCAGTTCGGTGATGATGAGTTGTGGCCGGTTTTGGCCTATCCATGAAAGAAAATTGATGATTGATGATTGATGATTGTCCTTTAATCTTGAATCTTCAATCTTTAATCCCCAAACAGACAGCCCAATTAGAACCGTTAATGCGAATAGAATGCCGCCCAGATTGTTACCCAGGACGCCCAGGCTGCCCAGCAGCCAAAACAGGTAGCTGACGATGAGCAGCCCCACCAATTTTACAAAGGCGTACCCCCGATCCGGCAGGCGGCGGAACAGGAAAAAGGTTAATGGGGTGGCCGCCGCCCCGATGACCATGAGCGCGGCCCACCAACGAATGGCGGTGAAAATATCTGATAGTGGCATAGTTGTGATAGAACGCAACGCTTACGCGGTTGATGTGGAAGGTATTATAACACCTAATTCACGGCCGTTTCTCCACCCGGTAAATGCTGGTTCCTTCGTTGCGATACACTTCTTCCAGATAACCGGCGTCAACCATTTGGTCGAATTTGATGAGTCCCGGCGGCGGATAATAACCCCATTCCAACTGCCCGGCATAAATGTATTTGACGTCGTATTTGTCCAGGATGGCCAACGCTTCGTTTATGTCGGCCGTGTTGTAGAGCCGGTTCACGTCGTCAATGCGGGTGGTGATGAGTGCGCCGGGGAGGACGGCGCGCTGCTGCCGCTGGTGCCAATCCCAGCCGACGATAGCCGGTAAACCGGTGTACATGGCGACCCGGTTGCCGATGGAACGGTAGGGGTTGGCGCTGTGGGCCTCGGCAATGACGGGGGAACCTTCGACGTTGCGCTGCATCCAGCGGATGGCGTCGTAATCGTATTTCAGGGGAACGTTCTGGCCGCTAACGCTGTCGCCGTATTCGACGTAGGGCATGAAAGCCATGCCGTCCAGGGTATTGGGAGCTTCCTGGCTCATGCGGATGTCCCACTTGGATTTGGTGGCCAGGACAGGGTAGAGGGCGGCGGCGAGGAGGAGGAGGGCCAGGGCGGTTTGCCAGAGTTTACGGCCGTCCCCCCCCCTTTTTTTTATTCCCGGCCACGCCCAAACGGCCGTCGCCCCGGCTACCACACTCAACAAAATCCACACCTGCATGTAAAACTTAAACACCGTATTCATCCGGCCAATGTCTCCGTCCAGGACGAAAATCTCCACAAACAACGTCAAAAACAGGGCGGCGGCGATGAGGATGAGGACGATGCGCCGTTCCGGCGGCAGGTTAGGCCGCAGGCCCAGCAGCCCGGCGGCGGCAACCAGGGTCAGCACGATGGGGGCGATGAGGTAGCCGTTGGCGACGAGAACCAGGAGCAGGATGACGTAAATGACCAGCGCTGCGATGAGCAGCCCGGCAAAGGATTCGGTGCGGCGCAAATCCTCGTAGCGCCAGGCGCGCGTCCAGGCGCGAAACTCGCGCGCCAGGTGGGTCAGCACGAAGAAGAGGAAGAGGCCGTAAATGGAGAGGTAGTTGGCAACGTGGGTGTAGGAACCGGGCCAAAGTTTAATGGAGGTGTAGGCGCTGCCGAAGTTTTGGTCGTAGGGCAAGAAGGCGAGGTAGAAGAGGGCGACAAGGACGGCCGTCAAATACCCCGCCTGACCTAACGTGGCAAGGGAGAAACGGCCGTTCTTTTGATACGCATAAAAAAACACCGCCAACACCCCCAACATCAAATACGTCGGCCAATCCCAGGTGTTGGCCGCCCGCAAAACCCCAATCGCCAGCCCGCCGGTCAGCCAGAGGAGGACTGTTTCAAACCAGGAAACAGGAGGATTAATGATTAATGATTGAGGCTTGAGGCTTGCGCTCAAATCTTTAATCATCAATCTTGAATCATCAATCATCAATGCCAGCGATAACGCCCACCCCAACGCCAAAATCGCCAGCGGCAGGCTGATCATATGGGCGTGCAAATCGCCGTACAGGAAGGTGAAGAAGGGGAATTCCGTGATCGGCCCCACTTCGCCGGGGTTGATGTTGATGGCGCGGGAGGCGGTCCAGAACCAGTCGCCAGGATAAATGGGGGCCGGTTGGCCGCTGAGAACCTTAATGCCGCCGTCCAGCGTGCGCAGCAGTCCGTCCAGCGCGCCGAGGCCGGTGTGAATCTCCGCTCCCGCTTTTTGCCAGGCGCTGAACAACACGCCCACTTCGGCCAGATTGCCCAGCAGGACGGCCAGCGCGGCGGCGATGAGACCAGCGGCGACGGCTTTCTTGTTTAATGATCGATGATTGATGATTGATGATTGATGATTGTCAGTCTTCAATCTTGAATCATTAATCTTTACGAGATTGTACGCTATCGAAAAGACCCCGACCCCAGTAAAACTGAACAACATGGGCAGGATGAGGTTGTAGGCCAGGGTGGGGACGACGCCCAGCAGCTTGGCCAGGACGCCGACGTAGACAAAGCCATAGTAATAGTAGTTGATGTAGCCGCCGGCGAACCAGGGATCGTAGGGGGGGAAGGCAGTGGATTTGAGGACGGCCGTGAAATAAGACAAATCCATCGGTTTTTCACCGCCCCAAATCACGTCCCACACATCCGGGTTGCCCAGGCGGACGCCGATCATGATGAGGAACAGGAGGACGCCCAGCAGTTCCACCACGCCGATGTAAGCCAGGTTTTGGCGCACAAAGGCGGCGATTTCGCGGCGGCGGCGGATGAGGATGGGCAGGCCGATCAATTCGACGACCACAATGCCCAGGAGCAGCGTGCCGCGCGTGTTGGGTAAAATATCCAGACTGGCCGCCAGCCAGCCGAAGTAGGAGATGAGGAGCAGCGACAGGATGCGGGCCAGCGCATAGCCCCGGTCGGGCAGGCCGCGCAAAACGACGAAGGTGATGGGAAAGGTCAGCCAGCCCAGCAAAATCACAGCCAGCCACCAGACAAAGGCGGCCAGCGCCGGATTTTGCGACAACGCGCCGTCCACGTTAAAAATCTGGCTGAACGTACCATTGGTCTGCTGGATTTGGCGTTGGGCGGTGGAGAGCATGAGGCCATTGGGCGCTTGAGTCGCCTCGCCGGGGGTCATGACGGCCGTTAAGTTCAGGTCAACTTCGCCCAAAACGCGCACCGTGTTCTCGTGGCTGTAGCGGTCGGTCTTGGCGAAAATCCAGACGGGCGGATGGTCGTAAACGCTGAACGCTTCTTCAGCGGCCAGGTCGCCGGGCGGCGGCCAGCCCACGTCAGGCGGCGCGCCCCAACCGAGTTTGCCGCCGGTGTCGCTGACGTAGAGCGGGCCGACGTGAAAGTCGGCGTGGGCCTGGTGGACGAGTTCAAAGCCGAGCGAGCCGTCGAACAGCCCTTCGTAGTAGCGCATTGTCACCGGGAAGGTGAGGGACAGGCGGTTGGTGCTCCAGATGAAGCGCTGGCTGCTGATGGGGATGTAGTCGGCCTCGTCGAGCCACTGGATCATCTGCTGCCGTTTGTCTTCGGAGTCGGCGAAGGAGATGGGGACCTGGTTGCCGGTGACGGCGTCGTAGTAGCTGCCGTAGGCGTTACGGCCGTTCAGGTTCACCGGCAGTAAATCATCCCACGATTCGTTGATGAGGCGGCTGGTCCCGGCGCGGATGGGCTGGCTGCCGGGGCCGAGTTCGACTTTTAGCTGGTGGGGGATGGCGGCGACGACGGCCGTGTCCGGCAAATCTACCTGCGCCGGGCGGCGGGTCGCGTCCAGGGCCAAATCGGCCGTCACCGCCGCGCCGCCGTCAAAAGTGGCGGTGAGGGCGAAGCTGCCCCCGGTCTGGTCGAGGGCGCTGAGGTAGTTGAAGCGCACGGCCGTTACCGTCCCGTCTTCCGGCATCGTAAAGGTGAGATTGAGCGGCGCGCCGTCGTAAAAATCGAAGTTTTTGAAGGGGAGTTGAAGCTGGCGGGAACGGCCGTCCACCTCATACAACAGCGTGGCTCCCGTCGGTACGTTCTCAAAAATCCATTCCGACGCCGCCAGCCGGGTGAACGGTTCCCGGTACGTTTTAATAAACGCATTAGCCCACAGCAAACTGGGCAAAACGGTGACGAGCATCAAAGTGACAACGCCGGTTTTTTTGAGCGCGGCGCGGGGCGCGAGGCGCGAGGCGCGCCGCCACAGTTCAAACAACGCCCAGGCCGCCAGCAGCAGCAGCGTAGGGTAAATCGGCAGGAAGTAACGCACCGATTTAACCCAGCGCGTCCCCATGAAGAGAAAATACAGCCCGCTCCAGGCAACGGGAATAGCGTGAGCCATCCAGTCGGGACGGCCGTTAACCATCCGCCACAACGCCCACAGCAGCCCCAGCCAGGCGGCGATGCCGGCCGTCAGCCCCATGCCGTACAAAATCATATTCGTCAGCGGAAAAATGATGGGGGCGCGATCCGTCCACTGCAAGGCGGGCGGGAAGTTGGCGTCCGGCTGTTGCAAGCGCTGGATCTCTTCCATGTTCGCCAGCCACTGCGGATTAAAACCGATGAGGGAGCGGACGGCGGCGCTGAGCGCGCCCGGTTCCTGCCCGGTTTGGGCCAAACTGTCCTCGCGGACGATGGTCGCATCGGCAAAGGCGTAGGGCTGGGCCAACCGGAACGCCAGCAGAGAAACGAAAGCGGCCAGGGCCAGGCCGATGATGACGCGCTGTAATTCCAAACCTCGCAAGTTTTTCAAACCTGCGAGGTTTACGCCGCGTTTTGCCAGCCAGATGACGGCGGCGATGGGGGCGACGACGGCCAGCGGAGCGACGTTGACGCGGGAGGCGGCAGCCAGCCCCAGGGCCAGGCCGAACAGCGCCCACCAGCGCCACTGCCAACGCGGTTTAGCATCGCCAAAACCGGCGGCGCGCACGGCCGTGTACACCCCAATCGTCGTCAAAGAGGCGGCCCAGTTATCCATGGTGTAAAAGTGGGACTGCTGGATGGGCATGACGGCCGTTGCCTGTAACAGCGCCGCCAACAGCCCCACCCGCCAATCATACAACCGGCGGCCAATCAAAAAGAGAAACAAAATCGAAATCAAATCCACCAAGCCCGACAAAGCGCGGCCCAAAATGTGAACGCCGTCATAAGCCAGATAATTATACAGGCAGGGGGAGTCCCCGCCGCCGGCGGCCAGCGCGGTGCAGGCGTCCGTCACCCATTCGGCCACGTAGCGCGTGACCGTCATGGGAAAATTGCCGTAGACGTAAAACCCCTGCCCGACGTTGTAAGGGTTTAAGGTGGATTCAGAAGTGCGAAGGTAAGTAAGCGGATTCGTTACGATTTGAAGCTGGGAGGTGACGCCAGTGAGAAAGCGTTCATCCGGGTGCAAATGCGTGCCCTGATCCCAATTGAGGCCGGTGAAGCGAAAGTACGCGCCCAACAACAAAATCAAAAGAATAAAAATGGGGGAAAGCGACTCCCAAAGGGGTGGATGCGGCGACGCGGCGGGCAAAAGCGGCTGACCGGCCGAACGGTGGTTTATCGCGTCGTTTGCAGTTGGCACCGCTTCCTGGGTGCCATTCGTCCCGACGGCCTGGTTATCATTTGTCATAGTACCCTTGATCGTCTGCCGGATAGGTCGCATCAGTTTTTATACGCCGAATTGCTTAAGATTCCGCAACAGACGGCTTAATACTTGCTGAGACTGGTCAGGTAAGTGGCAAATTTTAGCTGAGGGTAGAGGGAAAGTCCAAGAAACGCCCAGTCGTGACGCCGCCAGCGGCTAATAAACCGCGCCGCCGGAAATTTGAATCAGGTGCTGTAGCGCTTCAGGGTTGAGGAGGGTGAACTTGCGTCCTTTAGTTTGCACCCACTGTTCACGCCGGAAACGGCCGATCGCCTTGTTGATGCTCACTCGCGTGGCCCCGGTCATTTCGGCCAGGTCGGTTTGGGTGAGGGAGAGGTCAATGATGATGCCGTCCATGGTAACACGGCCGTGCTGCTCGGCCAGATTGAGCAGGGTGCGTGCCAGCCGCGCCGGTAAATCGAGGAAGAAAACGTCGCTCAATTGGCTGTTCAAGCGGCGGATGTTGCGGGCTAATGTTTGTAAGACATGTCGGGAAAAATCGGGGTTGTTTCTGATATAACGGATGAATTCATCCCGGTGCAAGGTCAATGTTTCCGTCACTTCAATCGCTTCGGCCGTGGCCGAACGCGGCGAATCATCAAGCAAGGCCAGCTCCCCAAAAAAGTCATCCTCGCCCAGGATGGCTAACAAGGCTTCGTGCCCTTCCGGGGTGGAGTGGGTGATTTTGACTTTCCCGCCCATGATGATGTAGAGCAAGCCGCCAGGATCGCCATGATGAAAAATGACCTGTCCGGGGCTGAAATGACGGATGATCAGACGCCCAGCCAGGTGTTCGGCTTCGTGTTGGCTCAGGTTGGCAAAAAAGGGCACCGACTGAAGCGCCTTTGAACTTTTACGCAATGCCATTTTCTCTCTTTCCCTAAATCGTAGTCCGACTGTTGATTTATCACGGGCGTGACGTTTAACCAGGCTGTCACTATCTCGCATGACGGCCGCTATTCGGACGCTAATATGATTCTTATTGTACCGCAACCCGCCGCCAATCCCAACTTATCGGGGTCGAGCAATCACGTATCCTTTATCCGGCAATTTGTTGGCGTAATTGCTGTTCGATTTGGGAGAGTATCTGGCGTAAACGGCCGTTGTCCGCCGCCGCCCCACCCCCTTGCGCCATTTGGGGCGACCCGCCGCCGCCGCCCCGCCCCAACGCTTGCAAAGCCGCCTGAAGCAGTTTGTCCATCTCCCCCGGTGCGTCATCCGACCGGCAAAAGAGCAGTTGTGATTTACTGCCGGCCAGACCTAGCAAGGCCACAACGCCAGGCTTCTGGCTCAATTGAGCGCCCAAAACGCGCAGGTTGGCGCCATCCTCTGCATCGAAGACGCGAGTCACAACGGTAAATCCTCCCATCTTTTGACCGGCCGCCAACAATCGTTTCGCCTCGACCTGCAGCAGAGCGGCGCGCAGTTTTTTGATGGTTCGGGATGCTTCTTTGTTTTCGGTTTGCAGACTGGCAACGGCCGTTACCAGTTCCGCCTGTCCCGTCGTCAAATCGGCCACCAATCGGGCAACAGTTTCGTTTTTCCGGCCATAATCGGCCAGAGCGCGCCCGCCGCAGCGAAACTCAACGCGCAGTTGGCCGCGGCGGCGTTCCAAGCGGGTGATTTTTATTAAACCTACTCCGCCCGTCCGCGCCACATGGGTGCCGCCACAGGCCGTCAAGTCAAAATTTTCAATGTCAATCAGCCGTAACTGACCGTTCTTAACCGGAGGCAGCTTCCGCAGCGACATTTGCCGCGCTTCCTCCAGTGTCGCCATGCGGATGTGAACCGGACGATTTTCCCACACAATTTGGTTCGCCAACCGCTCGGCTTGGCGAACTTGCTCCGGCGTCAAATCAGGCACATCCAGGTCAATCGTTACGGTGTCGTCGCTGAGATGAAAGCTAACGGTCTGAGCCTGGGCAGTGCGGATAAATGCCTGCGACAGGATATGCTGCCCGGTATGGTGCTGCATGTGGTCGAAACGACGCGGCCAATCAATAACGGCCGTTACTGCCCCCGTCTCTATTTCTCGCCCATCTCCATCTACCCAATGCAGCACCGCCCCGTCCTCCGGGCGAACGGTCACATCCAGCGCCGGCATATCATTGATCACCCCCCGATCGGCCGGCTGACCGCCCGATGTGGGGTAAAAATAGCTGCGGTCTAAAACGATGGCCAAACGGCCGTTCTCCCGCACCAATTCGGTGATAACGGCCGTAAACCGAACCGCATACGCATCCTGATAATATAATCTTTCACTCATCATCACCCTCAAAACAAGCAAATACCGCCCAGACAGAGCTGACACAAAACCAATCAATTGAGACGAACTAAGTGAGCGTCTAAAACAACTTCCCGTTTTTTTAGATTAGTTCAATCTGGCCGACTGAACCAATCCCAGCAGATCAAGATTTTCGCCGCGAACTACACGAAATAAGTTCACTATGTTTGCACTTTTATCGTTTTGTCGAAATATGGCAGCGAATTCACCCGAATTAAGCGCCTTTTTCGCGTAAATTCGCGCTAATTCATTGCTGATTTAGAAAACTACAAAGGTAGTGAAGTGCTTAATTCGTGAAACTTGTGCAATTCGTGGCAGATTTTCGCTCTACTGAATCTGAGGTTTAAGCCGACGCATCTTCCGTTGCCACGGGCAGCGTAAAATTAAACTGCGCGCCGCCGCCGGGTGCATCAACGACCCAAATCTGACCGCCATGCGCCTCCACAGCCAGCCGGCAAAAGGCGAGTCCCATCCCCAATCCCTTCGATTCACCTGCCCGCTGAATACGCTCAAACTTCTTAAAAACAGATTGGCGATAATTTTCTGGAATCCCGGCTCCCTGATCAATCACCGACATGAACACCATGTCTTCATCAGGGACAGCAGCCGCTCTTACCGTGATTTCACGACTCTCAGGACTATATTTAACCGCATTATCAACCAAGTTAACCAGAACACGGCGAATCATATCCTCCTGGGCATAAACAGACGGCAAATTGGGATCTAACTCGCGGACAAATTCAATCTCACGCTTCTCAAAATGAGGCCGTTCAATCTCCCACACATCATCAATCAACCTATAAACATCCACATTCGTCCGCTCACTAACTGGATGTCCTGCTTCCAATTGATTGATATCCAAAATTGAGCGGATGAGCGTTTGCAAGCGATGACTGCTGCGAGAAGCAATATCAACCATGACCCACAATGTAGAGTCGCGTTCCGGGGGAATCTCCAGCTTAAGTAGTTCCAGGCTGGTAATCACATTGCCCAGCGGACTTTGCAAATCATGGAAAAGCATCGCAATCAGATCATCACGCATTTGTTCTAATTCCATCTGCTTGGAAATGTCATGATAAATCCATTGCAGGAACTTATTGTTATCAAATAACGTGCGCTTGGTATACACCTTGACGTAAATCAATTCCTGCGATTTAGTGATGACCTGGTTTGTCAAAACAGTCACTACATCTGATTTTATTGTCTCGGCATCTGGGAAATCAGTTCCGGCCGGATGGAGTTCCCTTATATTCATCTGCTGTAACTCAATCCAGCTGTACCCCATAAATTGGGAAGCTTGATGGTTCACTTCGACAATATCGCCGTTCACATCCGTGATAATGATAGGATCAACACTATCCTGGAAAAGGCGGGAAAAACGGGCCTCCGCTGCCTGGGCGCGTGCAAATTGCTGCGCATGAGCCACTGCGCTGCTGGCAATATTGGCTAAATTGACCAATAAATCCAGGTCCCCACTTGTAAACGAACCCTGCTCAGGGTTAATGGCTTGAATTGTACCCAGCACTTCCCCTTTGAAATGAATGGGCGCGCAAATCATAGCGCGGGTCAGGTGGCCGGTGCGCTGATCACCCAGCGTATGGAACCGGGGATCAAGGCTGGTATCGTTAACCAAAGCTGGTTTGGCATGTTCCATCACCCAGCCGGACAGCCCCTGGTTGGAAGGCAAGCGTAAGCCAACAATTTGGGCGCTGCCCAGCCCCTCAGCAACCCGGTATTCGAGTTCATTCGTTTGTGTATCAACCAGGGCAATGGAGATGGCCTGCGCTTGCAAAAATTCATTCATTTGCGATAACAGAGACTGCATAATCCGGTTAATATCCAGGGAGGAGTTGATAACGCGGCTGGCTTCGTTAAGCAACGCTGTAATTTGTAGTTGGCGTTGAGAGTTCTCGTAAAGACGGGCATTTTCAATGGTTCCAGCGGCCTGGTTGGCAATAATATTAAGCAGATCGAGATCGTGATGATTAAACTTCTTTATCCCGGCTTTATGAATTGTAATCGCACCGATGGCGTGGTTACGGACAATGAAGGGAACGCAAATCACGGACCAACCTTCGATGCTGGTGGCATGACCTGGGCGCAGCAACCAGCGAGAGTCAGTGCGCGTGTCATCAATAATAGCCGGTTGTTGGTTGCGAATAACCCATCCGGCAAGGCCGCTGCTCATAATGCTCTCAAGGTAATCTGTTGATTTATTGTCGGCCAGCCAGGCATGTTCAATCTCGAATTCTCGATTAACGATAACAATACTGCCATCATGCGCGTGGAGTTGTTTAACGGCTATTTGCAGGATCCGCGGCAAGATAGCGTCCAGATATAGACCTTCGGCAGTTACCTGCCTGAACATCGCATTGATGTCATACAATATTTGAAGCCGCTCAGTGGCGCCTAAATCGTTAATGATATTTGTGTCTACTTCCGAATGGCTCATAATCGCTTGCTGTTACGCCTACTACTTCCTACAGTATTGGGATGAAGTGATATTGTCGTTAATAATTCTTTGGATATTGCTTATGTCTGGTATTGGTCACAACTCGGAGTCTACCCAGAAACCACTGTTCTGACCAGTATTTAGGTTAATTCCAGGCTGGGTATAACATCTATGTTGAGTGAGTCTTGACGGCCGTTTACAAAATGCCAGTGTGCGGCCGCGCCAATCATGGCAGCATTATCGGTACATAGAATGGAAGGCGGGTAGCGGACAGGTATTTTAAGCGCAGCTTGCATTTGCTGACGCAGGGCGCTGTTAGAGGAGACGCCGCCGACCAAGTGAACGGCCGTTACCCCATAAGCCGCCGCCGCTCGTTCCGTTTTTGTGACCAATACCTCCACCACTGCCGCCTGAAAACTGGCGGCCAGATCGTTAACCGGCAGGCGGCCGGGATCGAAATGTTTGGTTTGCCGCAAAACGGCCGTTTTCAACCCGCTAAAGCTGAAATTAAACCCATCCTCCATCACAGCGCGGGGAAATTTGAACGCCTGCGGATTGCCCGTCTTGGCCGCTTCGTCAATGGCCGGGCCGCCGGGATAAGGCAGCCCCAGCAAACGGCCGATTTTATCAAACGCCTCCCCGGCGGCGTCATCCAATGTGCCGCCCAGGTGTTGGTAACGGCCGTGACCCGTCACCAGGTATAACTCCGTATGGCCGCCGCTCACAACCAGCGTCAAAAAAGGGAATTCAATATTGGGCGCGTCCTCGGTCAGCCACAGTGAATAGATATGCCCCTCAATGTGGTTGATGCCCAGCAGCGGCTTGTTACGGCCTAACGCCAGCCCTTTGGCCATGTTCATGCCTACCAGCAGCGAGCCAACCAGCCCCGGCCCTTTGGTGACAGCGATGCAGTCCACGTCATCCAGCCCCATGTGCGCCTCTTCCAACGCCTGGGCCACGACCGGGTAAATCACTTCCACATGCTGGCGCGAGGCAACTTCGGGGAAAACGCCCCCGAATTGGGCATGTAAATCTATCTGGCTGGCAATGACATTGCTTAGGATCGTCGCGCCGTTTTCGATGACGGCCGCGGCCGTTTCATCACATGAGGATTCGATGGCTAAAATTCGAGAGTAGGCTGTGTTCATTGTTTCACGCATATCTGACCAGCGCCGTTAAAAGCGCCTCGGCTTGCTCTGGGAGCACGGTGCGCGGGTCAACCAGGAATAAATCATCTTGAATCCGGCCGATGACCGGCAGCGAGTGGCCGCGCAGGGCAGCGGCCAGGCTTTCCACATCGGCTTGCTCAACAGCGACCAGCCGGGTGGGCAAGCTGGTCCCCGGCAAACTACCGCCGCCAACGGTGGAACGGCCGTCAATCACCCTGGCTGCAACGCCCTCTTCTTGCAGCCGGGCGGCCCATTGGTTGGCCTCCGCCTCAATCTCCGGCAATGGCCGGGCGATCATACGCCAAACCGGAATGTCCACAAGCGCCCGATCCGTCAAGTACTGCGCCAGCGTCGCCGACAAAGCCGCCAGCGCCATTTTATCGGCCCGAACCGCGCGGGCCAACGGGTGGCGCTTGATCTGACCAATGAGACCGCCGCGCCCGCACAAAATCCCCGCCTGCGACCCGCCCAACAACTTGTCGCCGCTGAAGCAAACCACATCGCAGCCCGCTTGCAGCCCGTCCAGAACCGTTGGTTCCGGTTCCAGACCATACGGAGCCGTATCCAGCAGCGCGCCGCTGCCCTGATCGTACAATAACAAAATGTTATGCCGGCAGGCCAGGTCGGCCAGGTCGGCCAGCGGCGGCTCAGTGGTGAAGCCGATGATTTTGTAATTGGAATGATGGACCACTAGGATAGCGGCCGTATTCTCGGTGACGGCTCTTTCATAATCGTGTAAATGGGTGCGATTGGTCGTTCCCACCTCCACCATGCGCGCCCCCGATTGGGCCATCACGTCGGGGATACGAAAGCCGCCGCCGATTTCGACCAACTGCCCCCGGCTGATGATGACTTCCCGACCTGAACACAGCGCGGTTAACATGAGCAGGACGGCAGCGGCGTTGTTGTTAACGGCCGTTGCCGCCTCAGCCCCGGTCAGCCGGATGAGTAAATTTTCGGCATGAACCGCCCGCGAGCCGCGTTTGCCGCTGTCCAGGTCAAATTCCAGGGTGGCGTAACCGCCGCCAGCCGATTGGACGGCCGTTAATGCGCTCCGGCTCAACGGCGCGCGCCCCAAATTGGTATGCACGATGACGCCGGTGGCGTTGATGATAGGCCGCAGGGTAGGAGCCAGCAGGTTCTCCAGCCAGGTTCGCGCCTCTTGCACCAGTGAGTCGGCGTCAGGCTCACGGCCGTTGCCGGCCAGAATGGCCTGCCGCCTGTTATCGAGGGAGTAGCGCAGGGCAGCGAGGGTGAGGGAACGGCCGTACTGCTCCGCCAACAATTCCGTCACCGGCATCTGCAACAGCCGGTCCACACCCGGCAAGCTACGCAGCAAATCCTGCGCCTGGGTTATTTGTTCGCCCATCTATCCATCCACATACGCCGCCCGTGTTCGCACTTGCAGCAGCCCTTCAAACATAATCAGCACCACCGCCACCAACCCAGCAACGGCCACGCCCAACACCCGATTCATTTGCAGCCAGGCACAAAAAGTCACCCACAAGCCAACCCACACCGCCTGGCGCAGCGGCGCTAAAAAAGAAAGCGCCGCCGACTGTTCTGGCCGGTAATGCGAACGAAGAAAACGCCGGTTCAAAATATAGGCCAGCGGCAGCGCCAGCCCCGTTACCGCCACCAGCAAAACAGCCAGAAAAGCCAGAATAATTTCAACATTGGCCGCTTCCAGCAGCAGCGTTGGATCAGCCCGTCCTTCGGCCGTAGCCCGAACCAAGTCCAGCCGCGACACATCAAACGGCCACCAATTATTCACAATATGATTCATTGCCAACAGGCCAATGACAAACAACCCCGCCCCCAGCAATAAAAAAGGCATAACGCCCAACCGTTTAGAAAATTTCCTCATGTTGAGATTATACATGATTCTTCAAAATCACTAACGCACTATTTCCTGTCTGTCATAAAGCCCTAGAAAGGCTTGTCCTACAACTGAAATGAACGCACCCTTTACAAGGCAATTAACACGAATTTATCGTCATTTTAATGGCGCTGTTCGCCTGAATCCCTTATGCTGTCGGCGTAAGCGTTAAATTAAGCGAACACCGGTATGATGATAATGCTTATTAAACTGTGCCGATGATGAAAACTGAGGAGGATTGTAGTGATCTCATCTCCCCGCTTAAACTTAGATGACCGCAGTAAACTGCGTCAACTGCTCCTTGACCATTTTGATGAAAGCGAGCTTCGCGCCCTTTGTTTTGAATTAAATATAAAATATGAGTATTTGAAAGGCGACGCCCTGACGGATAGAGTCCTGGCATTAATTGGCTACTGCGAGCGCCGCGATCTCCTTACCGAACTTGCGAAAAAGTGCCGCCAACTACGGCCAAATGTTAATTGGCCCGATATACCCCCTGAATTTACTTCCCCCAGCGAACAGTTACAAAAGGAAGCCGGATCGGGTCTGCACCTTTTAGCCCAGCGCATGAAAGACTCTGAGGTTCGTGAAGCAGTCTCCGATTATCAAAGCGACTTCAAAGAATCATTGAGCGGCATTGAGACAGTTCGGCATTATAAGAAGCTGCATGATCTCTTCCAGGACATGGAGATGGGGTATAACCTTATACTTCATAATGATCGGCAGCGCATGGAAGAGGACGATACCGCCTGGGCCAGTCTGGTCAGTAACCAGGCCTTGCTGCAAGGGCCAATTTACGAACTGCTCAAACTGGCCGACACGCCTCGTTTTGTATCACGAGCCGGCTATTGGCTGCCTATACTCCGCCGGGGCCAAATGGCTATGCGGTCAGCAATTGAAGAGCATGATCTAGGCGAATTGGATACAGCGCTGCGCTTTTTATATCGCGCTTTGGATAGAGGTCTGCCCCGTGTCAATGGTCATCTTGTGGATGCGGCAACTGATTTGCCGTTGGACAGATTAGCCGCAGCCATGCAGTCTATTCACAAGCGCCTGGAAACTAGCTTACCCCCGGAAACAGTTGGCCGAATTGCCACAAGTGTCTCAGCCCTGGAAGAACTGAATGATGATTTGAACGACCTGGTAGATGACCATAATAATTGGCAAAGGTTGGATGATGAGCTGCGGCGCGTGGATGTTCTTTTGGGGAGTGACAGGAATGATATTTCAGAGTTAGAACTAACGCACCCTGATTTTCAGGCAATGGCTACCGACTTGTACGGAAGCAGCGATGAGAAATGGGCTTTAGATTTACAGCGCAGCAGCGAGCAGCTAAAAGAAGCTCTGGCCTCCGAGTCGACTATGCCTCCAGCAACGATTATTGGCATTTTCCAGACATATCGTGTTCAGGTGGGCCGCCGCTTCCGGTTGGTGGATGACCGATTGCTACAATTATGTGAGGATTTACGACAAATTGGCGAACCGTTGGATTGGTTATTGCGAACGATTTGATGTCTCAGGATCAAACGGTATTGGAGTCGGATAATATGGCAGCTTACCAGTCGCTTGCCCAAATGCGGCGAGTTCATGCCGAACTGGTCGAGGGTCGCCGCGAAAACAGTTCTTCGTTGGAGTTTCTGACCGGTGTGGCTAATTTCATCCGGCAGGGGACGGGCCTGGGAGTGCAACTGGATGCCAGTAAAGAGCGGCAGGCCGCTCAAAGTATGCTCGATTACTGGGAGAATATTTTAAGTAAGACGGACTTCACGCCGATTGACCCCACGCTGGCCGAATTTGACCCCACGCTGGCCCCGGAATTGGCGGATTCGCTCTGCCCGTACCTGGGGCTTGACGCTTTTCGGGAAGGTAAGGAAGCTCTGTTCTTTGGCCGGCAGAGATCGGTGACGCAGCTTGTAGATCGGCTGGAATCGCAGCGTTTACTGGCTGTGGTTGGCCCGTCGGGCAGTGGTAAGTCGTCGGTGGTTCAAGCCGGGCTGCTGCCCCGATTGGGCGCGGGGGCGATCAGTGGTTCTGATCAATGGCTTTATTATCCGACATTGGTGCCGGGATCACGGCCGTTAGTAAACCTGGCCCGCGCGATTAAGCCAGACGGGGTGCAAACGTATGCCTGGATTGAGGAACAGGTAGCCGGGTTTAAGGCGGGTGCGGGACATCTGACCCGGGTGGTTCAGCAACAGGTAGAAAGCGCCGGGGCGGGGGTGGAAACGGCCGTTCTCACCATAGACCAATTCGAAGAGATCTTCACCCTCTGCCAGGATGATTCAGTACGCCAGACGTTCATCAACAACCTGCTCCATCTCATTCAAGCCGCCAATACCCGGCACGTCATCATTTTGACAATGCGCTCCGATTTTGAAGCGCAGGTGGCCCGCCTGCCTGAATTTCATCATCTTTTTGAAAAAGCGGTCGTGCCGGTCGCCTCGCTCAATGCCAGCGAACTACGCGATACGATTGAGAAACCGGCCGAATTGGTAGGGTTAAAGTTTGAAGATGGCGTGGTTGACGCCCTGCTGAAAGATATTTTAGGGGAACCGGCGGCGCTGCCGCTGCTGCAGTTTACTTTGCTAAAGCTCTGGGAAAAACGAGAACGTAATCGCGTCACCTGGCGGGCGTACCAACAGCTTGAAGGCGGTCGCCGCGCGCTGGCGAACAGCGCCGATGCGTTTTATGAAGCGCTTATCCCTGAAGAACAAGTGACTGTCAAGCGGATATTGCTGCGCATGGTGCGGCCGGGCGAGGGGTTAGAGGTAACCAGCAACCGCATCCGCCGCCGGACGCTTTATGAAAAAGGAGAAGCCCGGTATCGTGTAGACCAGGCGCTCGATAAGCTCATTGACACCCGATTGGTACGGCTGACGGAAGGGGATACGCTCGATGACATCCAGATCGAAATCGCCCATGAAGCGTTGATTCGCAATTGGCCGCGGCTGGTGGGCTGGTTAGAGGATGAACGGGAGCGTATGCGGAAGCGGTTCCGGTTAACGGCCGTTGCTGAACAATGGCGCGCTCTCAACCGCGACCCCAGCGGCCTCTGGCGCGGCGTGTTATTAGCCGAAGCCGCTGCCCTTGCCGACCTGAATGAACTAGAAACCGAATTCATAACCGCCAGCCAGACGGCCGAACAGCAAGCCGAAGCCGAAAAACGCGCCGCCCGTGAACGCGAATTGGCTCAGGCCCATGCCCTGGCCGAGACCGAACGCCGCCGCGCCGAGGAAAAGGCAGAGGCCGCTAGAAAGTTGACGATACGCGCCCGCTACCTGGCCATCGTTATGATTTTGGCTTTGATCGCCGCTGGTGTTGCAATCAAAAACGGCATAGACGCCAATCGCAATGCCGCTGAAGCGAGAGACAATGAAAGAATCGCGGCTGGTTTGGCCCTTGACGCTAACAAGGCGCGCGATGATGCTGAGAAAGCGCGCGATGAAGCAATTCAAGCGCAGGCTGAAGCTGAAAAAGCCAAAGAGGAGGCTGAAATCAGCGCCGAAGAAGCTGCAAAGGCCAAAGAGGAGGCCGAAGCCAGCGCTGCCGCTGAAGCAACCGCTAAATTGGAAGCGTTGGAAAATGCCAACAAAGCCGAGGCCAGCGCCGCCGAAGCCGAGGCGCAAACACGCCAGGTCATCGCCCGTTCCTTGGCTGCCAGTTCGCTTGATCAACTAGGCAGCGACACGCAGTTGAGTTTGTTGTTGGCTCTGGAAGCGGTCAATGTCAACCTGGCTGAGGGTGAAACACCGCCGTTGACGGCCGAAAACGCGCTTTACCAGGCCCTGCAAGCCCTCCAACTGCAACAGACTCTTACCGGCCATACCGAAGGCGTCAATGATGTGGCCTACAATTTTGATGGGACACATATTGCCACGGCGAGCGCGGATACGGCCGTTAAAATCTGGGACGTCGCTTCAGGACAAGAACTGCTGACCCTCAACGATCACCGACGGGCCGTGACCAGCGCCGCTTTCAGCCCCGATGATCGTTACCTGGCCACCGGCAGCGAAGACGGCTTTGTCATCCTCTGGAATCCCAACACCGGCCTACGCCGGAGCGTGCTTGGCGGCAGCCACGGCACAGTCCAATCCATCACTTTCAGCCAGGATGGCGCACTGTTAGCCATCGCCAACGGCGATTCTTCCGTAAGCGTTTGGAATGTCCGACTGATAGACCAAAAATACAACCTCTTCGGTCATGAAGACCGGGTCAATGATGTCGCCTTCACCCCCGATGCCACGCAGTTAGTCAGCGGTGGCGAGGACGGCCGGGTCATCATCTGGAATTTAGACATTGGCATATCCATTCGTTCCATTGAGCCTATATTGGGTGATGATGGCAAACCAATTACGGCCAATGCCATCGCCATCAGCCCCGATGGCGAGCAGTTACTCATCGGCTACGCCGACGGCACGGCCCGAGTCAGGGACTTTACCCAGGTAGATTACCCTTTGTTGTTCACCTTAACCGGCCATGCCAGTTCCATTTGGGATGTGGCTTTTAGTCCGGCCGCCCCCGACGATCCGAACGCAACGATTCGCATGATGACAGCCAGCGCCGACGGCACGGTTAAAGTATGGAACAGGGAGACCGGCCGCGCCGAATACACGCTTCTGGGTCATGGCGGCGGCGTTTCGGCCATCGCCTTTAATCCCGCAAGCCAACAATTTGCTACGGCCGGTCAGGACAGCCGGGCTAAATTGTGGAACATCCAGCCCAGCTTCACGCCCACGATTTTGACCGGGCATACGGCCGCCGTTTTGGGCGCGGCTGTGAACGGCGATGGCACACTCGTGGCCACCGGCAGCGGCGATGCAACAATCAAATTGTGGAATGCCGTCTCTGGCGATTTGGAACGAACATTGACGGGGCATAATGCGGCTGTTAATGACGTTGCCTACAGCCCCGATTCAGCTCGTCTGGCTTCGGCTGGCGAGGATCATATTGCTTATATTTGGGATTTGGCTTCCGGGCGCGTACTACAAAATTTAGATCATGGCGGGCCGGTAAATGCAGTGGCGTTCAGCCCCGATGGCGCGTGGCTAGCAACGGCCAGCGAGGATGGATTGGCTCGTGTTTGGGATGCGGTCGACGGCACGAGGCTGGCAAAATTCGATAATTCTGATAACGGCGCGAGTCCGGCAAACAGCGTTATTTTCAGCCCGGATGGGTCGCAACTGCTGACCGGCGACAGCGCCGGGCGCATCACGATTTGGAATGTGACCTCTGGAGAACAGGCCGCCGTTTTCGCCGAACTGGAAGGCGCTGTGAATGATATGGCCTTCAGCGCCGACAACACTTCTCTGGCTGCGGCCGGCAGCGATGGGACAGCCAGGGTATGGGATTGGGAATCGGGGGAAATGCAGCGCACCTTTGCCGGCCATGCCGGCGCGGTATTGAGTGTGGCTTTCAGCCCGGATGGTTCGCGTCTGGCAACCTCCAGCGCCGATGGCACGGCTAAGTTGTGGGATACGGCGACCGGCCAACCTTTACGGACATTGTTAGAAGGCACGTCCATCGTGCATGATGTTGTGTTTACGCCTGACGGCGCCCATCTGGCGACGGCCAGTTCTGACCGGACGGCGCAGATTATCACGCTGGAAAGTGTGGCTGAACTGTTGGAACGGGGGCTGGCGCTGGCGGCACGGCCGTTAACCGCCGACGAGTGCTTCCAATACCTGCAACAATTCTTCCCCGGCGGCCAGTGCCTGACTGCCTCTCTGGATACGCCCTGAAACAGCAAAGTACCCGTAACCCGGAGTCCGTGTACCGTTATTCGTAGTGATTTTCCAGAGGTAGGCACAACGGATTACCGATTACGGATTACCGCTCACGGGTAAGAGTATCTATGGGCGTTATTGGGGAATGAATTAGAGGCGATAAAGCGTGATAAACTCAAAAAGGAAGTATCGGGTCAATAATATCCTGCAGGATTAAGATAGCCATCAGCAAGAGCAAGGTGTATATTCCAATCCGGTGAACGGCCGTTTCCCGCTCCGGGGCCACGCGGCGACCACGAACCGCTTCAACTAACACAAACACAATCCGCCCGCCATCTAAAGCAGGCAACGGTAATAATTGCGTCAAACCAAGCGCGGAGCTAATCAGGCCAATCATCAACAAAAGGGGGAATAAGCTGGATGTAATCACTGAATTGGCCGCCGCCCGGCCCGCTATCTGGCTGAGTCCCACCACGCTGACCGGCCGCGCATCCTCGGCGCTCATCTCGCCACGAATCAATTGGCCCGGCGCTTTCAAAGTAGAAGAAACGACCTGGGATACGTAATTAATGGCCTCAACGGCCGCTTCGCGCGGCGTGCGGTGCAAATAAACATCGCTGCTAAGTTGATCAACCTCGATGCCAATCGGCCCTTCGCGCGACGCATCATACTCGCCGGGCAGTCGGGGCGTTACGCGCAATGAAATCTGTTTGCCATCCCGTAAAATTATTATGTCAAGTTCTTGACCACCGTAATTGTACACCATATCGGCCATGATTTTGGGGCCATCCACTGTAATGCCATTCATCTCTAGCAAAACATCACCCGATTGTAATCCGGCAGTTATGGCGGGCGAATTGGGCAGTACGGCCGTTACCTCCGTCGCTTTCGATCCCAGCATAAACGCCAACCACAACACAACCACAGCCGCGAGAAAATTAGCCCCCGCACCCGCCGTCAGCACAAACAACCGGGCCAACCAGGAAGAAGCAGCCAACCCGCCGGGTACAGTAGGATCATTCTCGCCGGCAGGACGCACAAAGCCTCCCAGCGGAATCCAATTGAGGGAAAAAAGGGCGCCGTTATGTTCAAACAATTTAGCGGCGCGCGGCGGCAGGCCCAGACCAAACTCCTCAATCTGAATCCCGCATAGACGGGCCGCAAGAAAGTGCCCCAATTCATGGGCCAAAACAACTGGCGTCAAGACTAGCGCTATCGCGGCAATAATCCAGGGAATAGACATCGTTTTCTCCTGCCTTCATTATAGTCTAACTGTCCAGATCGTTTTTCCTGATTTCAAGCCATCTTGCCATGACAAAGGCCAGGGCGATCAGGTACACTGTAAGCATACAAACAAGCGCATGGCGCTTCCATTGCCCAAATCGGGTGGAAACGCCATGTACTAACCGGCGCTCGATTACTCAGCAAGCAGAATCCAGACCGCAGGTAATCCGAGAGAACACATTGCCGATTTGCGGACCGAGGAGGGTGAGGATGGCGATGACGACAACGGCGACCAGTACCAGAACCAGCGCGTACTCCACCAAACCCTGCCCTTTCTCATGGCGCAGTTTGCCCGGTATGAGGAACGGCGCCCAGAGCGCAACAATAAAATAAACGAATCGTGATAGAAACATGAGTAACCTCCGTGAATCAATTAGGTGAATGTCTACCGTTGGTAGGTCTACCGTCGGTAGACTAAATAATATGAAGCCAGGGTACAGAACGGCCGTCATGAGATCGTCATGGGCAGCGTTATGAAAACAATCAATGTGCAATTACTAGGAGCGCCCCAAATAGAACGGGACGGCAAACCCGTTACTGTCAACACGCGCAAAGCCATCGCCCTCATTGCCTATCTGGTTATCACAGCCCAGCCCCACAGCCGCGAAAGCCTCGTCGCTTTGCTTTGGCCGGAATTAGACCATCGTCGCGGCCGGGCGGCGCTGCGAACAACCCTGTCGGCTCTGAAAAAAGCGCTGGGAGGAACCGGGTTGATTGTTGAAAGAGAAGCCATTGGTTTAGACCTGGCTTTTATAGAATGCGATGCGCTCCAATTCGCTGCCTTGCTTGAACATGCCGAGAATGAATCATGTCCCCAACGTCTGCCCCATCTCGCCCAAGCGGCCGCGCTTTACGGCAGTGATTTCATGGCCGGATTTAGCCTGACCAACAGCGCCGCGTTTGACGAGTGGCAGCGTTTTCAGGCGGATAATTGGCAGCGCCAGTTGAGCCGCGTTTTAAGCCAGTTAGCGCGCTGTTACGCAGCAGAAGGGCAGTCTGATCGCGCGATTGCCTGTGCTCAGCGTTGGCTGGCTCTCGACCCTTTACATGAACCGGCGCACAGGCAGTTGATGCAGTTATACGCGACTCACGGCCAGCGCACGGCCGCGCTGCGCCAGCACCAAACTTGCCAACGTGTTTTGACAGAAGAATTGGGCGTCGCCCCAGATGCGGAAACGACAGCGCTGTACACTCAGATTCGTGACGCTGGATTAGCGGCCGCAACCGGCACAAAACGCATCAAGCCAGCGACCCGCCCCTTGCCAACAACGCCGCTTGTCGGCCGCGCCACTGAACTAGCCCAAATTTGGCAGCGATTAACGGATCCAGATTGCCGGCTTTTGACTTTGATTGGCGTTGGCGGGATGGGCAAAACCCGGCTGGCGCTGGCCGTGGCGCATCATTATCCAGACCTTTTCACAGACGGCTGCGCCTTTGTGTCGCTGGCCCCGGTTAGCGATGCCCGTTTCCTGACAGCGGCGATTGCGGATGCGCTGGGGTTTTCGTTTTACGGCCGTTCCGCCCCCCAACAACAACTCCTCGACTATTTGCGCCAAAAAAGGTTGCTGCTCATCCTCGATAATTTCGAGCATTTGCTGGCGGGCGCGGATTTGCTGCCTAAAATCTGGAGCCAGGCTCCCCACGTGCAACTGCTGGTCACTTCGCGGGAACGGCTCCAATTGCGCGGCGAATGGGTGATGGCAGTGCATGGTTTATCGTATCCCGCCGATGGCACGGCCGTTTCCCGCCAAGACCACGCCGCCATCCAACTCTTCCTACAAACCGCCCGCCGCCTCGCCGCCGACTTTTCGGCTGAGGATAACTTGGAAGCCATCGCCCGCATATGCCAATTGGTAGATGGCCTGCCGTTAGGCATCGAATTGGCCGCCGCCTGGGTACGCGCCCTGCCCGGCCGCGAAATAGCTGCCGAAATCAAAACCAATCTCGATTTTCTGGCAACCAGCCTGCGCGACTTGCCAGAACGTCATCGCAGTTTGCGGGCCGTCTTTGACCATTCGTGGAACTTGCTGACGGCCACGGAGCAAACCGCGTTCCGCCAACTGTCTGTCTTTCGCGGCGGCTTTGATCGGGCGGCGGCAACGGCCGTAACCGGCACAAAACTGGCCCAGATTTCCGTTTTGCTTGATAAATCACTGCTGCGTGGGGTGGGAAACGGCCGTTACGCCATTCCCGAAGCGCTGCGCCCTTACGGCGCCGAGAAGAGACACGCCCTGCCCCACGAACAACAGGCCATCAAAATCAAACACAGTCGTTACTTTGCCGGCTTCTTGCAACAGCACCAGCGCGACTTGAAAGGAGGCCGCCAACAAGAAGCGCTGGCCGAAATTAGCGCCGAAATCGAGAATATCCGTCTGGCCTGGCAGTGGGCGGCAGCTGCGCGAGACAGCGCCTCTCTGGATATGGCCGCTGAAAGCCTGTTCCTTTTCTACGAAATGCGCAGCAATTTCCAGGAAGGCGTCGCCATGTTTCAGATGGCGGCCCAAGCTTTGAAGACAGCCGATAGTTTAATCAGCGGCCAGGAACAAATGACACATGACAACCAGCGGCTGTCTGCGCGGGCCAAAACGCTGGCCCGGCAAGGACGGTTTTGCCACCGGCTGGGACGCTATGAGGAAGCGCAAACCCTTTTGCAAGAAAGCCTCGACATCGCGCAAGCATTGGCGACGACAGCGGAAACCCAGGCCGACATTGCCTTTGCGCGCAACAACCTGGGCTATGTCGCCTGGAGTTTGAGCCAGTATGATCAGGCGCAATCCTTCTATCGGCAAAGCCTGGACATCTATCGCCAGATTGACGATAAATGGGGTGTCGCCCGGACGCTCAATAACCAGGCCATCATCCCCCAGGATTTGGCCAAAACGCAGAAACTGCTACAAGAAAGCCGCCGCATCGCGCAGGAAATGGGCGATTTATGGGGCATGGCCCGCGCGCTCAACAATTTGGGGATTGTTACTGACGACCCACAGGAAACCAGGCGTCTTTACCAGGAATGCGCTGCCATCTGCCAGAGTATTGGCGACCGCTTTTTGATAACGTTCCCTTTAACCAACCTGGGACACACGGCCCGCCAGTCAGGGGAGTTTGCCGAAGCGCAGCAGTTTTATCAAGAAAGCCTGGCGATTTGCCGGGAAATTGGCTACCGGGCCGGCGCGGCGCGTAATTTGGGTCATTTAGGCACGGCCGCTTACGCTTTGGGCGATTACGATGCGGCTGAGCAGTATTGCCGGGAAGGGTTATCCATTTGCCGGACGTTGGGCGACCAGCGCGGGATAGGGCTGTTGACGTACACGTTAGGGCTGGTGGCAATCGCTCGCGGCCGCCTGAACCTGGCCGAAGAACAATGCCAAACCAGCCTGACCGTTTTCCGCGAGGCGGGCGACCAACAAGGCGTGGCCTGGCCGCTGTTGGGGCTGGCCCGGTTGGCCTACATACGGGGCGAAGCGGCTCTGGCGCGGGAATGGGGACAAGAAAGCCTGTCGATTTTCCAGGAAGTAGGGGATAAAGATGGCTTGGCCCGCGCTTTGACTGTGTTGGGGATAACGGCCGTTTCCCTGAACGAAACCGCATCAGCCCAAAAACTGCTGGCGGAGGCGTTGACAACATCTATTTCCTGCCAGGCTGTTCCTATCACACTGGAAACATTAGTCGGAATCACCGCACTGCGATTAAAACAAGGTCGCAATCAATCGGCCTTCATCTTATTGAACTCCGTTTTGAATCATGCCGGCGCCGAGCAAGTAACGAAGGATGGGGCGGCGAGACTGCGATCTGAACTGGTGGGGGCAGTGGGGGCGGAGGGGGAAACGGCCGTTGCCAATCAGCAAAAAACAGTTAGTTTGGATGAGATTGTGGCGGCTGTCTGGGAAGAAGGATTGGGCGCAGACTTTGTGGATTGATGTGAAAAAACAAGCCCTTATCCGCATTTGACGAACCTTCTAAATCTTGACAATCAACGATCTTGCAATACAATTGATACAAAGTATCAATAGGAGTGATTTCGAGAATGAATTGGAAACCGTTACAAACAGGGTTCGCCCTGTTTTTGTTTGCAGGGCTGTTGTTGGCCGGCTGCCAGACGGCTGGCGGCGAAACCGTCGCGTCTGATGAGCATGACCATGCTGATGAAACGGCCGCTGATGATCACGATCACACGCATGATTCACAAATGCTGTCCTTGCCGGCATTGGAACCGGTCGATCTAAACGGCGGCAAACTAAAAGTCGTCGCTACCACCAGTATTATCGGGGATGTGGTTGCCCAGGTGGGCGGCGCGGCGATTGAATTGACGACGTTGATAGCGCCGGGCCAGGACCCGCACAGCTATGAACCGTCGGCGCAGGATTTAACGGCCGTCGCCGACGCCCACATCATCTTTGTCAACGGCTGGAATTTGGAAGAAGGGCTGATCAAAAATCTAACCAATGTAGCCGGAGACGTTCCCATCGTCGCCGTCTCCGCCCGCATCGATCCGCGCGAATTAACGCCCGCCGCCAACCAGGGCGATGACGCCCACGGCGCGCCCGACCCCCACGTCTGGTTCGATCCAGCCAATGTCATTCAGTGGGTGGCGAATATTAAAATCATCCTCAGCGATTTGGACCCGGACAATGCCGCCGTTTATGACCAAAATACCGATGTATACCGGGAAGAATTGAAAGCGCTGATGGCTGAATTTGAAAAGCGAATCGAGGGAATCCCGGAAAACGGCCGTAAACTCGTCGCCAACCATGACAGCCTGGGCTACTTTGCCGACCGGTATCATTTCCAGGTTATCGGAACCATCCTGCCTGCCGCCAGCGCCCTGGCTGCGCCCTCAGCCAGCGAACTGGCCGAATTGGTAAAAACCATGAACCAGGCCAACGTCTGCGCCATTTTTGCCGAAACTTCAACCAGCGACCAGTTAGCCCGGTCAGTGGCCGCTGAATTAGCAAGCTGTACGGCCGTTCAGGTACTATCGCTTTATACGGGCGCGCTGGGGGAACCCGGCAGCGGCGCCGATAGTTACATCGGCATGATGCGGGCAAATTTAGACACGATTATTACTGGATCGAGAGATTAAAGATTGAAGATTAATGACATGAGTAACCTAGTCGCCAAAATCATCCCCCGGCATGTAACCCATCAACCGGCATCGCCGACGCTCCAGCTAGACGATGTGTTTGTCGCTTACGCTGAAGGCGCGCAAGGCGTCACCTCAGCGCGAAGCGCCCAGTTCGCCCTGGAAGCCGTTTCCTTCCAGGTGAAGGCCGGGGAACGGATCGCTGTCGTTGGGCCGAATGGAGCGGGTAAGAGTACCTTGTTTAAGCTGATTGTCGGCGCCCTGAAACCCAGCCGCGGCTCAGTGAACGTATACGGACACGGTCCCAGCGGCCATATTTGCATTGCTTATGTCCCCCAACGCAGCCAGATAGATTGGTCATTCCCGGTGACGGTAGAGGATGTGGTCATGATGGGGCGCGTGGGCCAGATAGGTTTATTTCACTGGCCCCGCCGCCGTGATTGGGAACTGGTCAGAAACAGCCTGGCGCGAGTCAACGCGGCGCGCCTGGCAAAAAAACAAATTGGCGAACTGTCTGGCGGGCAGCAGCAGCGGGTGTTTATCGCCCGCGCCCTGGCGCAGGAAGCGGAACTGTTGTTAATGGATGAGCCTTTAGCTGGATTGGATGTGCCGAATCAGGAGAAAATTTTTGAGATATTGGATGCGCTGCGTCCTGACGGCGTGACGGTGTTGGTGGCAACGCATGATCTAGACCTGGCGGCGGCCCGCTTTGACCGGATCATGTTATTGAATAAGAAGATCGTCGCTTTTGATGTGGCAACGGCCGTTCTCGAACCCCGCAATCTACTGCAAGCCTACGGCGGACACATGCACGTTCTCGGTAACAGCGACATCCTGCTGACAGATGAATGTTGTGACCACTATGAGGAGAGGCAGGGGTGAAGAGGTGATGGGGTACAGAGGCGACTTGCCGCTTGCCCGCTTGCAAACTTGAACTATGTTAACCTGGCTAATTGAACCGCTCCAATACAGTTTTATTGTTCGCGCTTTGCTGGCGGCGATGGTCGTTGGCGTGGTGGGGTCCGTGTTCGGAACCTACGTCATTTTGCGGGGCATGGCCTTCTTCGGCGACGCGCTGGCCCATACCATTTTGCCGGGCGTCGTGGTCGCTTTCCTGTTTGGTTGGCCGCTGGCCGTGGGCGCATTGGCAATGGGCCTATTGACCGCCTTAGGCATCGGCGCGCTTAGCAGCCAGGGCATGATGAAGGAGGATACCGCCATCGGCGTCATTTTTGCCGGCGCATTTGCCCTGGGCGTAGCCATGCTGTCGGCCACGGGCAACTACACCGTTGACCTGGCTCATTTCCTATTCGGCAACCTGCTGGGCGTGTCTACGGCCGACTTGTGGGTGACGGCCGTTCTGGGCGCATTTGTCCTGCTCGCCATTTTGCTTTTTTACAAGGAATTCCTCGTCATCTCCTTCGATCCGGCGCTGGCGACAACCTTGCGCTTACCGGCCAACTTCCTGCGCTATCTACTCCTGGCGCTAATCGCTGTCACCATTGTCGTCTCCTTGCAGGTTGTGGGGATCGCCCTGATGATGGCGATGCTAGTGACGCCGGCGGCGGCGGCCTCGTTATTGACGCGCCGCCTGCCATCTATGATGGCGATTGCGGCCGTGATCGGCACATTATCCAGTGTGACCGGCTTATATGCGTCTTATTATTTGGATATTGCTTCCGGTCCGGCGATTGTGTTGGTGGCGACGGCCGTTTTTGTTCTCGTCTTCTTGTTTGCCCCAGGGCGGGGAATCATGTGGCGCAAAGCATGATTCATGACGCGAGATTGGTTGAAAAATGAGCGACCTATTGGCCGGTTTGAGCGCGGCGTTACAAGAACAAGGCTACCGTTTAACGGCCTCGCGCCGGGCCATTTTGCAGGTGTTAACCAGCAGCGGCGGGCATGTCACCGCCGATGATCTGGCCGCCTTAGTGCGGGAAAAAGCGCCGGGCGTAGGCCGTATGACCGTGTACCGCACGCTGGATTTGTTAAGCGGCTTGGGATTGATTCGCCCGGTTTATCAAGGCACAGGCGCCGCCCACTACATCTTGATGGACGCCGGCCATCACCATCACCTGGTTTGTTCGGTCTGCCATAAAGTGATCGAGTTTGATGATTGTGTGTTGAGCGAGATTGAGCAGATGGTTTGCGGCCGTTTCCAGTTTCAGATAGAAAGCCATTTGTTGGAGGTATACGGCCGTTGCCCTGACTGCCAATAAGCAGCAAAAACAGGTTGCATTGGGGCAAGTTCCTCGTCAACTGTGTTCTCGATCTCGGTAAAATTTGCCCGCGGATGTTTTGGCCGCTAACTGCTTACTTGGTCACTGGCTTGTTGAAACAAACTGGCCCACTTCCTCTGGGTTGTCACTTTATTTTGCCTCCTATACTTTTCCGGCTATTTTCCTAATCAACAAAAAATCCGGCCACCCAATAGAATACGGGTGGTTGACATTGCTGCGCCGGTATGCCATAATGCAGCCATCATTTCATTGATTGGCAGCCATTGGCTGCGCCGCTATCTTTTAACGCAAAGGAGGTGGTGCTTATGGATAGTAATTTATCTAAACGCACCGTAGCGCAGCCTCCTCGGATGAGTGAGTAAGCGCTACGGTGCAACAAAGGCCTCGTTTTTGGACGGGGTCTTTGGTTTTTAGTACAAGAATTTTGACACGAATTTCACGAATTAACACAGTCCTCATTTGTGTAATTCGTGTCGGAATCTTTTCTGGTTTATCCAGGTTAGGGGAATAATGTCATGAAGCGGGTTCCGGTGATTGTTTTTGGCGTAGGGGGCGTAGGGCAGGCGCTGCTGCGGCAGATTGTAAACGGCCGTCTTGCCACCGCCGTCCGTAATCAAATTCAATTCGACGTGGTCGCAGCTGCCGACCGCAAAAGTCTGGCCTGGGAGCCGGAAGGGTTGAGCGACGCCCAGTTATTGGGCATCATCGAAGCGAAACAGATGGGCTTGCCGGCCAACCCGGAATCGGGACGTCAAACGAGAATTAGCGGGGAACGGCCGTCGAACCGTGATATTCTTGACTTTGCCCCCGCCGCCGAACTGGAAAACGTGATTGTCGTGGATGTCACCGCCCAGGCGGGCATGGAACCAATCATAGACCGCGCCCTGCAGCTTGGCTACGGCGTCGTCCTGGCGAACAAAAAGGCGCTCGCCGGCCCCTGGGAAACGGCCCAGAATTATTTCAACCATCCCCGCATCCGGCACGAATCTACCGTCGGCGGCGGCCAGCCGGTTATCGCCACACTGCGCACTCTGCTGGATACGAATGATCCCATTTATCGGATTGAAGGGCAGTTGAGCGGCACGTTGGGCTTTATTTGCGGCCAGCTAGACCAGGGTGTGTCGTTTTCGCAGGCGGTGGCCCAGGCGAAAACGAACGGCTTTACGGAACCGGACCCGCGCGAAGATTTGGGCGGGCAGGATGTAATACGCAAGGTAATGATTTTGGGACGGATGGCAGGCTGGCCGCTGGAAGCGGCAGATATTGTGGTCGAATCGCTTTACCCGGCAGCGATGGCGGCGTTGTCTGTGGCCGAATTTATGCGGGAAACGGCCGTCCTCGATGAACCGATGCGCCAACGGGTGGAAGCCGCCGCCGCTGAAGGCGATGTCCTGCGTTACGTGGCCGAACTGGAAGCCGGGCGCGGCACGGTGGGCCTGAAAGCGATCCCCGCCAACAGCCCGCTGGCAAATTTGAAATACATCAGTTTCAGAAGCGGCCGTTACCACGACGAACCGCTGCTCATCGGGGGCAAAGGGGCCGGCGTGGAAATGACCGCCGCCGGGGTGCTGGGCGACATGATTGACCTGGTGCGCGAGGGGCAATTTTAGGTAATTACATAACGTGGCAAAGCCGCAATCAAAAATCCCTGCCACGAATTTCACGAATTACACGAATTTAGACGGTTTTAATTCGTGTAATTCGTGAAATTCGTGGCAAAAAATTAACGCACATAACGCACATTTTGTGGGCAAACCGAGTAATTACTTCTTGGTTAATCCAGGGCGTTTGTACCTGACCGAAAGCAGCCGGTTTCTTAAAGCTTGTTGGGCGGGAGCTTCCCAAAACCGGTAACTCATTAACGAGAGCGTCACCAAAATCGCAAAAAACAAAAGCAGTGAAAACGGGCTGTAAAAGAACGAGTTGTCCACCCCCGCCAGCCCAATGATGATAAAGAAGAGCATTTGTAACGGAAAATGCAGCAGGTATGACGAATAGCTGAGATTACCCAGGAAAGCGACTCGTTGACCCAGGTGTCCCCGCTGCGTTTCGACAGCCACAAGCGCCAGGATGGTTAACGGAAACAAAATGCCCGTTGCCAACCGATCATAAAAAAGCTGGGCGATCCAGGATGCGTAATCGTACCCGTTGAAGGTGAGCAGCGGTTGGGCCACTTCCAAAAATGCCGGCCGGATAAAGCTAATTCTCATATCCAGAACAGTCACAGCCCATCCCAACAGAGTCACGACCACCAGTGGTCTGAGCCAGGCCGCCAGCCGATTTTTCTCAACCAGTTTCAGGTAAACCAGATAAACCATCCCGCCAATAAAGAAGGAAAACATCCCCCGGCCCAACCGTGTAAAGATGCCCGTCAGTCCAAAACCAACGGCCGTCAATAGGAACAATAGTGGCATACGGATGGGTAGTTTGCGACATACTATGAAAAAGATGACATAAAGCAGCACTTCGATGGAGACAGACCAGATGGGCGCATTGAAGGAAAAGCCGCGTTCCAGGCCCCAATTGGAGGCGAAGAAAATCTGCAATATAAAATGATAGAGGTCGTTCTTGGGATAGACGAAGAAGGAGCCGGTTCGATAGCGGATAAACTGCTGGCCGGCCAACACGATGAGCAAAGTTATCAAGTGCAGGGGGTACAGTCGTGAAAAGCGCAAGACGGAAAAATCCCAGGCGCTTATTTCTTTATGGCTGACACGCCGGGCATACAGCCAAAAGAAAATGAAACCGGATAAAGAGAAGAAGAATTCAACGGCCAACCGCCCTCTTTCGTAGAATAAAAAAAACAGGGGGTACAGCGGCTGGGTGGCTTTATCAATACGGCCGTTTACCGTCCCATTAAAAAAGAAATGCTGCCAATGCCAAAAAACAACACTGAGCGCGGCAATGCCCCTGATGACATCAAGCGAATATAAACGACGTGGCAGTTTGTTAATTGTATCTTTCAAAAGCTTTTCCCAGTTATTTGGCCGCTGGTTCGCCCTCACAGGGCAGATTGGCGTATAAATCGGCCAGCGCATAGGCGGCCAGCGTATCATCACGGTAAGCGGGAACGGCCGTTAAATACCCGGCAAACGCATCCGGCACAGACCCGCCCTGTGGGTAATGAACCAGAACATAACGAAAATCATCGGCCATAAGCCGCTCGATCTGCGCCCGGATAACATCATCCGGCATCACGTTGCAATCCAGCGCCGTTTGGTGTCGCCAGGCTAACAACAGTTCATTTTGAGTGATGTATCGGTACGATCCGGCCGGCGTGCGGGCGCTCAACCCTTCCACAATCGGCTTGTGATGAACCGTCTGGTAATACACATACGGCTTCGACGGCTGCCGACCCATCGGCAGCTCAATCAAGGCAAAATCTTCAGTTTGGCTCGCCAACTGCTGGTAAAAAGGATTGACGGCTGCCGGCGCGCCCGGATAGGGGCCATTCCAATATTCAAATAACAGCCAGATCGAGAGCAAAACGGGCAGCCAGACCCGCGCCCGTTTCTTACCGGCCCAGGCATCCAGCCAGCGCTCCAAACCCAAAGCAACACAGACAGCCAGCGGCAGCAGCGCGCCCAGCACAAAGAAATCAGGCCGGGCCACCGCGCGAATCGGCGGAAACCAGGCTAGATAACGCGCCGGCATCACGACCCCTTCATATGCCTCGCCGTTAAATTGCAGCACAGTTCCCAGGCTGAGTAAAACAAACAGCACGCCAACGCCAGACCAAAAGAGAGCCAACCGGCGCTGCTTGCGTCCGGTTAAAGCCAGGCCGGTTAAGAGGATCGGGGCCACGCCCAGGTAAGCAGGCCATTTCCGGTTCATGTTGAAGCGAGCGGCGATCGCATCAACAAAGGGGGCAAACAAGGGATTATGCCGCGAAGGGATGACGTAAGCCAGCAAATCTGTTTGCCCCTGATCGGCAGCGTATTTTGATTCGATGGCGTAGGAAAGCGTGTTCGGGTTGCGGAAGATGGGGTAAAGGCGCGGTAATAGAAACAGCAAAGAGAAGCTGGCAAAGAGAACGGCCGTTACCCAAAACCGCCGCCGTCGCCATCTGCCCTGTTCCAGGGCCAGGAAAATAAAAACTGGGACCAGCGTCAGCAGCGTAAAATCCATGATATACAGGCTGATCAGCGCCGCCGCCCCCACCGCCAACGCTCCGCCCAAAGCTGCTCGCTTGCTCGAACGAGTCAACGCAACCGTGAGGAACAATACCGCCAAAGGTACGGGCGCTAAATGAACCAAATCAGGATGTCCGCCGGTATGCGCCATGTGGTAGGGGGCGAAGCTGTAAACAGCGCCGCCCAACCAGGCCGCCGCGCGGTGCGACACCAGCGATTGAACAAGCAAATAACCGGCATAAGCCGTTATAAAGACAGCCAGCAAAATCGTGATGTTATACGCATCAATCCGACCCAGGAGCGGGGTTATCAGCCAGGAAAAGCCAGACACTGCCCAACTGATGCTGTGGAACGAGAGGTCAAGCCCCGTCGGGTAAAAAAGAGCAGTGGTGTAAAAGGGGGACTGACTCGTGGACAAAAGGTTCGACAGCCAATAATTATCCCACAACTTGACAAACGTATCGGCATCGTAAGATCCCAGCCATTCCTGGCCCAGCTTAAAAACCAGCGGGTAGGTCATGATTAGTGTTGCCAAGCCATAAAGCAGGATGACCAAACCATCGCGCCGCAGCCCGGCCTGTAAGCCATGTTGAATCCCCGAAAGTGTCTTAGGGGTGTTGGGAACAGTTTGGTCGTGTGTGCCTGAAATTGGGGTCATAAACGAGGCTGCCTATTCATTTAAGCCGGACAATAGCGTTCGTGATGTTCTGGCGGGCCTGTTTTTCTAGTGCGGCAGCCATCAGTTCCGTATAATAAATACGCTCGCGCTGCAAAAACTGCTGCAAAATACGCCGCCGCCCCTCCCGGTAAGTGGTTTCAGGCACAAAGGCATATTCTTGCCGAATAGCCTCTTCAATCCACACCTGTAATGTGTGGTCAGATGCAAATGTAGCCAGGTCAGCATCGAGCAGTATCTGACAATCAATATCGTCGGGGTAGGGGGGGCGATGGGTCGTGGCTTGAATCAAACGTTGTACGGTGGCGCTGGTCGCGGTGGGAATGCCCAGGTAGTCGAGGGCGCGGGCGGCGTATTGGGCGCTTTGGTGTTCATTATCGGCCGCTCGTGGATCATAAATCGCGTCGTGGAACCAGGCGGCAAGCTGAATAGCGGGTAAGTCCTGCGCGTAGGGACTTAATGACTGAATTACTTCTAACACATTTTGTATGTGGGCCAGGGTGTGGTAGAAACGGCCGTCTTCCTCATACTTGGCCACTAACTCCCCAAAAACCGCGTCAGAACGATTGGCTGCCACATCAAACAATGCCATCAAATCATCCCACTGCGTGCGTAATTGCACCAGGTCAAACCGCCTCATGAACGGGGCGCCTGTTTGGTAAAGCCCGCCGCAAATAGGATAAAGGCGGCCTCTTGGTTTCGCAACGGGGTAAAATCAATCATACGCGCCAACTTCAGCCACTTTAGTCACTTTAGTCACTTCCGCCACTTCCTCACGGACAAACCACATCCTCGATATCCTGCCAACTGCCGGGGTTAATACCGGAGGCATTATCCGGCCAGAGCGCCGGCCCGCCCGTAGTGTAAACAACCTGGGTCATAAAGCTAAACGGATTGACTAACCCGATCAACTCAGACGTTGTCACTTCAAATTCCACCACCCATTGATTATTGCCTGGTTCGCCGATCGCGGCCGTCCAATTGCTGCTAGTGTAATTGGCATTCCAGTTTTTACCATCGGAATTACTGCCGGATCCGGCCCAAATGGATTGCGATTGATCGCGTCCAATTTGGAAGTAGCGGTCAGACGTATCCGGGTCGCCGTCATTATTGGTGGCGTCAAAGTAAAAGCGCAGTGAATCGCTGGCATCATTGGAGTTGTCGTTGATGAGAAAGGCCATGTACAGTTTGGCCGCGTCCCGGCCAAAGTAGACCTGTACTAATCGGGACAGATCATCCTCCGGCTGGAATTGGAAAAGCGGCGCGGCCGGCCATTCGGTCACCTGGAAATTGCCATCAATTGCCGGCGGCGTGGACAGACAGGATAGGACAGGCGCGGGCATTGGCGTATTGGTGGAGGTGGGGGTCATGGTGGGCGTAGCGGTGGGAGCGGCCGTTTCTGTGGAGGTAGGGGGGTTGGTGGGCACGGCCGTTTCCGTGGCCGTGGCTGTTGGGGTGGCGGTGGCTGAAGGCGGCGGCGTGTTGGTAATAGTTGGCGTTAAACTGGGCAGCGGGGTCGCCGTCGCCGTGGCGTTGGGCGGGATCGTTTCCGTGGGTACGGCCGTTGCCGTTGGCCCTGGCGTTGCGGTTTCAGCCACCAGCGGGTCGCTGCCCTGCGTTAATTCTGTTCCGTCAGGGATGCCGTCTCCATCTGTATCCTGCAAGGTAGGATTCGTCCCGTAAAGGTTCACTTCGTCGCCATCCAGCAAAATATCGCCGTCAGAATCACGTTTGAGCGGGCTGCTCAAGTACGTGAACACTTCATCGCCATCGTTTAGGCCATCGCCATCGCTGTCCGGGTTGTTGGGATCGGTCAGAATGACAGCTTCCTGGGCATCGCTGAGACCGTCGCCATCGGCATCGCCGGGGATGACGGCCGTTCCTGGCAGGCTGGTGACGGCAGCAGCGGTTTGAGCAGCAGAAACGGCCGTTTCCGTGACATTCGCCAGCAGGCTTGTTGGCGAGAGGGCAGGTTCACCCCCGCCCCCAAGTCGATCCCGATTCGATAACAGCGCCAGCGCGCCAATCACACAGGCAAACGTCACCACAAATATCAGCGCATACAACGCCCCAGATGGAATCAATGATCCCGGCCTTACTTCGCCGGTTAACGTCTGCCGGCCGCCAGCCTCAGAAGCTACTTCCACCTCAAACGGGTACAATTCGCCGCTGCCAAACCCCCCCTTTTGCCGGATTTCCAGATCAAGCTCCACATGGGCCATCTGCCCCGGCTGTAAACGAATCCGCCCTTTTTCCCCCTGAAACCGTAACGCTCTTTGCCGGTCGCGGGCGGTAAGGCTGAAATCGGCCGTGGCGTTGCCCGTATTCTCAATAGAAACAATCACCGACCCCGGCAGCCGCACTTGTTCCGGCTCCAGACTGGCCTCAAAGTCCACAAAACTACCCAACATTAACGAGGCATTGGCCCCTAATTTCAAATCTGGGCGCTGCTATGACACTAATTCCAAGCGCAGCCGCTGCCGTCCGGTGGGTGTCCGGCGCTGTCGCGGCGGTTGAATAACCATACTCATCTGAACCGAGTCGCCGGGCAAAACAGTGACAAACTCGCCCGGCGTTTTGACCCAGGTAGATGGAATACCCTGCACACGCAAACTGACACGATCCGCCCGCTGGCCCCGGTTCACGACTTCTACCTTCAAATCCACCTGTTCGCCCGGATTTACTGCGATTTTGTCATCAGGCAAAAACAGAGCCAGCGATTCTTGCGGCGGTGGGGTGGTCGTCTCGACGGCCGTATCCAATTCAGCCGTCATATCCAGCGCCGGCGTTATAGCCCCGGTGATAAGTTCCACTTCATCCTACGGTAAGTCCTGGATGGCGACTTCCGGCCCGTGCAAAATCAGCGCATACGGCCCAATCCGCAGGCGGGAGCCAGGCGCAATCGGCGTGGCGTCACTGGCTCGCAGCCGGCGTTCATCCAGCCAGGTACCGTTAATGCCGCCCAAATCAATCACTTCCCAGCCCAACGCCGTCGCTTGCAGCCGGGCGTGATGACGGGATACCCCCTCTGCCGGCAGCACTACGTCATTATCAGCATTGCGCCCCATCGTGATGACTGCTTGAGTGAGCGCAAAAACGCTGGTCGGATGGCCGGGGGTTTCAATATGTAGTTCGTGGCCGGGCGGCGGCTCCTTTACCTGTTCCAGGATGTCAACTTCTTCCCGGTGCATAATCTGCGTGGGCGCGCCTTCCAAAGCGACGATAGCGCCCTGCAGCGCGGTGGCCATGTCAGCGGCATCGGCGTAACGATTTTCACGCGCTTTGGTTAAGGCTTTGGCTAAAATCGCATCAATAATAGGCGGCAAATCAGGCCGGATCATGCGGGCCGGCGGCGGCGTTTCTCCTCTTTGGTGCAGGGCCATTGCTTCGGAAAGGGTTTTCATAGCAAAGGGAAGTTTATTGGTAGCTAGTTCATATAGGATCACACCCAGGGAGTAAAGGTCGGTACGACCGTCTAAATCTCCCCCCTCACACTGCTCTGGCGACATATACGTGGGCGTTCCCAAGGTCGCCCCACTCTGGGTCATCTCCGATCCTTCTTGCAACTTCACCAGGCCAAAATCAGTCAGCATGGCCCGGAAAGGCTGTTCACCAGGCGCGTCGGGGCGCGTCAGCCGCTTGAGCAGAACATTGCCCGGCTTCACGTCGCGGTGAATGATGCCGCGCCGGTGAGCGTAATCCAGCGCATCGGCGATTTGGGCCGCAATCTGCAAACTTTGGGCTAATGGCAGATATTTCCCCATCGTTTGCAGCCGCCGCAGATGCTCCCGCAAACTGCCGCCGTTGACATATTCCATGGCAATAAACAAGCCCGGTTCTGAATTGCCAAAATCATGAATCTTGACGATGGAAGGATGATCCAGCTTGGCGGCCGTCTGCGCTTCCTGAACCAGCCGGGCACGAAACTCGGCCTTGCGGGCAAAATGAGCGTGCATCAGTTTAATCGCCACTTGCCGATCCAGGTTCAGGTCGTAAGCACGATACACAGCGCCCATCCCCCCGTCACCCAACAGGGACTCTAACCGGTAACGATTGTTGATGGTTTGTCCGATTAAGCTGGTCATGGTAACTCCTAGAACGGCCGTCTCAGAAGGTTGGAAATCTAACACGAATTTCACGAATTAAAATCATCTTATTCGTGTTATTCGCGCCATTCGTGTCAAAAATACCATCTGTGGCCACTACACCGCGCGCAAAATTTCCCCAACTGTCTCCACAAACAAGTCAACCTCTCTTGCGCCAATCCAATAATGCGTCACCGCGCGGAAACGGCGTTCGCCCAACCCGCCCAGCCAGATGTTGGCTTTTTCGCGCAGCGCTTCGATGAATTCACCGGGCGTCAATGATACCGCCTCATCCAGGCCAAAGAAAACCATGTTGGTCTTGACTGTTTCCAGATGGACGCTGATGCCGGGGATGCGGGCCAATCCCTGGGCCAACTGCTGGGCATGAGCGTGGTCGTCGGCCAGCCTTTCAACCATTTCGTTGAGGGCGACGATGCCGGCAGCGGCTAAAATACCGGCCTGCCGCATCCCCCCGCCGAGGGATTTACGGACGCGGCGCGCTTTGTGGATAAAATCGGCCGCGCCGCACAAGACAGAACCAACTGGCGCGCCCAGCCCTTTGCTCAGACAAAAAGTGACGGAATCCACATGTTTGGTGATTTCGCTGGCATCTATGTTGAGCGCCACGGCCGCATTAAATAACCGCGCCCCATCCATATGGACAACCAGATTATGACGGTCGGCAATTTCTCTGATACCGGCGAAATAATCGGGGGGAATGGGGGCGCCCTGCTTATCACCGTAGCTGTTTTCGACGAGGATGAGTCGGCTTTGCGGCAGGTGCGGGTCGTCGTAGCGGACAGACGCTTCGACCTGGGCCAAATCCATACGGCCGATCGCATCGGTGGGCAACGGGTGAGGGACAACGCCGCCCAGGGAAGCCATGCCGCCCGCTTCCCACAGGTAAGTGTGGGAGTCCTGGCCGACGATGGCTTCTTCGCCCCGTGTTGCGTGGCTGAGGACGGCCGTCAGGTTGCCCATGGTGCCGCTGGCGACAAACAGGCCGGCTTCTTTGCCGGTTTTAGCAGCGGCTAAGGCTTCTAATTGGTTAATGGTAGGGTCTTCGCCATAAACGTCGTCCCCTACTGGCGCGTTGGCCATGGCTTCGCGCATGGTTGGCGTGGGCCAGGTTACTGTATCAGAACGAAAATCTATTTTGTCCATGTGTGAAGTTTACGTAAGATTAGGCAGAGTGGCAAGGGGTAACAACCCCATAAAATACGCGCCCTACCCCTTAGACCCCCGTTTGACTTGCATTTTTACAACATGTATAATGCACACGAATAATAACATTATGGAAATTCAGTGTCGGCTACAGTCATTAGTAAGCCCGTTCTTAATAAAGTTGTTGCAAAATAACAAAACAAATTGGAAGCTATCCACAACTAATCCAAAGATACAAAGCAGGAACAAAAACTATGGCCCTTAAAGGCAACCTGCGCGATTTCTCCACAACGCAATTATTAAACCTCATTAATCTAGCGCGCAAAACCGGTACATTAACCATTCAAAATAATGGTGAAATTGCCCATATGTCCTTTCGTGAGGGCAAGCTCATCTATGCCCATCTAGGGGCTGAACAAAATAACCATTTAGCCCAAATCCTGCAAACCGCTGGTAAACTTTCTAAAGCACAAGCCCATATAATCGAAACAAAGGTCAAGGGCAAAAGTGACAAGCAAATAGGCCATTTGCTCATCCAGGCTGGCTACGTAACCCAAAGTGATATTATTCAAAGCGTCCGGCAAAACGTGCTTAATATCGTCTACAAACTATTTACATGGGTTGAAGGATTATTCCACTTTGAAGCCAACCAGCTTCCTTCCTCTAGTCATATTACCATCCCTATAGATCTGGAAAGCGTCATTATGGAAGGGAGCCGACGGCTGAAAGAGTGGGAAATCTTACAAGAAGAACTGCCTGACCTTGACGCCTCTCTTCGTTTTACGGATCGCCCCGATACACGACTGCGCAACATCAACCTCACGGTTGAAGAATGGAAAGTCGTTTCTTTGATTGATCCGCGCAATAATATGCGTAAGATTGCTCAAGCCAACAACCTTAGTGACTTTGAAATTCGGCGTATCATATACGGTATGCTCCAAGCTGGTCTCGTGGAGTTGCTACAACCACCCAAACCACGAAAATCAACGCGACAAACAGAGTCGTCTGCACGCAGAACACGTACCAAAACAGCCCCCCCTTCAGAAACACCGGCCGCGCGGAGATCTGTTGTAGAGCGCCTCATTCACCGTATACGCGGTCTATAAACTGTTCCCAGGGACAGCCAATAACATGGTTGTTTTTATATTTTCATAGATCATATTTTAGATTGATTTGCTTTCACAAGGGATTTACTTATGCAAGCTGCCAAAATGGTTATCACCGGCCCATTTTCTTCAGGTAAAACCGAATTCATTGGTTCAGTCAGTGAAATTGACGTGGTCTCGACTGAAAGAAAAATCACCAGCAGCGCCGAACAAATCAAGGGAACCACAACAGTAGCGATGGATTTCGGCCGTATCACGGTTGGCGACGATCTTGTCCTTTACCTGTTCGGCACCCCCGGTCAACGACGTTTTGACTTCATGTGGGATATCTTATCACAAGGCATGCTTGGATTTGTCGTGATGGTAGATAGCACCAAACCGGAAACATTCCGCGAAGCCAAGCGCATCCTGGAGACTTTTGAGGGCTATGCTTCAACTCCTTACGTCGTAGCCGCCAACAAACAGGATATGGAAGATGCCTGGGAACCAGAAGATTTACGCATCATCTTGCGGCTGAAACCTGAAGTTAAAATCTTGCCTTGTGTGGCAACAGACAAAGAAACTGTAAAAAATGTATTGTTAGAACTGCTTTATTCCATCTTAGAAGAATTGGATAAAGAGGAATCCGCTGAACATAACTGATTAACGCTTCGTTTACAGCACCTTTACTGGCTTTTCACGGTTTTCAAGTAGGGTCAATGCTACTATTTGAGCAATTAATGACCCTATTGAAGATAAAGAACAGCCCTTCAGTTGCTCATCAAATGAGAGTTAATAATCATTCAAAAAATGTAGCTGAAGCAAAAAGAGGCGCTAGGCCAATGGTGCAATTCCATAAAGCATCGCCTTGTAAATGGGCAGCATTGAGGTTAGCGTGAGTTCCATCGTAACAGAACAAGGGATTCTACATTACGAATCAATCGGGCGGGGACAACCCATTATACTGTTACACGGGTGGATAAATTCCTGGGATGTCTGGCGCAACTTAATGATTACCCTATCTCAAACAGGGCAATACCGGGTTTACGCGCTTGATTTCTGGGGATTTGGCGAGTCGGCCAAGAGATCAAAAGAAACGACAGGCGCCTTCCACATGGCCGGCTATGTGGAAATGGTGCATCAATTTATGGATACACTGGGTATTCAACAAGCCCCCATATTTGGTCATTCAATGGGAGGAACGGTCACATTACAAATGGCTCTTTCTTACCCTGAACGGGTCACAAAAGTGGCGGTTGTTGGATCGCCTGTGCTGGGAACTTCATTAAATCCCGTTTTGCGGTTAGCCGGCTATGGGTCAATTGCCAAGTTGATCTGGCGCTACCCGTTTATGCTGCACTCTATTATGCGTATTTTACTGGCTCGTGACTCTAAACAAGTACGTCATATGATTTTTCGTGATGTTCAGCGCACTACGCTCGAATCTTTCTTTCGCAGTATTGGTAATTTACGCGATACAGATTTGCGAGAGGAGTTGGCCGAATTGGAGTCAGAAATACTGGGCATTTATGGCGTTCATGACAACATTGTCTCGCCTACAAATGCCCAATTAATTCAGGATGGCGTGAAAGTAACACAGGGGGTGCGGGTAACAATGATGAAACATTCTCGTCACTTCCCCATGTTAGATGAACCAGAATTGTTTATGAAAACATTGACTGATTTCCTGGACAATGACCATGGAAATGATCGGCGGCTCCAGTGAACGTAGCGAAACAGAACGCCACAAATGGTTTAGACGTTATCGAATATTATTACCCTAATAAAATGGGTCGCATTGTTTTGACCGCCATGGAAGAAATTATGGGGCGTCATGGAGTCAACGCAATTCTGAACCTCGCTAAGTTAAATCACCTGGTTAATAGTTACCCCCCTAACAATTTACGGCTTGGTTTTACTTTTGCTGAGTTTAGCAGGATCCAACAAACGTTAGATGAAATGTATGGCGTTCGTGGTGGGCGTGGGCTGGCTTTACGCGCCGGACGTGAAACATGGAAGTATGCGCTAAAAGAATTTATGCCCATCCTGGGCATTACTGACCTGGTTTTCAGGACTTTGCCCTTAGGTATTAAGATAAAGATAGGCCTTGATGTTTTTGCGGAGACATTGAATAAGTTCACCGATCAACAAATACGACTAGGTGAAGATGAGAGGGGGTTTTTGTGGATTATTGAGCGCTGTCCGGTCTGTTGGCAACGAACGTCGGAAACGCCTACTTGTCATTTAGCTGTTGGCTTGTTGGAACAAAGTTTGGACTGGGTGAGTCGTGGTCGTCGTTTCCGGGTTGAAGAAGTATCGTGTATTGCGGCAGGTGATGACACTTGCACAATTGTAATTTCTAAAAAGCCTCTATCATAACGCGGTAAACCGCAAGTGCGCAGTGGCTAATATGGAAAGCGGCTAAAGTGCGAATTGCCACTCATCATCATTTGCGCGGTTGATGCAAATGTTTGAGGGTAATTCTATAAGTTGTTTTTATTATGCGTCGCATTATTTTGAAAGAACCTGCTCATATTGCCCCGTTTAATGAACCGGCCCGCGATTTACGGGTACAGAATAAACCGTTGTGGCTGTGGCAACGGGATGTTCTGGCTCCGTATGTCAAGGAAGAGCGTGAGTATGAGAATTGGCATGAGGCACACCAAAAGGAGACGGAGCCGGTCGAGTCTTTTGTGCATAAAGATAATTTGTTTTTTGATAGCGAGTTAATTGATGAGTTTATTAGGAAAGCCCAAAAGGGGCATCGGCCGGTACGTTTGGCGTTTCGCGCAGATGATCCGGCTGTGGCAATGCATGTACGGCCGTTAACTCATTCGCTATTTGAACAAGGAAACTTGCTGTTAGCGGATATGTGGTATTTACCAAAGGGGGTCGCCCAGGATGTAGAGGCCATCCCTTTAGAAATTGATACTGAAGCACGAGAACGCGGTTATTATCATGTGCCACCATATATGGCTACTGATTTTGGCGATTTAGTATATGAACTGCCCCGTAAAGCATTTGTCTTGGTGGAAAATTGGGTGCATCTTTTCGTGGCCGACATTTTATTTGGCACGTTTGCCAAAAGCGCTAATGTGGAAGATCGCATTAACGAAGAGTGGCGTTATAAGCTGAAGGTTTTATTCAAATCACTTTATGAACAAAAACAGGTGTTAGCCAGTTCAGAAGTAGTTCGTATCGGCAAAAATGCAAATATTGATTCATCGGCGATTATTCATGGGCCAACAACAATTGGGGACAATGTTACCATCGGGGCTGGCGCCGTTATTGATAATTGTGTCATTGGTAATAATGTAACAATTTCACAAGGCTGCCAATTAATGTTAAGTGTTGTAAGTGATGGTTGTTTTTTACCGTTTCGGGCAGCATTATTTATGACAACGATGATGGAAAATACAATGGTTGCCCAAAACACTTGTTTGCAATTATGTGTCATTGGACGGGATTCTTTTATCGGCGCCGGTACAACGTTTACTGATTTTAATGTGCTCGGTGGCCCGCTGCGAACGGTTGGAAAAGGTGGGCAGGTCGAAGAAACGAACTTGTTGGTGTTGGGCGGCTGTGTTGGTCATCATTGCCGTCTGGCTTCTGGGGTAATTATATATCCGGCCCGCACGATCGAGTCAGATGTAGTTTTATTGGGCGAGGATCGTCGTATCATCACCAAACCGGTTCGGTATGAAGACAGCGACCATCACCCGCATAGGGATAAATATCCCTATCCTCGTTTGTACCCGCGGGAAGATAGGGTATAAGCTGTTATGGATGTGGTCAATTACAGGGACAGATTTGCTATTGCTGGTACATCCGAATAGGCTAAACTCTTAAAATGTCTAATTCGTTCGCCTTCGTTATTCATCCTATTGATCCACAACGCGATGTTGCTCGGAAGTTTCCGGCGCTGGGTAAGCTTCCTGTCTGGCTGATTGATTTTTTATCGTTATTTTTCCCCCCGGTTTTTATTTCAGAGATTACGGGGATACGGTCAGTAGATAACGGCCGTTCCGCCCCAGGTTGGTTCATCGCCTGTCCATTAACGCCAACCCGGATGATAAGCTTACCTTCCCAAGTTGTTTACCGAAAAATCATCCAAACCGGCCGCTTGGCCGAACGTTTGGGGGCCAACATCTTAGGACTCGGCGCCTTCACCTCCGTTGTGGGTGATGGCGGCGTCACCATCGCTCAAAACTTGAACATTCCAGTAACAACCGGAGATAGTTACACGGTAGCAATAGCCGTGCGGGCAATCAGAGAAGCTGCCACAATCATGGATATCCCCATGGCGCGGGCAACCGTAGCCATTATCGGCGCAACCGGCGCTATTGGCGCCGTCAGCGCCGAGATGTTAGCCCCCATGGCTCAGAAAATGATATTGATTGGACGGCGTATAGATAAATTAAACCAGGTCGCCGATAAATCCCGTAACGCTGGCTGCCGTCATGTAACTGTAACAACTGATATGAATCAAGTCGCTCAAGCCCATCTCATCATCACTGTCACCAGCGCCCTTGATAACATCATCCAGCCTCATCACTTGCGGCGCGGCGCTGTAATATGTGATGTAGCCCGCCCCCGCGATGTTTCACAACAAGTCGCCGCACAACGCTCAGATGTCCTCGTCATTGAGGGAGGCATGGTTGAAGTGCCCGGATCGGTAGATTTTGGCTTTGATTTTGGCTTCCCGCCTAAAATGGCCTACGCATGTATGGCGGAAACCATGGCCCTGACTTTAGAACAACGTTATGAATCCTTTACGCTTGGTAAAAATATAACATTGTCGCAAGTATCGACAATTGATAAAATCGCAGAGAAGCACGGTTTTAAACTCAGTGGCTTTAGAAGTTTCGAACGAGCCATCAGTACCGCAGAAATAAAGAACATCAAAGCACATGCATTTCAAAGTAACAATCAGTTAAGGTTAGATGGTCAGCCACTTGTTGGCACAGCCCCATTATAAATTGTAAGGAAAAGCCTATGAGCAACGGCAAGATTTTAATAGTCGAAGATGATTTTGATATTTCTAACATGTTGCGCATCTTCTTCACGGGCCACGGTTACCAAGTAGATGTTGCGTCAAGGGGCAGTGATGCTCTGGAACAATGTCGCAAAAGCTTGCCCGATCTCGTTGTACTTGACATCATGCTTCCAGATATGGATGGGTATACCGTATGTAAAGAAATGCGCACAACAACCCGTACCAGCCACATACCTATCATCTTTCTTACACAAAAGGATGAGCGCAGCGACAAAATTGCTGGTCTGGAGTTAGGCGCTGACGACTACATCACGAAACCCTTTGATATTGAAGAGTTAAAGCTACGTATCGGTACGGCTATTCGCACCCACCAGCGGCTTAATATGACTGATCCGCGTACCGGCCTTCCCAGCGCCCGTTTAATTGAAGATCAATTGCGGTCAATCATGCGTGATGATAACTGGACACTGCTCCTTATCGGCATAGACAATCTCAACCCTTTCAATGACGCCTATGGGTTTGTTGCCGGCGATGAGGTTATTCGCTTTACGGCCATGCTTTTGAACGAGGTCGTGGACAGCCAGGGTACATTGGATGATTTTATTGGTCATGCCAGCAATGATACATTGATTTTGATTTCGGTAGCCGAAGATGTCGATGCCATTAGCGCGCAATTACGACAGCGGTTTGATGAGGAGGTTTTGGCTCATTACAACTTTATGGATCGGGAACAAGGGGGCATTTCCAAACCCGATGGCTCATTGGCTCCATTGATGCGTCTCTCCATTGGCGCTGTCTCTGGTAAAACGCAACGATTTTCGGATATTCGTGAAATTACGGAAATGGCCGCCGAATTACGGAGACATGACCAGATTTAAGCCATCAGCCGTCTCATCACAGTTATTTTTTGACGACACGCTTTATTGATTTTATTGTATTGGCAGTAATGGCTGAGGTTTCAAATTAATCGCATGGAACAGGAATTAACCTCGGCTGCAACCTGGACTTTCCTTGAATCTCTCAATGAGGGAATCGTTTTATTTAAGACTGATGGCGCTGTTTCATACATGAATCCAGCAGCCTATTCTTTATTAGGTCTTGACTTAAAACCTGCTTCACTTACTGAAATTTTCCAGGCCGTAGCCCCGTATGAGAAATGGCAAAAGCTTCTCACGCCGCCGGATGAAACACGGTTGCAGATGAGTAACGGCCGTATTCTTGACATCCTGGCGAAACCTTGCTTCGGGTTCGATGACACCCTCATCCAACTCATTATTAGCCCCACTCCGCCGACCACCCAGCCAGCCGCCATTGACCATCTAACAGCCCTGACCCGCATCAACAAAGAACCCGACTTTGATGAAAAATTACAACTCATCGTCAACGGGTTGCAAATGACCGGCTGGAACCGTGTGCTGCTGACCTTACGTGATAAAGATTTCCAGCCTACCAAATTCATTATGGCCGGGTTTACACCGGAAGAACAACAATTTTTGCGCCAAAACATCCTCCCCGCTCAAGTTTGGCGTGACCTTTTCAGCAGGCCAGACCTTGATCGTTACCGTCATGGCGATTGTTACTTCATTCCCGGTGAGAGTAAATGGTCTGAAGAAAATCTGGGAACCATCTTACTCGACCAAACAGCCACCGGCGAAGAGGATGCGCGCGCTTGGAACCCAAGGGACATTCTATTTGTTCCCCTGCACAATCGGCAGCGGCGAATTATTGGTCTAATAGGACTGGATCAACCTGGCAACGGTCGGCGCCCCGGCCCGCGCACTCTGCAAACCATCGAACTATACGCCCAATTCGCTGCCTCCGTCATCGAAAACACCCAACTCGTCCAGGAAACCCTGGCCCGCAGCCGCGAATTCCAAACTTTGTTCGAAGCCAACCGGGCCATCTCCGGCACACTCGATAAAAACAGCGTCGTCACCCTGATGGGTAAACATATGCGCCGGGCCATCAACGCCGACGGATACACCATCTACCAGTGGCGACCCAACGCTAACCAGCTCGTTGTTCTTCAAGACTATGCCCATCCTAAAAAGTTCAATAATACACAGCCCGCTACACGCGCCATTGGCTCAACCTTCCCATTAAATCAAAGCGGTCCAATTTACCAGGTCATCACCACTCAGGAATTGCTTGTCGCCTCTTACCCATCCGATAATCCAGCGCTGCAACCACACCCTGTTTGGCTACCCAAAGACGAACCTTACGCAAGCATCATCTTGCCCATCGTTTTATCTGAAGAAACATTTGGCGTGATAGCGATCATAAGCCGCGATCAGGAACAAATCTTCGATACCGGCGACCGACAGCTGCTCACCGCCCTGTCTAACCAGGCCAACACCGTCCTGGAAACAGCGCTAATCTTTGAAGATACTTACGAACGGGAACGATTCTACAATGCCCTGGGGCGAGTCAGCCTGGCTATCAACTACACGCTGGACCGCTCAACTCTATTAGGGCTTATCTGTCAGGAAAGTTTACACATATTCAATGTTGACGGCGCCTATCTCTGGCAGCGCGAGGACGATCAATTCATCGGCAGCACTGCCAAAGGACAAGGCGAATTATCTTTTGCCGAGTCCGCCGTGCCTATTAACGATTCCGCAGCCTTTGTCACCCTTATTTACCGCGAACGCCGCGCTCTTTATCTCAATCATGTACATGATACCAACCAGGTTCATTTACGCTTACCCCACAAAGAGACGATTCAAGCCGTGTTGGGCGTGCCTCTGGAACAAGAAAACGAAATTATCGGAGTAATGGTTCTGGCGGATACCAGGAACCCCGACCGCTTCAGTGATAAAGATACCACCCAGGCCACCACATTTGGCATCCAGGTGGCTATCGCATTGCAAAATGCCAAGCTGTTTGAAGAATTGCGCCACTTCAACGAAGAGTTGGATCTGCGCGTAGCTGAACGGACCCATGCTTTGCATGAAGAAAGCAACCGGGTGAAAATCTTACTGCGTATCTCGTCCGAATTAGCAGCTAGTTTAGATCAAGATCGGGTATTGAATCAAGCGTTAAACTTGGTCAATGAAGTTGTCAACGCTACCCAAGGCATGATTTTGCTTATCAATCAAGAAACGGATGAATTAGATTTTCGGGCAGCGTTGGGCATGGAACGGCCGTTATCCACCCCCACCGGCTCCAGCGGCATCAAGCGAGATGAAGGATTAGCCGGTTGGATAATACGCAATCGTTCAGCCGTCATCGTCCATGATACGCGCGAAGACCCGCGTTGGATCGATCTGCCCCGAAGCCGTCAATATCGCTCCGTTTTAGGCGTCCCCCTCATCACCAGTGAAGAGGTCATCGGCGTCCTCATGCTCTTCCACATCGAAACGGCCGCATTCACCATGCAGCAGCTAGACCTCGTCGAAGCCGCCGCCATTCAGGTCGCCAACGCCATTAACAACGCCAACCTTTACAAACTTATTCGTGAACAGGCCGAACGTCTGGGCAGTATGCTCCGTACCGAACAAATCGAAGCCGCCAAAAGCCAGGCCATCCTCGAAAGCATCGCCGACGGCGTTCTCGTCGCCGATGACAACAGCCGCATCATTCTGGCTAATATGCCTGCCAGTTCTATTCTGGATATTCCCCGGAATCGACTCCAGGGCAAATCCATTAACGAATTATTGGGTCTATACGGCCATGCCGGCGACACCTGGATCAAAACCATTCAGGATTGGGCCAACAACGCCGACCGCGTCAAACAATGGACTTACCTGGCTGATCAGTTAACCATTGAAGACAAAATTATCAGCGTTCACCTGTCCCCTGTTCTGGCCGGCCGCCAATATTTCGGCACGGTTTCCATCTTCCGCGATATCACCAAAGAAGTGGAAGTAGACAACCTCAAGAGCGAATTTGTATCCACCGTATCCCACGAACTACGCACGCCCATGACCTCCATCAAGGGGTACGCTGATCTGATGCTCATGGGAGCCGCCGGTCAAATGAGTGATCCCCAGGCACGATACTTGCGGGTTATCAAAAACAATGCCGACCGTTTGCACATGTTGGTCAATGATTTGCTAGACATTTCACGCATTGAAACAAACAAAACCGTTCTCGATCTGCGACCCATTGATATTGCCCAGGTTGCCGATCAGGTTATTGAAGGTCATTTGAACGGCCGTATCCAACATACCCATAAACAAATCAACATTACCACCGAGATGTCGCCAGCGCTGCCACTGGCTCAGGCCGACCCGGCGCGCATCACCCAGGTATTCACAAATCTGTTAGACAACGCTTTCAACTACACACCAGAAGGCGGCGAAATTCGGATCAGCGCCAAACCCGCCGGTGATTTCATCAGCGTAAGCATTACGGATACCGGCATTGGCATCTCCGAAAAAAATCTACAGAAAATCTTTGAACGGTTTTTCCGCTCCGAATCATCCGCTGTGCAAAGTGTACCGGGCACCGGTTTAGGGCTGGCAATTGTCCATAGCCTTATTGAGATGCATGGCGGCGCTTTAGAAGTAGAGAGCGAACTAGGTAAAGGCAGTACGTTTACCTTCACATTGCCCGTTGTAATTCAAGATAGTGATCCGGCCTGAGTGAAAGGATAAATTTATGGCCAAAATTCTTGTTGCCGAAGATGATCAAGACATTCGTGAACTCATTGTATTAACCCTCCAGTTTAGCGGGTTTGATGTAGACAGCGCAGAAGATGGCGCGGTGGCTGTCAAAATCGTGCAGGCTAACCAGGGCCAATTTGACTTGATCCTGATGGATGTACGTATGCCTAACATGACCGGATTTGAAGCGTGCCGCCAGCTAAAGGAACAGGAAACAACAAAGCATATTCCCATCATCTTTTTATCGGCTAAAGGCCAGGAAGCTGAAGTGCAGGCCGGATTGGATGCGGGTGCGGAACAGTATATTTTGAAACCGTTTTCTCCCGATGATCTGATTAGTACGGTCAACACGATTTTGAACAAGAATTAGATCGATCCGTTTTTGATTATGAGCATTGCCACCGTCAATAACCAACTGATTCATTACGAGGTTCTGGGCCGCGGCCAACCGCTGCTTTTTGTGCATGGTTGGCTGGGGTCCTGGCGCTATTGGTGGCCGTCTATGCAGGCGTTATCCGCAGGGCAGCGTTCATTTGCGATTGATTTATGGGGCTTTGGCGATTCCAGTAAGTCGTCCAATTTATATACGCTATCAGCCTATGTAGAAATGGTTGACCAGTTCGTTCAAAAGATGGGTATTGTCCAGCCAGTTATTCTGATAGGACATTCATTGGGCGCGGCCGTAGCGCTGCGATATACCAAAAAACACCCGGAAAATGTTCACAAGCTGGTGACGGTTTCTCTACCACTTCAAGGTGATTTTATTCATGCGCGTTTGACAAATTCAACGCCGGATTCGTTTGTCTCGCGCGTGTTGGGAAAGTCTAATAGTTTTATGGAAGTGGATTCGGAAATGCAAAAGACGGACCAATTGGCTGTGAATCAACTAGCTCAAGAGTTAAAGGGGATTGATTTTGTTAATGATCTGGCGAGTTGTGAACGGCCGTTACTCATCGTCTCCGGAGAGCAAGACCAGGTTGTGCAGCTGCCGCCAAGCGAATACGGCCGTTTACAAAATTCCGATTCTAGACGCTTCTTCGTTCCCCTGAAAAAGTGCAACCATTTCCCCATGCTGCAAGAAAAAGTGAAGTTTAACCGGCTGCTGCTGGACTTCATTCACGCCGATGACAGCGTAACTGAACTAACCCCCAAAGAACATTGGCAGCGGCGCGTTCGCTAATTCATCGCCACCATTCCTGACGTGCTTCTCTCCCTCGTCCCCGTATAATTGTTGGTAAAAATTGAATTGGAGGCTTCATGTCAACAAATCAGCCTAAATTGATGGCGCTTCTTGTTGTTCTATTGTTATCGCTTTTGTTTATTGGCTGCCAGCCAACACCAACTTCAACCGGTATTCCTGTTGAAGTCACGCGCGTCGTGACTGACAACGAGCCGTCCGCCGCTGAACCTGACAACGCGCCCACGCCGCCGCCCACGCCTACCCTCGCCCCGCCGCCGGTTATCGTCGTAGATGAGGGCGCGGCGGCGGCCGAACCCACCGCCTCGCCCGCCCCGCCAACGGCCGTTTCCCTCCCCGAAGGTCTCATCGGCCCCACTAACTTCCCTGCCAACGTCAACCCATTAACCGGAGAAACAGTTACTGACCCGGCTGTGTTGGCAAGACGGCCGTTAGCCATCAAAATCTCCAACGCCCCGGCTATCGTCCGCCCCCAATCCGGCCTGAACAACGCCGACCTGGTGTTTGAACATTATGCCGAGGGGGGATTGACGCGGTTCACGGCCGTCTTCTACAGCCATGATGCCGATCCCGTCGGTTCCATCCGCAGCGGGCGCATCATTGACCTGGAAATCCCCAAAATGTATGACGCCGCCTTCGCCTACTCCGGTTCCTCCGGCCCGGTGCGGCTCATGTTCCGCGACAGCGAATTCTTCGACCGCATCATCTCGCCCGATTTTGGGCACGGCGGCTTCTTCCGCGTGGAAGACCCCAACAAGGCATTTGAACACACCCTGTTCACCAGCACCTACAACTTGCGGGCCATCCTCGACCAGCGCGGCCAAAACAGGCCGCCCCAGTTCCAAAACGGCATGGCCTTCAGCGCGGAACCGCTCACCCCCGGCGAACCGGCCCGCCAGATTGAGATCGGCTACGATGGGACGTATGTGACCTGGGCTTACAACAGTGGCAACGGCCGTTACATCCGCTGGACTGACGGCGAACCCCACCTCGACGCCAACGCCGGCCAGCAGATCAGCTTCAAAAACATCATCCTGCTCGCCGCCCACCACGAAGATACCGATATTTTGGAAGACCATGTTGGCGACGGCCATTACTCCATCCAGATTCAGGTGTGGGGCGAGGGGCCGGTTTCTGTTTTTCGGGATGGGGTGAGGGTAGACGGCCGTTGGCATCGAGACGATCCCTACGACATGCTCACCTTCACCGACCTGGACGGCGCTATCCTGCCCCTGGCTCCCGGCAACAGTTTCATCCAACTCGTCCCGCTCGGTTTCAATAACTTAATTGTTTCACCATAAAACTTGTGTCAAGTACCCGGTGTCATGTATCATGTGTCCAGGATAGAATTTCCTGTCAGCATCTTTCAATCCGTTAACATCTGATACTTGAAACGTGACACCTAACACTCAATAATTGGAGGTTCCCATGAGTAGTTTCAAATTTGAAGCTTGGCCCACCGAATTCCGCAGCATCAACCAATATTTCGGCGCTAACCCCCAAAACTATGCCCAATTCGGCCTGCCCGGCCACGAAGGGCTGGACATTATGGCCCCCACCGGCAGTAAAATCTTCGCTGTCGCTCCTGGTCAGGTCAAATTCGTCCAAACCAACCCCGCCGTTCACAACTACGGCATCCACGTGCGAATCGAACATGCGGACGGTTACGAAACGATCTACGGCCACATGCAGCAAGCGCGGGTGCGTTCCGGTCAGCAGGTCAAAGCGGGCGATTTGCTGGGCCTGGCTGACAACACCGGCAACAGCTTTGGCTCCCATCTCCACCTGACGCTCAAGAAAAAGGGGGCCAAACAAGGCAATTGGCCCTACAGCATCATTGACCCCACCCCCTTCCTCATGCCGCTCATGGGTTTCCAAAAACCGGCCGGTCCCTACACGGATGGCTGGGCGTACACAGATGGCATTTTTGTCGTTGGCGATTTGGCCCAGGCCAGCGCCGGCGGGATAAATTTGCGGCAGGATGCGCGGGTAAACGGCCGTCTCATTGACCTCGTCCCCGGCGGCACCATCATGATCATAACCGGGGCCAAAAGAGGCTTGTATACTCCTGTCAAAGTGCCGGCCAGCGCCCTCAGCAACGCCAAACCGCCAGAACCACCGCCGCCGACCCCGCCGCCGCCGCCAACCGTCACCACCGTTGATGGCTGGGCTTTCACCGCCTACCTCACCCGCACTGGCAATCAGGCCGTTGTCGGTCAGTACGGCATAAATTTACGAGCCAACCCCACCCGCAGCGGCAAAAACATCGGCCTGGTCGCCGGTGGCAGTACCGTATCCATCATTGGCATTCGCAGCGGCGAGTACACCCCCGTGCGCGCACGCCGTTCCGATTTTTCCGGGCCGGTCAACCTGCCCGACAAGCCCCCTGTCCTCGCCCCCGATGAGACAGAACCGCCCGAAAATAGTTACCTCGGTTGGGCCTGGTCACAGTATTTGACAGTGACCGGCGGCCAGGCAGTTGTCGGCCGTTTCGGCATTAACCTGCGCAACCGCCCCGCCCGCTCCAGCCAAAACATCGGCCTGCTCAAAGGCGGGGCCGCGGCTACCATCATCGGCAGAGCCAAAGGGGAATACACCCCCGTCCTGGCCAACCGCGATGATGTGCTCAACATCCCCAGCCCCATTCCCGCCGTTGACCAGCCCGAACCCCTGCCGGGCGGTACGCCGCCGCCGGAACCGGAACTGCCCATTCCCGACACCACCCCCGGCTGGGCCTTTTCCACCCAAATCACGGTGACAGGCGACAAAGGCGTCGCCGGCCCCTACGGCATCAATCTACGTGACGCGCCGCGGCGCAACGCTAAAAATATCGGTTTCGTTCCGGCCAACGCCGGCATGATCGTCACCGGCGCCGCCCAGGGCGAATACACCCCTGTGCGCGTGGATGATAAGATACTGCAACTCCCCTTCGGCGCTGCGCCCATCACTGACACAACCACAACACCGGAAAAACCAAACCCCGATCCCACGCCGTTCGGCAACGCTAAAATCGGCATCCATGCTTCAGCCGATCCGGGTATTTCCGATGCAGAAATCAAGGAAATCGGCATTATGCGGCCGGGCATCATCAAACTGCTCTCCTTCCACAACCCCAGCGCCATCAAGAAACTGGTAAAAGCGCACCCCGACGCCAGTTGGATTGTGCGCGCTTTTCTCGATTTTGGCGGCCGCAACATCCGCCCCAACCAATTCTTCAACGATACAATCAGCGATGTCAAGCGCACGCTCAGCCTGCTGCCCGGCAAAGACGTGGTGGTTGAACTACACAATGAAACCAATTTGCGACCCGAAGGGCTTTTCACATCCTGGTCAGATGGCGCCAGCTTCGCCCAATGGTGGCTGGAACTCCTGAAACTGTATCGGCGAGAACTACCCGGTCAGCGTTTTATCTATCCCGGTCTTTCCCCGGGCAGTGATGTGGGCAATCTCAAGCAAGATCATGTGCGCTTTATTGAAGCCAGCCGCGCCGCGGTAGAGGCAGCCGATGGCTTGGGTATCCACCTATACTGGTCAAGCGTTTACCCCATGTCGCGCGCGCTGGATGTGTTGGATGATTACATCAGCCGCTTCCGTTATAAACCCATTTGGGTAACGGAGGCCAGCAACAACAAGGCTGGCACATCAACTTTCCGCAAGGGGATGGAGTATTTGACATTCTGGCGCGAGCTACAGAAACGGCCGACCGTGCAAGGTGTCACTTACTTTGTGGCTTCAGCCAGCAATCCTGAGTTCAAAGAGGAAGTATGGGTGGGCCGGAGAATCGCCCCGGTGGTGGGACGACGATAATCAATTGAAGCGCCTGTCACCTATTTGTTAAGCAAAAGGATTGACAATCTCCAACCTGCGAATTTTTCGGCCGTGCTGCATATCTTCGCTGAATAGGGTTTTACATTCGCTTTCAATAGCCGCTGTGAGAATAAGGGAATCGTATAACGAGTACCCGGTTTCTTCATGCGCCAACAATGCTTGCCGGTAAAAGGCAAATGTCGGGTAATGCTGGCACATGGGCATCATAACCACATCCAAATAGTCACGCGCTTCGGGAACAGTCATGGGATGGGCAAATTTGCGTAAGGCGACATTCAAAAATTCTTGCACGACCTGTGAGCTGACAACCCCCCGCTGCGATTGCAGCGCGTCTCCAATCAACTGCTGCGCCAACCGCTGTTTTTCCGGTACAGTTTGATCAAATGAATAGACAAAAATGTTGGTGTCCAGAAAGAACAAACCAGGATAATCAGCGACGTTCATTCATTTCTTCCCGGTTAAATGAGCGACCAGCTTGAACTTGATCGAGACGTTCTGTTAGCTCTTCATATTTTTCGGAAGCCAAAGGTTGCACTGCATAGCGTTCCAGCCACTCTCGAAACAATTTGTTCAATGAGGTGTTTTCGCTCATCGCTCTGCGTCGCGCTTGTTGAATTGTTTCTTCATTTGCTGATAATGTGATATTCTTCATCATATATTTATGGTACACGAGATTCGTGCAAAGTCAATTTCTGTCGAATAATTCGTCTATTTTTTCTCATGAACTTAATTACTTACCAATACAATGAACAAATCCATATTGGCGCGGTGCGTGGCGATATGGTTGTTGATTTAACGGCCGTCTCCCCCACCCTGCTCGACCTCATCAAAATGGGAGCCGGCGGCCTGGCCCAGGCCCAAAAAACTATTGAATCGGCCACCCAAACCATTCCCTTGAACGAAGTCGCGCTGCTGGCCCCTATTCCGACCCCGCCGCGCAACATCATGTGCCTGGGCTGGAATTATGCCGAACATGCCGCCGAGTCGGCGGCCACGCGCGGGCTGGCCATCAAGGAACTGCCCAAGCTGCCGATTGTGTTCACGAAAGCGACAACGGCCGTTAACGCCCCCTATGGCGATATACCCTTTGATACGGCCGTTTCCGAGCAAATAGATTGGGAAGCCGAACTCGCCGTCATCATCGGGCGCGCCGGTAAAAACATCACACGGGACGAAGCCATGAGCTACATCTTCGGCTACACCGTCCTCAACGACATCTCCGCCCGCGATTTGCAAAAAGGCGGCAAACAGTTCTTCAAAGGCAAAAGTCTGGATGGTTCCTGCCCCATCGGCCCCTGGCTGGTCACGGCCGATTCCCTCCCCGACCCACACAACCTACGCATCACCAGCCGCGTCAACGGCGCTGCCAAGCAAGACAGCAATACGCGCCACATGATATTCAACATTCCCGCCATCGTCGAATATCTATCACGCGGCATGACCCTGCTGCCTGGCGACATCATCGCCACCGGCACACCCAGCGGCGTCGGCTTCGCCCGCACCCCGCCCGAATACCTCCGCCCCGGCGATGTGGTTGAGTGTGAAATCGAAGGCATTGGCATCATCCGCAACCAAATCGTTTCCCAATAAACTAAAAGGGGCGCTTTCATGAAGAAAACGCCCCATTCACTTGCAAACTTGCTACTTGCCCACATCCACAAACGCCGTCATGCCCCAGCGCAATGGCAGATCAGATGGGTCTAATTGTACGGTGACGGCATAAGTCACATCGCCGCGCGTCAGCGTAGACACGGCCGCAATTTCCATCACCGTCCCCGACACTACTTCATCATCAATCGCGTCCACCCGCACCTCGGCCGCGTCGCCGACAGCCAGAGCCACCACATCCAGTTCAGTTAAGTCGGTCGTTTCCACCACCCAACCGCTGATGTCGGCCAGCGCGACCACCGGTATGCCGGAGGAAGTCAATTCGCCTTCGTCAACCAGAACGCCCATAACCGTTCCGTCAAATGGAGCAGTAAGAGTCATGCGATCCAGCGCATTTTGCGCCGCCGCCAATCCGGCCTGAGCCTGAGTCACGGCCGCTTCCGCCTGAGTCACGGCCGCTTCCGCCTGGGTAACGGCCGTTCGCGCCTGTTCCACGCCCAACTGAGCCTGTTCGACCCCGACCTCTGCCTGTCGGATTTGCTCCGGCGTCGCCCCTGCCAGCAGCAAATCAAGCTGCGCCTGAGCTAAATCACGATTAGCCACGGCCACGGCTACCGCCCCGCCAGCGGCACGCTGCTGCGCCGCCGTTGGGCCGGCCAGAAGCGCATCCAGCCCCTCCTGCGCCGCGCTCAACTGCAATTGGGCGATCTCCAACCGGGCGCGTGTGTTCTCCTCCGTCGGGCCGTACAGCGGGCAAACTTCGCTGCCGTCGGGCAGCTTGAAACACGCTTCAATGATGGCGTCGTAGCCATCCTGAATCGCGCGCGTGTTGGCAATTTCCGCAGCCACATTGGCCTCCGCGCCCTTGATTTGGGCGTCAGAAATATTCAATTGGGCGTCCCGGCTGCCAGCCGCCTGCGAGATACCGGCGGCGGCGGCGTCCAGGCTCTTTTCAGCGGCGGCAATCTCTTCCGGGCGCGGCCCTGCTTTGACCAGGGCCAGTTGGGCTTGCGCGGCCGACACGCCAATTTCGGCCGTCGTCACCCGCACTTGCGCCAATTCTAGCTGCGACTGGGCGGCGGTTAAACCGGCTTCGGCCGTTGTCACGCCGGCCTGGGCTTGCTGGACGCCCAGCTCTAAATCGGCCGCTTCCAACCGTATAATGGGTTCGCCGGCAGCAACGGCCGTTCCCTCCTCCGCCAAAATCTCAGCCACCGGCCCGCCCATCAAAAAGGAGAGGTTGGCGTGACGTAAAGGCATGATCACACCCTCGGCGGACACTGCGCTATTGCCTGTCTGGACAGGCGCGCTGGCAGCAACTGTTTCCCCCGCAACCGTCGCGGCGGCGGCCGCTGCCGCATCGGGAGCCAGAAATTGCTGGTAAGTCAACGAGCCGGTCACAACGACAGTCAGGATAACGACCAAACTCACAATCATTCGTTTTTTATTCATTGGATTCACTCCAGAAAGAATGGTCAGACCTGCGAGGTTTGCAGAAACCTCGCAGGTCTCCATAGGGACGGAACGCTTACTTGGAAACATCCACGTTGACGAAAACGGTCATACCCCAACGCAGCGCCAGGTCAGGATAATCCTCCAGGTCAATCGTAATGACATAGGTTACATCGCCGCGCACCAGACTGGCAGTGGAGGCGATATCGGTAACGGTTCCCCGCAAGGTCTCGCCAGGGAGGGCGTCTACACTCATTTCAACAGGCAGCCCCAGTTCGACCGCGACCACATCCAGTTCGGTCAGGTCAGTGGTTTTGATTTGCCAACCGCTAAAATCGGCCAGAGTAACGGCCGGTAAACCGGGGGCAACCAGTTCGCCCAGTTCGACGGCAATGTCGCCGATGGTTCCGGCAAAGGGGGCGGTCAGAGTCATCCGGTCGAGCGCTTCTTGGGCAATAGCGACGGCCGTTTCTGCCTGCACAATACCCGCTTCGGCCTGGGTAACGGCCGTTGCCGCCCCCGCCAAAGCCAATTCCGCTTCCGTCACCGCCGCTTTCGCCTGCTCTACCCCGGCCTCGGCAACGGCGATTTGTTCCGGTTTGGCTCCGGCCAACAGCAAATCAAGCTGCGCCTGGGCCGCGTCCCGCTGCGCCGTCGCCGCGCCCACGCCGCCAGCGGCAGCGCGTCGTTCCGCTTCCGTCGCCCCGGCGTTCAATTCATCCAGCGCCGCCTGCGCCGCCGTAACCTGGGCGACCGCCGCATTGTATTGAATCTGAACCACTTCAAGAGTCTCGCCTTCAATTTCAGCGGCCAGAACCTGGCCGTAAGCGTCCTGCACCGGTTTGAGGGCGGCTTGAGCCGCCCGCAGTTGCGCTTCGGCGGCTCGAATCTGGGCGGTCGCCGCCCCTTCCAGGGTCACATCCCGGCTGCCGGCCGCCTGGCTGATGCCCGCGGCGGCCGCATCAATGCCGGCTTCGCTGATAGCGATTTGCTCTGCCGTGGCCGCGGACTGGATCAAGGCCAGATTTACCTCGGCGGCGGAAACGCCTATTTGAGAAGCGGAAACGGCCGTTTCCGTCTGCAATAAACCGGCTCGCGCCGTCTCCAAATTCGCTTCCGCCTGGGTCAACCCGGCCATCGCCTGCTGCAACCCGATTTCCTGATCCGACGCATCCAGCCGAACCAATGGATCACCTGCTGCAACTTGCGCGCCCTCTTCAACCAAAATCTCAGCCACTTGACCCGGCGCCTGGAAAGCCAGCGCTGCATCCCGCAGCGGCACGATTTGCCCTTCCGCCGAGACCACAGCCACCCCGGTATCCACCGATGCCGTGTTGACATCCGTCGCCAGATCCTCGCTCTCCGGTTCAGGCGCTAAAAACTGCCGGTAGGCCCAAAAGCCGCCCCCGGCCAAAATAATAATGACAAACAGGCCTGTCAACAGCCGTTTCACATTCATTTACGCACTCCTGTGTAGCCAGTATTCCAGTCGGAGATTGGTTCAATCTTAAAGATTGAACCAATCTAAACATCATTCATATGCCAATGTCTGGCGCACGCTCAGCCGTGACGCATTCCACGCCGGTAAGAAGCTGGCTAATGACGCTATCCCCGAAACCGCCGCCAACCATCCTACAGCCCCGTTGACGGCAAAAGTATACGTTAGCGGGCTTTCTAGTAACGCCGTACCGACAATATTACTCAGCGCTTGTCCCATCGGGTAGCCCAACAGACTGCCGAGCGCCCAGCTAATGAAACCCACCAGGACGCCTTCAACCAACACAATCCGCAGGACCGAACCATCGGAAGCGCCCACAGCCCGCATCACGCCGATTTCGCGGGTGCGTTCCAGTACATTGATGCTCATTGTACCCATTAAACCCAGTCCGCCAACCAGAGCAATTAAAACGGCCATGACCGCTAATAAAACAACGATGATGTTGAATTGGAATTCGATGGTCTCGCGGATTTCGGCGGTGGTACTGATGGTGGTGATACGCATCCCGGCGGCGTCGAAATGGGTTTTTAAGCGGCGGGCCAAATCTTTTTGGAAAGCGGCGTCCTGTTGATCGGCAATAATCAGCGTCCACCCGGAACGGCCGACAAAGTTCAGCTCGCGCGCCAAAAAATCTTGATTGGCATAACCGATGCCGCCGGTCAACACGCCCTGGACAATGCCAACGACCTGCCAATCCATCTCCCGCCCCTCCAGTTTGAGGGCGATGGTATCGCCCAGTTTGATGTCTGGCTGTTCTTTGATGACTAATGAATTGAGGACGACGGCGTTTTCATCCTCCGGCAGCAGCCAGCGCCCTTCCAAGAGGATCGGCTTGACAAATTCTGTATCGGAGTGGGTTCCGACCAGGGCGAAGCTTTCGCCTTCGGTCCCGTCGGCGGCAATCGGGCGGGCCGACCCCACAATCCAACTTTCAACGGCCTTGACCCCTGGCACTCGCAACGCCTCCCGTTCGATTTCGGCAATGCGGTGGGGTTGGGCATAGTTAAAATCTACATCGTAATTGAAGTAACCGAGCGCGTCGTCTAATGTGGCTAACAAGGAGGCTTGAACGCTGAGGACGCCGATGAAAATTGCGCCGCCCAGGGTGAGGGTGGAAAGGGTGAGCAGCAGCCGCGCCTTGCGCCGGATGGTGTTGCGTAGGGAGATGCGCATGGGTTGGGACAGGGCTAATAAGGCGCTGGTGAGCCAGGTGACAAACCGATCCAGTAGATGGGTCCCAAATTTGCCTTTACCTAATCCTTGCTCGCTAAGCGCCTCGTGGACGGTCAATTTTCCACCCTGGATAACTGGACCCAGGGCGGCTAATACGGGCACGATGAGGGCAACGGCCGTTTGGGTCACAATCGCCTGCGGGGGAATGCGGAAGCCGATCAGGTCAAAATTGATCAGGCCGGCCATGTAGTCGGTGAGCGCATAGGCGGCTAATCCGCCCAGGGGAACGGCCAGCAGCAGCGATAACAAGCCAAAGAGTATCACCGTGACAAAATACATGCTCATAATCTGCCATCGGCGCGCGCCGATGGCTTTCATGATACCGATTTGCTCGGTGTGCTGGGCCAGCAGGCTGCTGATGATGTTGACGACGAGGAAGGCGCTGGCGCCCAATGACAGGATGCCTAACACGCCTAAAATTGCCAACAAGGGATTGATCACTTCTTGCGCCGGATGCTCGCCCGGTTCAGGAATCTGGGTGAAGTAAATGGTACGGCCGCTTTTCTCTAGCCTGGCTTCAACGGCATCAACCACCGCTTCGATGTGCGCTTTATCTGATCGATCTCCTTTAACCAGGATAGCTAACTCATCGAAATCGGGACTGTACCCCAACTGTCCCAGCGTTTCTTTGGCAATGTAGGCATTGGGCTGGTTGGTGAATTGGGCCGGGTCGGTATTGATGTCGTACACGACCCCGGCAATGGTTAGTTCGCGCTGGCGGCCGGCGGCGGTTTCGATAACGGCCGTTTCCCCCACCGCCGCGCCCATCAACGATAACGAGGCGCGTTCTACCAACAACGCATTTTCCGGCGGCGGCCAGGCCCCGCTCACTGGCGTGATGGTGTGCAGCGCCATCGCCTCAAAATCATCCACGGCCAGCACATTCATCTGCTTCCACTCATCGGGGCCGACTTGCAGGGGAATGCGAATGCTGCGGCGGCCTTCGGCCACAGCCACGCCCTCCAACCGGCTGATGGTATGGAGAAAATCGGCGTCGAAAGAATCAGTATACAACGTGGCGCTGGATGGGTTGGTCGCGCCCCAGGCCGCAGCCAGGTCTTCTTGCAGCAAATGCTGGGCGCCAATAATCATGCCGATGGCAAAGACGCCAATGGCGATGGATAAGACAACCAGGATGGTGCGGATTTTGTTCCCCCAGAGATCACGCAACACTTTATGCCAGCGCGGTCTGAGTGTCATTGTCATCCTCCGTTTAGCTAAGGGTTCGTTCAAAATTAACTCTGCAGTTTGTTGGTAATTGGTAATTGAGTAATTGGGTAATTACCAGTTACCAATTACTTGGTTACAACTTTTCAAACGCCAAAGTTATTTCCGGTTTTCGTAAGCCGTGTTCCGTGTCCCGTAAGCCGTATTCCGTGTCCCGTAAGCCATATTCCGTGTCCCGTGTTCTGTCAGGAGAACGGATTACGGACTACGGATTACGGATTACGGATTACGGACGACCAAATCGCTAAGTTAATTACGAACGTCGCCCAATCAGCTTCCATTCTTACGTTTTTCGGTTTCGGCAGCGCGTTGCCCGGCGATGCGGCTGAGTTCTTCACGGGTAACGGGGGACTCGCCAATCAGGTTGGTAAAGGTTTCTTTGTCGAGGGCGGCCACTTCAACGGCCGTTTCCGTACCAGCCCGTACCGTCGCAATCCGCGCCCCGCCGCGCAAGATGGCAATCTCGCCAAAATATTGGCCGCTGCGCAGCCGCGCCACTACAATTTGCTGGCCGTCCGGCTCCTGCAGCAGCACCTCAACAATCCCCTTGGTGACAATGTAAAACTTATCCGGGTTCTCCCCCTGGCTGACGATGACCGCGCCCGGGGCATAAGATTTCGTTTCCAGTTTGCGCGTGGCCCGCACAAGCTGCGCCTCTTCCAGCGCCGGGAACGCCTTCGCCAGGTATTCGTCAATAATTTCGCCGTCGGAAATGATGACGGTGCGCGTCACCCGCTTGGCTAAGTCCTGATCATGAGTCACCATCAAAATCGTCTTGCCCTGGTCAACCAGCTCTTCAAACAACTGGATCATGGACAGGGCCGTGTGCGAGTCGAGGTTGCCGGTCGGCTCATCGGCCACCAGGATGGGCGGGTCGTTGGCCAGGGCGCGGGCAATCGCCACGCGCTGCTGCTGGCCGCCGGATACTTCGGAGGGCAGTTTGTAGGCATGTTCAATCAGACCAACCTGATCCAGCAAATGCAGGGCGCGTTCTTTGCGTTCGCGGGCGGTGTACATGTTGCAGAAGTCCATCGGCAACATGACGTTTTCGATGCAGGAAAGCATGGGCAGCAGTTGGAAAAATTGGAAGATGACGCCGACGTTGCGCCCCCGCCATTCAGCCATCGGGCCTTCTTTGAGGGTGTGAACGGCCGTGTCACTCACATGCACCGTTCCCGATGTCGGCCGGTCAATACCGGTAATCATATTGATAAGCGTCGTCTTACCGCTGCCCGATTTGCCGATGACAGCCACAAACTCCCCTGGGTCTACCTGAAGATCAATGCCCTTGAGGGCAATGAAATCGCCAACGGGCGTTTCGTAAGCTTTGACGACATTTGTCAAGTCAATTAAATGAGCGGCGGTGGAAGTGGAACGGCCGTTGCCCACACCAGATTCACTCTTATCGCGCCGAAAAAGTTGCTTAAACATAAAACCCTCATTGCTCCCGCTATTTCCAACATAAGCTATACGCGGCTTCATTTTCCAGGTTGCAGTAAAACATAGCCACTCCACATAGTACATGAAAGGTCTAATCGCAACAAAAATCCCCCCCCATTCCCTCAATTCATCGAAAAACAACCCCGCAAACTTCAAAAAACACCCTCCTACTAAACTCAGGTTAAAAAGGAATTGACAAGGCTATTTTCACCAGTTATAATCCTCAGGCTGAGTTAATAGAGGGAAGTTATTTTTCGACCGTAGCATATATGGGAAATTAATTGGCAAATCTTTAATATCGTTCTAGATTTGTTAATTAACTCAAATAATAAGGATAACGCCCAATATCAGAAAAACGGCTGTAAATTGAGTTACAAACATCCAACTCGGCTGTGTCAGTAATTCATACGACGGCCGAGTTTTTGTTTGAATACAGCAAAATCATTCTAAGAAAGAGATTTTATACGCATGACCGAAGAAACGACAGACTCTTACCAAGAGCTTTTGGAACAACATGATTATCAGTTGCCCAAAGTAGGTGAAATCCGCAAGGGTATCATCGTAGCCATTAACGATCAAGACATCATTGTTGACCTGGGACTAAAACGGGACGGCCTCGTCCCGCCAATGGATTTGAGCAAACTCGATCCGGAGGAACGAAACAGTTTCAAAGTCAATGACGAAATTGATGTATACATTCTAAGTGCGTCAGAGCCAGACAGTTTGAAGGTATCTATCAATTTAGCCCGTCTTAACCAGGACTGGACTAAAGCTGAAAAGCTAATGGCGAGTGGCGAGATCATTGAAGGCGAAGTCATCGGTTACAACAAGGGTGGCGCAATCGTGCCGTTTGGTCGGTTACGCGGGTTTGTTCCCGCTTCACACCTCAAAGATTTAACCCCAGGCATGGGCGATCGTAAACGTCAACAGCGGTTGGCCAAGCTGCGCGGCGAGAAATTGCCCCTCAAAATTATTGAGGTAGATCGTCGTCGCCGTCGTTTGGTATTTTCACAGCGCGAAGCCCAAAAAGAATGGGAAGAAGTTCGTAAACAAGAACTGCTCAACAGCCTGGAAGAAGGAGCCATTCTTAAAGGCCGTATCAGCGGTCTGCGTGATTTTGGCATCTTTGTTGATTTAGGCGGAGCTGATGGTCTGGTTCACATTTCAGAACTGGCCTGGCATCGCGTTACCCACCCGCGCGAGGTGGTTAGTGTAGGCGATGAGATCGAGGTTTATGTACTCCGCCTTGATCGGAAGGAACAACGGATCAGCTTAAGTCGCAAACGGTTGCTGCCTAATCCCTGGGAAACTGTTGAAGAACGGTACGCCGTTCACCAACTTGTTGAGGGAACCATTACGCGCATTGTTGATTACGGCGCATTCGCGGAAATCGAACCTGGCGTTGAAGGTCTGTTACACATTTCTCAACTTTCGCGCAGCAATATTCAAGACCCTCATGAAGTCATGCAAGAAGATGAGGTTCATTTATTGCGAATTGTAAGCATTGATCCTAAACGCCAACGGATGGGGTTAAGTTTGCGGGCGGTAACAGCGAACGAACAAATTGAATGGATGGCGCAGCGCGAAATTGAAACGCACGAAGAAAGTGAAGATGCGCCCGATGTTGAAACAGAAGAAGCGGTCGAAGCGGTAGCAGCAGACATCGCTACCGAAGATGGCGTGGATGCTAACGCGGTTGCTGAGGCTAAAGCAGTTGCCGCAGAGACCGCAGCGGACAGCAGTGAAGAAGAATAAAAAAACTACACGAATATAAATCTAACCCAAATCATCAAAGTAGGAGGTGATTGGTCTGCCACAAGTAACATTAATGCCTAACGAAACCGATGAGAGTTTGCTCCGGCGGTTTCGAAAAAGTGTCACCAAAGCCGGTACGATGAGCGTTATTCGGCAAAAACGGTGGCATGTTTCCAAGAGTGAAATGCGGCGAATCGAAAAGAAAAAGGCTCTCCGGCGGGTGCGGCGCAAACAAAGTATGCGCCGGTAATTTTGTAGGAATATATGGCGAATAAAGATAAACTTGAAGTTGAAGGAACAGTGGTTGAACTTTTGCCCAACACTCAGTTCACAGTTGAACTGGATAATGAGCATAAGGTTTTGGCTTATTTATCGGGCCGAATGCGTAAGTATTACATCCGCATTTTGTTAGGTGATCGCGTTCGTCTGGAAATGACGCCGTATGATTTGAGCCGAGGGCGTATTACATATCGCTATCGTAAACAACGCACTCCCCGCAACAGGTGAGCTGTCTCTCTTCAATTCTACCAACAGAATATAGCCGACTATAGTTGGTATTGGAAACGTCACAATGTTTGTGTTTGTGGCGTTTTTGTTTTTTGCTTCCAGCTATCGGCTGACAACATATGCAACCCAATCGCGTACGTTGAATGTTTGAATAATCTGCCCGCCAGCAGCGGCAACGGCCGTTCCCACGCCCGCCGCCTGTTCCTCAATAATACCGCTCAGAATAAGACGGCCGTTTTCCCCCACATAATCTAGCAGCCCATCCCGCTCAAACAAGCCAATGATCACCGGGGCCAAGATGTTGACGGCTACGATATCCCAGTCGCGTTCCGTTATCGTATCCAACGTCCCCTGCCGGATAACAATTCGATCCGACGCCCCATTCTTGGCGACATTGTCTGCCGCCGCTTGCACCGCTAACTTGTCGGTATCAATCCCCAACAACGATTGCGCGCCTAATTTGGCCGCCGCAATCGCCAATATCGCCGAGCCGGTACCAACGTCTAAAACGGTCATCCCTGGCCGCACCAATTCCTCCAGCGCCAGCAGGCACATTTGCGTTGTGGGGTGCAGCCCGGTTCCAAAGGCCATCCCTGGGTCTAAAGTCAGCGCCACATCGCCAGAACGGATGCCGTCTTGACCCGGAGTGGCCGGCGACTGCTCAAGCCAGCTCGGTTGAATCCAGATTTTACGGCCTATGCGAAATGGATGATAATGGACTTTCCACGCATTAGCCCAATCTTCTTCAGCTAATTCACGAAAAGTGGGCGACGGAAGAGGATAGAGACGGCCCATGTGATACAGCAGTTCTTCCAGGCGGCGGCGTAGTTCTGGGGAATCGTCTTCTTCGGGGATGTAGATTTTGACGGCAACGGCCGTTTCCAGCGCATCCGGATCAGGACTTGTCTCATCCCCCAACTGTTCCAACACAACATTGTCATTGTCGGTAAACGGCCGTAACGCCTCAGCCACCGCCTCAGCCCCCTCCCCATCCGTAATAACACTAACTTCAAGCCAGTACATAAAACTTAAGCTTTACCAAAAAAAGCATCCTTCAACTGGCTAAAAATACCCTTACCTTGCTGCGGAATAACCTCTTTCCCCAACGTGAGAGAAAGCTCTTTGAACAACCGTTCCTGTTCCGGCGTTAGCTTCGTAGGGATAGACACATGAATCAATACATGCTGATCGCCTCGTCCCATAGGTATGCCACGACCACGCCGGTCCAAACGCGGTACGCCCAACCCCCGTATCCGGTACACTTTTCCGGACTCGGTACCCGGTTCGATAATCAACGTCTGTTCACCATCCAGCGTCGGAACCATCACTTCATCGCCCAGCGCCGCCTGCGCCACATTAATTTGCAGATCAAGCCAGACATCAGTGCCCCGCCGTTGGAAGAATTGATGTTTACGCACATAAAGGACAACATACAGGTTACCTGGCGGCCCCCCATTAGCGCCCGGCGACCCTTCCCCAGTCAGGCGAATTTGGGTGTCATTATCCACACCGGCCGGAATTTTAACCTTTAGCGTGCGCGTTTGCTGGATTTGCTTTTGCCCATGACACGTTTCGCATACTTCTGGGATCAACTCGCCCGTTCCCTGGCAAGTTGGACAGGGCGCTTCCGTGACAAACTGCCCTAAGATAGACTGTTGAACCCGGCGCACATGACCCAATCCGTTACAATTCGTACAGGCAATCGGCGCGGCGCCTGCTTTTGCGCCCGACCCGTTGCAGCCGGGGCAAATCTCCGGGCGAGTCACCTCAATTTCCTTCTCCGCGCCAAAAACAGCCTCTTCAAACGAAATAGTCAGCCTATATTGCAAATCCTGGCCGCGTCTTGGCCCACGACGGCGGCGGCGGCCGCCACCGAAGCTGCCGCCAAAAAACTCTTCAAAAATATCGGCCACATTACCAAACCCGCCTTCAAACCCAGAGAATCCATGACCGCCCCCATTTTGTACCCCGGCGTGGCCAAACTGATCATAAGTCGCCCGCATTTTTTCGTTAGACAACACCTCATACGCTTCATTCACTTCCTTGAAACGTTCTGTGGCATCATTCTCTTTATTCACATCCGGGTGATATTGGCGGGCCAGACGACGAAAGGCTTTTTTCATATCATCCTTCGTCGCCGTACGGGGAACACCTAATACATCGTAATAATCTCGTTTATTGGACATAGATTAAAATGTACAAGTACGCAAGAAAGCAAGTGGAGGGAGTACCCGCCACTTGCTTACTTGCAAACCTGCGTTCTTGCAATCTTGCAATCTTGCTTGTTTACTACTCGCTAAATTCGCCTTCAATGACATCTTCTTCAGCGCCGCCGCCATCGCCATCACTGCCAGGGGCTGCGCCATCTGGGCCACCGGCGGCGGCTTGCTGCTGTTGGTACATGGCTGCGCCAGCTTCTTGCATGACCGCTTGCAATTGATTAGTTGCCGCTTGCATCGCGGCTGTATCGCCGCCTTCCAGCGCCGACTTTACGGCATCAATCTGGCTCTGTACGGCCGCTTTCTGAGCTTCAGGCAGGCTTTCGCCGTTATCGGCCAGGAACTTCTCCGCACTGTAAACGGAAGAATCGGCCGTATTGCGGGCTTCGACAGCCTCTTTTTGTTTCGCATCGTCGGCGGCAAACTGCTCCGCATCCTTCACCATTTGCTCAATCTCGGCATCGTCCAAGCCGCCGGAGGCCACAATTTGCATCGCCTGTTCACGGCCGGTCGCTTTGTCTTTGGCCATTACATTCAAAATGCCATCGGCGTTAATATCAAAGCTGACTTCAATTTGCGGTACGCCGCGCGGCGCCGGCGGAATGCCGTCGAGAATAAAGCGGCCCAGGCTCTTGTTATCGGTCGACATGGGTCGTTCGCCCTGCACGACGTGGATTTCTACCTGTGTCTGGCTGTCGGCAGCGGTGGAGAACACCTGGCTTTTCTTGGTGGGGATGGTCGAGTTGCGTTCGATTAAGGGTGTGGACACACCGCCTAATGTTTCAATGCTCAAGGTCAGCGGAGTGACATCCAGCAGCAGCACATCTTTCACATCGCCGCCCAACACGCCAGCCTGGATGGCCGCGCCTAGACCGACGACCTCATCAGGGTTGACGCCTTTGTGCGGTTCTCGGCCGAAGAATTTCTTCACGGCTTCTTGAACGGCCGGCATCCGGGTCATACCGCCGACAAGCACAACCTGAGTGATGTCGGACAGGGACAATCCGGAATCTTTCAGGGCCAGACGGCAGGGTTCGATGGAGCGTTGGATAAGATCGGCCGTTAATTGCTCTAGTTTGGCCCGTGTCAGGGTCAGATTGAGATGTTTGGGACCAGTAGCGTCGGCTGTGATGTAGGGCAGATTCAATTCCATTTGCATGGTCGTGGATAAGCCAATCTTGGCTGTTTCCGCCGCTTCGCGTAAGCGTTGCAGCGCCTGGCGATCGTTACGCAAGTCTATACCCTGGTCCATTTTGAACTGCTCGGCCGCCCAATCAATTATTGCTTGATCGAAGTCATCGCCGCCGAGGAAGGTATCGCCGTTGGTGGATTTCACTTCAAAAACGCCATCGCCCACTTCTAGTATGGAAATATCGAATGTACCGCCGCCAAGATCGTAAACAGCAATCACTTCGTCTTTGTCGCTGCCCAGGCCATAAGCCAGGGAGGAAGCCGTTGGTTCGTTGACGATACGCAAAACTTCCAGACCGGCGATTTTACCGGCGTCTTTGGTGGCCTGGCGCTGGCTGTCGTTGAAATAGGCGGGAACGGTGATGACAGCTTGTGTCACTGGTTGACCCAGGAATGATTCGGCGTCGGTTTTGATTTTTTGCAGAATCATGGCTGAGATTTCCGGCGGGGAATATTCGCGTTCGTTCATCACCACACGGATATCACCGTTGGGCGCTTTACGGACATCATATGATACGTATTTGCGAGCGCGTACCACTTCCGGGTCATCGTATTTGCGTCCCATGAACCGTTTCACCGAGAAAATGGTGTTTTGTGCATTGATGACGGCTTGCCGTTTGGCGACTTTGCCTACCAGGCGTTCGCCGGTTTTGGAGTTGACGGCCACGATGGAGGGGAATAGGCGATCACCCTCAGCGCTGGAGATAATGACGGGTTCGCCGCCTTCCATAACGGCCGCTGCCGAGTTGGTTGTTCCTAAGTCAATTCCTATTATTTTGCCCATGTTTATTTAATCCTCACTTATGTTCACTTTCGAACTCTTGAAGTTTTTGTTTTCAGAATCCCTTTTTCAGAGGAAAATCCTTCAAAAGTCTCTTTTTTGTTGTGTTGTTTAGGTTGTGCATCTTACCGTAAAGGATAAAGATTGGATTTACGTATGAAATGCACGGTATAAAATATGAATTGTATTTGTATGGTTGTGTTGTTTACTCGGCCACGTATACGAGGGACGGCCGTATCACCCGATCGCCTAATTGGTACCCTTTTTGCAGCTCTTTGCTCACCATGCCGCTTTCATACGCATCGGCCGGCTCTTGCATGATGGCCTCGTGGAAGTTGGGGTCAAATGGCTGACCTACTGCGTCTATCGGCTTGATGTTCAATTCATCCAGGATAGTTAGCAGTTTGCGCTGCATGAGTTGGATACCTTCCAGCCAGATGTTCTCGGCGATCTCGGCGGGCACAGTGTCTAACGCCCGCTCAAAATCGTCCAAAACCGGCAGCAGTTTGGTGACCATATTGGCAGTAGCGTTGAGGTATGTCTCGGCGCGTTGTTTTTCCATCCGCTTGCGGGCGTTGGCAAATTCGGCCTGCGCGCGCATCCAGCCATCCAGGTTTTTGGCAGCTTCGGCTTGCGCGGCGTTTAGCTGCTCTTCGAGGGAGAGCGGCTCTGTTTCTTCTGCGTCGGCCACGGCCGTTTCCTCTTCTGCCAGCTCAATAATTGGCTCTTCTTCCCGTTGTTCTACTTCATCTTTTGTCTTTTCGCTCACCAAAATTCACCTTACTAAAATTCGCTGTTGCCTAAAAAAACGCGGAACATCATTCGTTAACTTAATGACATTGAGTCATTAGTCACCGGTTATTGGTTGTTAAAACCAAACCAATAACGAAGAACCAATAACTTCAAATCGACAATCACTCTCCGGACTCTCACTGAGTTACGAATCCAGACTCAAGTCTTCCATGTAGTATTGGTAGACAAACCCGCTCATTAAATCGGCCACATAACGCACGGCGGCTACATTACGGCCGTAGGCCATGCGCGTCGGACCAATCACCGCGACCGTGCCGCTAAACTGTTCGACCGCCCCATAACGAGACAGGATGATCGTACAGTCCTTTAATTCTTCCCAACGCCCTTCACCGCCAATCACCACCTGCACGCCTGTTGCGTCAGGCGGCTGTGTTTCCGTCAATACATTGGCCATAAGGGTTCGTTCTTCCAATACCCGTACCGCCTGACGTGTGCCTTTATCTTCTATCAGATTGATTAAACCGTCGCGGTAAATATCGCGGATCGTTTGGGCGTCGCTGTGCTGCAAAACTTCCAACACCAGGCGGGATATTTCTTGCTCCAGCGGGTTTAATTGATTGACCTGAGCGGCTATATCATCATTTGTGGCATTTTCAAACAGGCCGTTGAGCCGCTCGGCGGCGGCGCTTAACTGAGCCTGGGGCAAGGGTTCGGCCAGCGTCAGCATTTGCTGGTTCACCTCGCCGCCAAACAACACCAATATCATCAAGACCAACCGGCCCTGGGTAGATATGAGTTGAACGTGCTTGAAGCGAGACGGCCGTATTTGTGGGGCGGTGACAAAACTGGCTCCGTGAGAAGTCCGCGCCAAAATGGCCGCCGCCAGACGCATCCATTGGCTCATATCCAACCGCGCCTGGTGAAATTGATGCCGGATCATCTGCCGCTCATCTACCGGCAAAAGAAACTCGCCCAGCAATTTTTGCACAAAATAACGATATCCCAGCTCTGACGGAATACGACCAGCCGATGTGTGCAGCTGCATCAGGTAGCCCATCTCGCCCAGGGCAGACAGCTCATTACGCACAGTCGCTGAACTCACATCCAGTTCATGCTGCTTCACCAGCGTACTCGACCCGATGGGCGCGCCCGTTTCAATGTAATAGCGCACCACCAGACCCAAAATTTTTTCCTGACGTTCCGTTAAAGAATCAAACATCGCTTAATCATCAAGAAACCGAGTTTGGCAAACTCGGTTTCTATATCACTGTTTAATTTGCTTAGAGCACGTTCGTTTATAACTTTGGCGTTTGAAAAATTGTAACTAGGTAATTGGTAATTACCCAATTACTCAATTACCAATTACCAATTACCAGTACCAATTATCAGCAAACTGCAAAGTTAATTTTGAACGAACCCTTAGCTCGACTTTGTACAAAATTCGAAATCAGAAATATTTCCAGATAATTTTGTAACCAGAGTGAGAATCTGATTTTAGTCAATGCAACTTTACTCGAGTACGAATAT
>JAJRYT010000138.1 GCA_024275635.1 Chloroflexota bacterium | reverse complement strand
ATTTTCCATCGGTTCCGCGCTGGCTTGCCGCCGCCTGGGTAAGCCCTACGTACTCTCCCTGGATGCAGACGAGTTGTTTGAACTGGCCTACGCCGGCAAACCGTTAACGGGCATTCGCAAAATATTCGCCACCTGGATGGCTAACTTCAACTTTCGCACGGCCGACGCTTTTACCTGTGTCAGCCCGGCAGCCAAAAGACATTTTGTGGCTGAATGGCATATTCCCGAAGAACAAATCACGGTTCTATCCAATGGGGTGGACATTCAATTCTTCCAATCAGGCCAGGATCATGCCGCTATTCGCGCCAGACTGGGATTAGAAGAAGCGGCCGTTATCTTATTCATCGGCGGTTTTTATCCCTGGCATGGGCTGGAAATGCTCGTAGACAGCTTCCGCTTGGCCTGGCAAAAAGCGCCTCAATCCCGGCTGCTTTTAGTGGGCGATGGCGAGACCCGACCGATAATCGAAAAGAAAGTGGCGGCATGTGGCCTGGAAAAGGCTGTTATTTTCACCGGGCCGGTGGCGCATGAAACAATTCCCTCCTATCTGCGGGCGGCCGATATCTGTGTTGCGCCCTACCCGCGCTTTTCAACAGAATTTTGGGGATCCCCTTTGAAATTATTTGAATATATGGCCGCCGGCAAGGCTGTTGTAGCCTCCGGCGCTGGACAAATCGCCGAGATCATTCAAAACGGTCAAAATGGGCTGATTGTCGAGCCAGGTGATGCGCCAGAATTTGCCGAGGCGTTGACTGCCTTACTAAATGACCCCGCCGAACGGAAACGATTGGGGGAAAATGCATTAAAACGGGCAGTTGAACAACATTCCTGGGAACATTACATCCATCAACTGGAAGCGATTTATGAGAGTGTGTTGTAGCTTATGAAGCGGTTGAAATGGCCGGTTGTACCGGGGAAATGCGATGAATAAGCGATATAAAATAGCGCTCATAGTAATTTGTGCTGGATTGTTCCTCTATTTTAACAGCCGTTTAACACGGGCGCAGGCGCCCGAAGAGGGATGGTCGGCCCCCTATCGTCTATCCAGTGAAGGCGTTGAATTATCGGAAGGGTACATAGTGGCTGACCGATTCGGTTATACGCATTTTTTTTGGGTTGAAACGCATGATACCAGTTTTATCATTTTTTATGTTCGTTTTGACGGCGAGATATGGTCGGAACCGGTAGATATTTTCATGGCGCCGCTAAGCGTTCAAAGTATTGGCAATCTTGCGCCTGTTATTGATAAACAAGGGTTTTTACATCTCGCCTGGACTCAGGGGAACAGCGGTCCCATATTTTACAGCAGCGCGCCGGCTAACGATGCTTTGTCGGCTCAAAAATGGTCAAAGCCAATACAAATTCAAGTACCGGCTTTTAAGGTTGGCTTGCAGGTAGATTCTAAGGGGATTCTCCATATTGTTTATTCCAATTTCTATGGCCGGGAACCGGGTATGTATTACATGCGCTCCGAGGATCAGGGTCAGACCTGGTCGTTCCCGGTTTGGCTTGACCCGGATATTCCGCTTAAACATGCGCCTCATGCGTTTGATTTTACCCTTGATGAAAGGGGCGGCCTGCATTTAGTCTGGTCTTACATGGATGTGGAGGCTGTACTCAATACGTGGGTACGTTACGCACATTCGTTTGATGGCGGCTTAACCTGGTCAGACCCTTTCACCATTGATGAGGCTGATGAAACAGAGGATGAAGTGCGTATGCCTGTTCCCAGTGTCACCGCTCAAGGCGATACGATACATGTTATTTGGGCCGGCACGTCTAGGACGAATCGTGAACATCGTTATTCGGTGGATCGTGGCGAAACCTGGGGAGAGACGGCGCGTATTTTTGGCGCTTTGCATGGACAGGCCGCCGGGGATGGCACGGCCGTTGATGCGTTGGGGCGACTCCATTTTGCTTCGCATATTCGGCATCCGCGCGCTATCTGGCACGCTTACTGGGATGGGGAATCCTGGGCGTATCTGGCGCCAATCAATGTGCCTATTGCCACGAATCCGCATTATGTGCGTTTGGCGATTACTTCGGACAATAAATTGATTATGACGTTCCGGACCACGTCGGATGCCGATGCGCCGTTGTATGCGATGGTTCGTGATCTGGATGATATTTCCTTTGTATCGACTCTGCCAACCCCTTTTCCTACGCCTGTGCCCGCGCCACAGTCTGAGTTGGAGGTAACGGCCGTTGCCACAACACCCTTACCTGAAAGTTTAATAATTGACGCCAAACTGCCGTCAGAATCGCCGGGGCTTGGACAGGCTATTGGGTTTGCATCCGTCCTGTCCCTCATACTCTTAAGCCTGGTCATTGGAATTTGGGCGCTGCATAAACGATGGCGTATCATTTAACAGGCGTGATCAACGTGTTTGAGCTATTTGGCGGAGAATGAATGCGTATTCTTGTTGTGTCTAACTATATTCCCCCCTTTGAATTAGGCGGGTGGGGGCAATTGACCCACGATGTCAGCCTGCGCTTGCAGGAACGTGGCCATGCTGTGCATATCTTAACCAGCAATTACCGGCGCGATGAACTCGCAGCGCCAGAGCCGGAAATAAGTCGCGCACTACACCTGGAAAGTTTAGATCATGTTCACTATCATCTTCGCTATTCGCTAACCCAGCGCCGCCATGAAGCCGATAATCAGCGCGTGATGAGCCAGACCATTGCCGATTTCTCCCCTGATATCATCTATGTGAACGGCATGTGGAATTTATCATGCTCTGTTGTCAAGATGGCCGAGCGGCTGTGTCCGGGCCGGGTTGTTTATTACATGGCCAGCTATTGGCCGGCCGAGTTGGACGCGCATACCGCCTTCTGGCAGAACGTCCCCGCCAAGCCCTGGGCCAGATGGCCCAAGCGCATCGCCGGCGCAGTGGCCCAGCGGTTCTTGTTATCCACAATGCCGCGTAATCAATTGGATTTTCACTTGGTTTTGTGCGTCAGCGCCTTTTTGCAAGATGAGATTGTGAGCCGTGCGGGGATTCCTCGTGAGCGGACGCGGGTCGTCCATAACGGGATTGATTTGACCCATTTCCCTATGCGCCACCTGGAAGAGACGGCGCTGCCGATGCGGTTGCTTTATGCGGGCCGCCTCTCTCCGGACAAAGGGGTGCATACAATCATTGAGGGATTGGCGCACTTGAAACAGCGGCAGCCGGACGCCCAGGCGCTTCTTTCAATTGTGGGCGAAGGCACACCGGCTTATGAGGCCCATTTGCGCCATTTAGCGCAGACATCCGGGTTGGAAACATGGGTGGCGTTTTGCCAGCGCGTGCCACGGGAACAGATGCCGGTTGTGTTAGCAGAACATGATGTGCTGCTGTTTCCCTCGGCTTGGGCGGAACCGTTGGCGCGGATGGTGCAGGAAGCGATGGCTTGCGGCCTGGTGGTGATTGGCACACCCACAGGCGGTACGCCGGAGATTTTGCAAGATGGCGAAAACGGGCTTGTTTTTGAGGCTGAAAATGCGCTTATGCTGGCCGAGAAGATTGGTTCGGTTCTAAATAATGCCGCCTGGCGTATCAAACTGGCTCAGGCCGCCCGGCGTACTGTTGCGGCCCGGTTTACGTTGGAGCGCATGATTGATGAACTGGAACTATATTTTGAACAGGTTGTTGACGGAGAACAGTTTTGAATAAACCAAATGTTATTTTGCTGACGATTGATACGTTGCGCGCCGATAGATTGGGGTGTTATGGGTATGAACGGCCGTTAACCCCCAACCTGGATCGTTTAGCTGAACAAGGGGTTCGCTTTGCTCAGGCAATTACCGGAGGGTCATGGACGCAGGCCGCTTTTCCGGTGATGATGACTTCCACCTATGCCTCGATGTTTGGCGGCTGTTTGGGGGCGTTGGCTGGGGAACGGCCGTCCCCCCTGGCATCATTTGTTCAAAATGGTTACACAACCGGCGGCTTTTCCACCAGTCCCTTGTTAAGCCGCGCCTACGGCTACAATCGTGATTTCCACTATTTTTTAGATATTGAACCGGCCGAGTCTGACCCGCTTCTATTCAAAATAAAAGGTGGTCAGCGGCTATTAAGAATGCCTATAACTCATGCCATTTCCAGGTGGCTAGGCATACAAACCCGGCCAGCCCAAACCTACGTGACGGCCGAAAAACTAACCGACAATGCTTTCGAGTGGCTCGCGCAAGTCCAGGATGAGCCATTTTTTGCCTGGCTCCACTACATGGATGTCCATTGGCCGTATCACCAAGAAGAAACATTAAAAGACCCCGTCAAGATTGCCCAGGCATGGCGTGACCGCGCCCATTTACATCGGGTTGCTTTTGGCAGAGAAACCATCACCCCGGAACAACGAGAATATTACATCCGCCTATATGAAGAGGCGATAGCCTATACAGACGCTCAGGTGGGGCGGCTGCTTGACTACCTGGAAGATACAGGCCTGGCTGAGAACACCATTATCGTCGTTGTTTCAGATCATGGAGAAGAATTCCTGGAACACGGCCGTTGGGGTCACTTCGAAAACAACCTCCACGATGAAATCTTGATCGTTCCACTTATTATCAAACTGCCTGGTAATGAGGGCGGTCGGGTTGTTACACGTCAGGTCAGATTGCTTGATCTTATGCCCACTCTCCTGGAACTCTGCCGCTGTCCACTACCGGAAAACACGGCTGGGGTTAGCATGTCTCCTTTATGGACTGGAAACGAAGCCGAGTACCAACCGACAGTTTCCATTAGCGAAATGTGGCGTGACCATTGGCACATCATAGCCATCAGAACGCAGAGTTTCAAATACATATGGGACAGTCAAACCCCGGAAGACCCAGAACTATTCGATTTACGTATTGACCCTGGGGAAACGAACAACGTAATTGCGAAATTTCCGGAACTTATTCAGGAACTTCAAGTATTTATTGAAGAACGCCTGCAGCAAATGAACGAAACGAGGCCTGTGGAAACGATTGCCGAACCGGAACTTGATGATGAAATGATGAGTCGTTTGCGTGGGCTAGGATACCTTGAGTAGCGTGGGCTTTTAGGAGAAAATCGAAATATGAAAAAGCATTTATTTGTCTTATGCTCGCATAATTCTGGCTCAACAGTATTGTGGCAGTTTTTGCAGACTTCTCCCCATGTTTCTGTACTGCCAGGGGAAGGGCAATACCTTGAAGGGGTACGTGATATCATGAACAACGACCCCTGGAGTTCTACTACAAAGTTCCCGTGGGAACTAATTAAGACGGAGTGGGAAAAGGAGTGGAACTTAAACAAGCCAATTTTGCTAGAAAAAAGCCCGCCTAATTTGATGCGTGCTTTTGAGATTGAAAAAGTTTTCCCAAACTCTTATTTCGTCATAATGATGAGAAATCCATATGCGTACTGCGAAGGCTCTAAGAGAAAATATCTCAAAGGTTGGTCTTACAGCGACTTGGCTAAACGGTGGATTGATCATGCTCAACATCAGTTAAAGAACATCAATGGCTTACAGAAGGTTATTTATTTTACGTACGAAGAGTTTACCGAAAATCCATCTGAAATCATAAAAAATATGCTGCACTTTTTTCCAGAACTGGAAACCTTGGATTCTAGTTTCTCGACAGTGCGCAAGTCAGTCTACGGGAATGTTTCTCGCCCCATTACAAACTTCAATGCCGCACAAATCGCCAATTTATCCGATGCGGACATTTTGGAAATCAGTGAAATATTGAAACAATATCCAGATATTATGGAGTTCTTTAACTATCGTTATGAAGCGGGGGGATTTAAGCGGGCTATATCGAATGTGCCAGTGAAAGTTTCTACATGGTACATCAAATATTATGTCCGTAACATACAACGGGTTTTACGTCGTTTAGGTGTTCAGTCGCCTTCATAAAATACCACTTGCTTCTCAATTAGTCCTGATGGGAATCGCGATGTGTTCGCCCACGTTACCACTTTTTCGATAGGTGTCACCTTAAACAGGCCATTAATTATTTTTCACGGCGTGGCGTGCATTGAGTAAAGAATGAAGATATTGCACATGGTAAATACATATGCTCCGGTTGGCGGCATTGAAATGTATATGTTTGCTTTGCTTCCCCAACTGGCATTGCATGGCCATGAAAATGCGCTAATTTATCGGGAGAAACACCCGCTGACTCCTAATACGGCCGATCCCTCTATCTACCATGTACCGGTGACTGCTAATGCGGCGCGAGACCGGGAAGCGGCAGCCGAGATTATTAAACAGGAACGGCCGTCTGTCATTTATATGCACGATGTGTATGACTCCCAATTGATGCAGCTTGCTTCCCAGATGGCCCCATCCGTTGGCTATGTACACATCTTCTACCCTATTTGTCCCGGTTGGGGAAAATTATACAAGCGGGGCGACAAAATCTGCACACGCGCTTATGGGCCGGGCTGCGTCCCCATGATTTATTTACGCCAATGCGCCAGCGCCCGTCATCCGCGCAGCGTATACCGTATTATGCGGCAAACAAAACGCTATTTGGCCGCGTACCGGGCGCTTTCCGGCGTGGTTGTAGGCAGCCAGTACATGCGGGATTTGATGATTCAGAATGGCATCGCTCCTGACCGAATTGACATCTTGCCCCCCATTCTTGACCAAACTACATGGACACACTCTGCGCCCGATCGAGAAAACCCGACCATTCTTTTTGCCGGCCGTCTGGAATATGAGAAAGGCGTGCCTTATCTGCTGCGGACTTTGCGCGAGATGGAAACGCCCTGCACGCTGGTTATTGCCGGAGATGGCAGTTTGCGCCTGTCCTATACACAATTGGCGGCGGAGTTGGGGGTGGCTGGACGGGTTCAATTTGCGCGATGGTTGTCGCCAGAGGCGCTGCAAACGGCCTACCGGCGCAGTGTGGCTACGGCGATGCCCACGATTATGGCCGAGCCGTTTGGTAAGGTGGGAGTGGAAGCGATGGCGAACGGCCGTCCTGTGGTAGCCTTTGATGTGGGTGGTATTTCCGATTGGTTGCGGGATGGGCACAATGGATTTTTGGTTCCGCCGCGCGATGTGCAGCAGTTGGCGGCTCGGCTGGACCAATTGTTACAAAATCCTGATCTGGCGGAGAAGATGGGGCAAAACGGCCGTCGCTACGTTCAAGAAAACTACACTAGCGATAAACATTTAGCTCAATTATTGCCTGTTCTGGAGCGAGCGGCCGGCGCAGACGGTTAAATATGTTAGTCAGTGTCATTATTCCCAACTACAATCGCCAGGAGGCCGTGCTGCGAGGGCTAAACAGCCTGTGTCATCAAACCTTGCCGGCGGCTGAATTTGAAGTCATTGTGGTTGACGATGGATCAACGACAGATACGCAGGCCATCAGCAGCCGACAATTCCCGTTCGAGTTTCAGTTTTTACGCAAGAAAAATGAAGGGGCGACAATCGCCCGTAATTTTGGCGCCCAGCACAGCCAGGGGGACGTGCTGGTTTTTATTGATGATGATGTGACTGTTTCGCCGCAGGCGCTGGCGGCGCTGGCCGAGGTTTGTTTGGGCGGGGAACGGATTGTCGCCATGGGGCGGTTAATTTCGCGCAGTAATGGGGAGCCGGGGTTGTTTACGCAGGATGCATTGGCGGTTGCCAATAAGGCGGTGGCGGGGAACGGCCGTTTTCCCAACCAATACCTTCACTTCAGCCACTGCAACACCCAGCTTCTGGCCGTCAAACGAAGTGACTTTTTCGACCTGGGTATGTTGCAAGACCCGACCGGCGGTTGGCCCAATTGGGATGATGTTGATTTTGGTTATCGCTCCCACCTGGCCGGGTTTCATTTACTCGAAGTAGAGCAGGCTGTTGGCGAGCATTGGGATTATTCCCTGGCTGATTTGGGCGCTGCCTGCCGTCGCTGGCAGCGGGCCGGTCAATCGGCCGTGCGCCTGTTCCAGGTACATCCCGGACTTCAATCTCACATTCCCATGTTTCATGACAAGACGCCTATTGACTGGAAGCAAGATTCGCCGCGCCAGATTATTCGCAAAAGTATACGGGCGCTGGCGGCGACATCCATCATGCTTTGGGGAATGGAACAGACAACCAGTTTAATAGAAAGGACAATTCCGTCGCCAAAATTACTCCGGCCGCTTTATCGTTGGATACAAGGTAGTTACATGTTCCGCGGTTTTCGTGAGGGATTAAATGAGTCTGCTTGATTTCCCCGCAAAGCATACCATCTCCCGATGGTGGAAAGCACACCAAAACCAATGGCTGCGTTTTTCCATCATTGTCGGTGTACTCCTGTTCAGCGCTCTTTTTGCCGTTAAACTGCCAGAGCAATATATGCGTCTCATTCTAATGCTGCCGCTCATCGTTGCCGGTGCGCTTATTTTGCTGCATTGGCCGCCATTAGGCATTTTATTGGTGATTGTCGCCAGTTTATTGGTCAGAATCAATATACCGGCCCTGGGCCTTACCGCCGCTCTAGTAGGGGGCTTGACGGGGTTGTGGGTTATTGACATGGTAGCGCGAAAGCAAGCTATTTCGTTGATTCGTTCGCCGGTGATGCCACCGCTTTTGCTGTTTACGGCCGTTGCCCTTCTCTCCTTCAGCATTGGTCAGTTCCCCTGGTATCCCATATCCCCCGCGCCCATGGATGCTCAATTAGGCGGGCTGGGTATCTTCATTCTCTCATTCTGCGCCTTTTTACTGGCAGCGCATCAAATACGCGATATTCGTTGGCTAAAAGCCATGACCTACCTTTTTCTTGGCCTGGGCGCCGTTGTTGTCATTGCTGGGCTTTTCCCTGGTATTCGCCAGGTCGTTCGCCCTTTATTTCACCGCAAAATTTTGGGCGGGAGCCTGTTTTGGACGTGGTTAGTGGCCCTTTCATTTAGTCAGGCTCTATTTAACCGGAAATTAAATTGGCGTTGGCGATTATTGCTGGGCGTTGTGGTGGCCGATATATTTTATACGAACCTGATACAAGGTCGGGCCTGGTCATCAGGGTGGGTGCCACCGGTAGTGGTCGTCATCGTCATCATCTGGATTGGCCTGCCCCGCATTGCGCTGCCGTTAACGGCCGTTGGCAGTATCGTTATGCTCAGAGTTTTCCAGAACATGTATGACGCCATTATATTTGGGGACAATGAATACAGCACCATAACTCGACTAGAAGCCTGGCGCATCGTCGGCGAGATCGTTAAAGTCAATCCGATTTTAGGGTTGGGACCGGCTAACTACCGCTTTTACACACCCCTTTTCCCAATTCTAGGCTGGTATGTCCGATTCAACTCACATAACAATTATGTAGACATTGCCGCCCAAACCGGTTTATTAGGACTGGCGTGCTTTTTGTGGCTGATGTGGGCGATTGGCCGATTAGGCTGGCGGTTGTTACCCAAGGTTCCCACCGGCGGCTTTGAGCAGGCTTACGTGATAGCCTGTCTTGGCGGGTTTGTCGGTATGCTTGTGGCCGGCATGTTAGGGGATTGGGTACTGCCCTTCGTTTACAATATTGGCATAGAAGGGATGCGGGCCAGTGTGATGGGCTGGTTGTTCTTGGGGGGATTAGTTGCGCTGGATCATATTTATAAATTAGATGAGCCGGCGGGGGAAAACACAGCAGAGGTTTGATGATTTATTGGAATGATTAAGGCCTCCCCCTGAAGGGTTGCAATTGGTTAGCTGGTATCATCAGGCCAATCTCCAAGAGGGTTAGTGGTTACGAAAGGTGGTATTTATCAGGTGAATAGCCGTGATCTCGTTGTTAATGATTTAAGGAAGTATTTTAATTACTTTTTTGAAACAAAAGGATTTACCGTCGCTGCCAGGGAGGAGGTGAGTCCTCAAGCCGTCCGGTCGGCCGGGTTGATACGCGGTGAAGCCTACGGGCCGGCCATTATTATTCATGGCATTATGCCCAGGGCGGGAACGGTTTATGTGGGCGAATTGCTGCGCCGTCATCCTGATTTATATGCTTACCCGCACCAGTTATGGGAGATGCCGGCGTTGCAATTGACCGGCGATATCCTCCAACTCCAAAAAAAGTTCGGATTGGCTTATAAAATGGGGATGGATAAGTTAGGGGCCAATGATTTTTTGCCGTTGTTTGGCGCGGCTTTGATGGCCCATATGCACAGTTTAGCGCCGCCGCAGCAGCGTGTTCTGACAAAAATACCCAGCGTCCAGTACCTTAATTATTTCTCGTCCATGTTTCCGTATGAGAATCTTTTAATATTGGTTCGAGACGGCCGTGACGTTGTGCATTCAACTTTGCGAACCTGGGGAAAGATGAATTTCCTTAAGGTTTGTTTGCGTTGGAATCGCAGCGCCCGGATTGTGTTGGAGACAGTGGAAGCATTATCAACTCGCCAATCAGGCAGCTTTTACTTGGCTCGTTATGAAGATGCGCTAGAAACCCCGGCTGTTTTTGTTAGAACGATATGTGGCCGGTTTGGGTTAGATGATGACCGCTATCCCTATGAACAAATAGATGAGATTCGCGTGATCGGTTCTTCAAAGCTGGAAAACCAGGGGGAAGTTACCTGGCAGCACCTGGAAAAACCCACTAATTTTAGGCCTACCGGCTATTGGCGGGAGTGGTCGTCCGTGCGGAAACTTATCTTTAAGGCAGTGGCTGGGAAATCTCTAGTTGATTTAGGCTATGCTCAAGACTTGAATTGGTAAAGTTAAGAAAACATGAAACGTATCAAAGAACTAGACCCTAAGCTCAAGATTATTTTGCTTGTTTCTGTCATCCTTCGTATAGGCGCGGCCATTTATTTGGGCAATTCGGTCGTGGAACTGCCCGGCGCGGCGGACCAGATTTCTTATCATAACCTGGCGCTGCGGGTGGTAGCTGGTCATGGTTTTAGTTTTGCTGAGGCCTGGTGGCCGGTTACGGCCGCCGGCGCGCCCACAGCGCACTGGAGTTTCATTTATACGTTTTATCTGGCGGCGGTTTATGCGGTGGCCGGGTCAAACCCGCTTGTGGCCCGTTTGATTCAGGCTGTTCTGGTGGGATTGCTGCAGCCGTATCTGGCTTACCGTCTGGCGGCTATGGCGGCACAGTCAGCTTTTCGGGTCAAGGGACAGAAGACGGCAGGTATGCTGGTATCGGTCTCTTTTTTGGCGCGTGTACCGCTGCTGGCGGCGGGGGTAACGGCCGTTTACATCTACTTCATCTTTTATGCGGCCACATTGATGACCGAAGCCATTTTCATCACCCTGCTCATGGCTGGCCTGGTTTTGGCTGTCTCTCTGGTCGAACGGCCGACCCAGCGGCGATACTATCTAACAGCCGCCGCGCTCGGTCTGGTCCTGAGTCTAACGGTACTCTTGCGCCAGCTCTTTCTCCTTTTCATCCCCTTCATCTTTCTGTGGCTGCTGATCATTGCCTGGAAACAGCGTCAGGCAGTGCGCGCCGTCATCGCCATCAGCATCGTCATGGTTATCTTGATCCTGAGCATCTTGCCATTTACCATTTACAACTACACCCGTTTCAACAGCTTCGTTTTACTCAACACCAATGCCGGGTACGCTTTCTTCTGGGCTAACCATCCCATTCATGGCACACACTTCATCCCCGCTTCTGAGATGGGCAACGCCTATGGCAAACTCATCCCTACCGACCTGTTGGGGCTGGATGAAGCGGCGCTGGATCGTGCCTTGTTAGAGCGGGGACTTCAGTTTATCGTTGACGATCCCGGACGATATGTGCGCTTGAGCTTGAGCCGTATCCCAGCATATTTCAAATTTTGGCCCGATGCCGCCTCAGGTACGATCAGCAATATCTCTCGCGTTGGCTCATTTGGCCTGTTTTTGCCATTTATATTGGTTGGCCTTTTCCGGCCGTTGGTCAACTGGTCAGCCAGGAAACTAACATTCAGTCGCCCATCATCTACGGTAACATTACTGTACCTTTTTATACTGGTTTATACAGGCATTCATGTATTATCGTGGTCGCTGGTTCGTTACCGTTTGCCGGTGGATGCTGTGTTTATCATTTTTGCGGCTTTTGCTTTGGCAGACCTGGCTGGCTTTATAGAAAAATTGGCGCGGCGGCGGCCGGTTACGGAAAACGCGGTCTAAACCTATCAATTATGACGAGGATGAATTTATGCTAAAGCAGTTGCTCAATCGAGCTAGTGAAGATATCGAGTATGAACTCGCTTGTTGGAAATACCGGTTGGCCGGGAATAAGGAACCCCAGACCAAAGCGCTAGTCAATGGCAGCCCTAGATCAGGCACGACCTGGATGTTAAGAATGATCGCGTCCATTCCCGGTTATTTTTCAGTCGGCAATTTTCAACGCGATCTTCAGCGTTACCATACTGTTCGCCCCGGCGCTGTTGTGCATGGACATGATACGTATACGCCAGAACTGCAAGCGATTTTGCAGGAGGAAGGCATCCGGGTTGTTTTGATGGTGCGCGACCCACGCGATCAGTTGGTTTCTCGCATGTTTCATGTGAAGCGGAGCCAAAACCACGCCTGGCATGACCAGATGAAGGATATGAATAATGATGAAGCGCTGCTGCTGTGTATTGAGGGGCGTGAAGGGCTGCCAGGGATGGATGTGATGATCCGCCTGGCTCAATCGTGGTTAGATAATGATGCGGCCATGATTGGCCTCAAATATGAAGAGTTGTTGGCGGACCCGATTGCCCAGTTTGGCCGTATTTTAACGTATTTGGGCATTCATGATACGGGCAATTTGGCGAAGGTGATTGTGGATCGTAATCGCTTTAAGCGTGCGTCGGCGGGCCGCAAAATCTGGGCGGCGGGCCGCAAGCCGGGACAGGAGAAGACGGGTTCCCACTTTCGTAAAGGGATTACGGGGGATTGGAAGAATTATTTGAATGCGGAACATATTGCTAAGTTTAAGGAAGTTGCCGGGCAGCAGTTGATTGCGCTGGGATATGAGCAGGATTTAGATTGGTAATGAGGCTTTCGATTATTATTGTTAGTTGGAATACGCGGGATTTATTGGCGGATTGCCTGGATTCTGTTTATGCGTACCCGCCAAACGGCCGTTTCGAGGTCATCGTTGTGGACAATGCTTCCAGCGATGGCAGCCCGGCAATGGCGCAGGCGCAGTTTCCCCAGGTTCGACTCATTGCCAAAGAGGAAAATATCGGCTTTGCCCTGGGGAATAATGAAGCCATCCCGCTCTGCGCTGGGGAGTATATTTTGCTTTTGAATCCGGATACGGTAGTGAAACCGGATGCCCTGGAGTCGCTGGTGCAGTATTTGGAAAGGCACGCCGATGTGGGCGCGGTCGGGTCGCGGCTGTTGAACCCGGATGGCTCATTGCAGACTTCTTGTTACCCGGCGCCTCTGCTGCGGCGCGAGTTATGGCGGCTGTTTCATCTGGATGCTTTGTACCCGGTTGGCGAATATCACATGCGTCAATGGCCGGTGGATGTGCCGCGAGATGTAGATGTGATTAAGGGCGCGTCGCTGTTATTCCGGCGCGTGGTGTTGGAGACGGTGGGGTTTTTGGACGGCCGTTACTTCATGTATTCCGAAGAAGTGGATTTATGTTACCGGGTGCGGCAGGCCGGATGGCGTCTGGTTTGGGTTCCTCAATCGCAGGTAGTGCATTATGAGGGGCAGAGTACAAAGCAGGTGGCCGCGGACATGTTTATGCAGCTCTATCGGGGCAAGTTGATGTATTTTCGTAAGCATTACGGCCGTTTCGCCGGCGCTCTTTATAAACTCATCCTGGGCGCGGCCGCACTCACCCGACTGTTATTGACGCCCCTGGTCTGGCTGCAGCGGCCGTCTGCACGCGCCAGGAATTTGCAATTGGCCCGGAATTACGGCCGTTTACTGGCTGCTCTTCCTGGACTGTGAAGACTGGAGAGTAAGCGTCACTCCCCCCTGGAGACTTTTGAAGTTTTGACGCTCTGTGTGGTTGTGTACTCGACTGCAAAACTTCAAAAGTCTGTTGGCGGCTGAACGGTTACACTGGAGACTAAAGACTACCCATGCGTATCTTATTTTTAACCCAAATCATTCCCTATCCGCCCGATGCCGGACCGCGTGTGAAAACCTGGCACGTGCTGCGTTACCTGGTTGGGCGCGGCCATGAAGTGACCCTGGCCTCCTTTGTACGCCCAGACGAACTGCCCCACATAGCCGTATTAGAACAGTTGGGTTTAACCGTCCACGCTGTCCCCATTCACCGCTCCCGCGTGGCCGACGTGGGCTACTGGCTGCGGAGTCATGTGACCGGACGGCCGTTTCTCATTGAACGCGACGACTTGAAAGGAATGCGTCAGCTTGTCTCCCAACTGTTATCAGACATTGATTTTGACGTGATTCATGCCGACCAACTCACCATGACACAATTTGCGTTGGGGATGGGGGAACGGCCGTTTACCATCTTCGACGCCCACAACGCCGTTTGGACCATTTGGGAACGGATGCGCGAAAACGCCCCCTGGTTCCTCAAACCGGTCTACAAAATCGAAGAAAACCGCATCCAACGATACGAAGGGATGTTGGTCGAGCAGTTCGACCATACCATGGCCGTCATCAAACCGGATCGAGACTCACTCCTCCGGGGCGTGACCAACAGTCAGACGGCCGCAGCCGCGCAGCGCATCAGCGTCATTCCCATTGCGGTGGACACGACTGCTTTACAGCCCACACGACGCCGGCCAGCCTCAACCAACATCATGACCCTGGGATCGCTCCATTATCCGCCTAATGCCGATGGCATCCGCTGGTTCCTCAACGAGGTATTTCCATTGGTGCAAGAGCAAGCGCCAGACGTCACCCTCACCATCATCGGCAAAAATCCGCCGACTGATTTTGTGCAAGCTGCGGCCCAGTTGCCCGATACCGTCAAAGTGACCGGCTACGTAACTGACCTGACGCCTTACATGGAAGCGGCGGCGTTGATGGTTGTGCCCGTCCGCGCTGGCGGTGGAATGCGGGTGCGCCTTCTGGAAGCGTTTGCCCGCGCCATGCCCGCTGTAACCACCACTGTTGGCCTGGAAGGGATTGAAGCCGTACATGGCCGCGAAGTGTTGGTTGCCGACGATGCGGTTAGCTTTGCCGCCGCGACAGTGCGCTTACTGGGGGATAAGTCACTGCAGCGGCATTTGGCCGAGAACGGCCGTTCCCTGGCCGAGACCCATTATGATTGGCAGGCCGTCTTAGGCCAGATGGACGCCGTATACGACCTGGCCCGTTAACCGACATTTGCCCTTACTCCTGGAGTCGCGTTTCTTTCGGTTCGCTTAAGACAGTCAGTAAGATTAGATTGCTACCATCTGACTAGTAAATTGCACAGCGGCATGTTTGAGTAACATTGGAAAAAAGGAAGAACAGTGGCTGATCACGCTAGGTTTTCACCCAGGTCTCAGCGGGGCGCTGCAATCTAAAACCTTTGATTATTTCACCCCCAACACAACATTTGTATTGGCTTCTACGGAGTAAGTAACGGATTTGACAGTCATGGACATTCTATTTGTCGTTCCCTACGCGCCCAATCTCATCCGCACGCGCTCACATAATCTGATTCGTTCTTTAGTGGAACGAGGCAACCGGGTTACAGTTCTGACACTGTGGACTAATGAGACCGAGCGAGATGATCTGGCCAGGTTGAAGAAGCGAGTTCACCAGGTATGGGCGCTGCCAATGCCTGCCTGGCGGTCTATGTGGAATTGTTTGCTGGCGCTGCCTGGGGGACGGCCGTTGCAAAGCGCTTATTCCTGGCAGCCGGAACTAATTTCTTTCCTAAATGGGGCGACTCAGTTTGATGTGGTACACGTAGAACATTTACGAGGGTCGCGTTATGGCCTCTATTTCAAGGAACAAGGGCGCTGGCCGGTCGTGTGGGACAGCGTTGATTGTATCAGCCATCTGTTCCGGCAGGCAGCCGATTCCAGCCAGAATCTGGCTGGGCGCTGGCGCAGCCGCTTTGAATTGAAACGGACGGAACGGTATGAAGGATGGCTGCTGAGACAATTTGATCGCGTACTGGTGACTTCTTCCGTAGATAAACAGGCGTTGGCTTCATTGAGCAGCAATGGCGCGGGCCAAAAGATTTCCGTTTTACCCAATGGGGTTGATTTAGATTACTTTGCGCCGGATACAGTTATTTCCCGCGAGAAAAACACCATCATCGTCAGCGGTAAAATGAGCTACCATGCCAACATTACCATGACGCTGTACCTGGCCAATGAGATCATGCCCCATCTTTGGGCGCGCCGTCCTGACGTAAAATTGTGGATAGTTGGCAAAGACCCATCACGGGAAATAAGAGCATTAGGAGAGAATACGGCCGTCACCGTCACCGGAACCGTGCCCGATTTACGCGATTATCTGCGCCGGGCCACAGTCGCCGCCACCCCCATCCCCTACGGCGCTGGCATCCAAAACAAAGTATTAGAAGCAATGGCTTGCGCCACCCCCGTCGTTACCACCCCCCAGGCCATCTCTGCCCTGGACATACAGCCTGGTCATGACCTGTTAGTGGCTGACAATCCCCAAGCCTTCGCCGCCACCCTCCTTAACCTGCTCGATAATCCGCAGCAGCAGAAGAAAATCGGTCAAGCTGGACGCGCATACATCGAAGACAAACACCATTGGAACAACATTGCTGCCCGGTTGGAAGCAATATACTGCGAGACCATGAAAACATTCGAAAGAGCCTAACAGGCCAAGACCCTGCGGCTGATAGCGCCTGCCTGCCCTCCCAATTGGAAACGAACCTATGCAAATCATACAAACCCCACTACGTGTTAGCTTATTCGGCGGCGGTACAGATTTTCCCGCATACTTCCAGGAAAACGGCGGCTGCGTGCTGACATCCGCCATAGACAAATACATCTTCGTGACCATCAAAAGCCGCTTCGATAACAAACTGCGCGTCGGCTGGACACGCACAGAAATGGTAGACACAGTAGACGAAATCCAGCACGAACTCATCCGCGAAGCCCTGCGTCTAACCGGTATCAATAACAGCGTTGAAATAACCACCATGGGGGACATCCCCTCCGAAGGCTCTGGGTTAGGATCATCCAGCACCGTGACCGTGGGCGCGCTACATGCCATGTATACTTACCAACGCAAACTCGTTCTGGCCGAAGACCTGGCCCACGAAGCCTGCTATATCGAGCGCGACATCCTAAAAAGTCCCATCGGCATACAAGACCAATACATCGCTGCCTACGGTGGACTGCGTTTTATGGAATTCACCACTAGTGGACAGGTTATTACCGAACGGATAGAGCTAGACACACGCACGATGCGCCATCTAAATGAAAACCTCCTCCTGTTTTTCACCGGCGTTACCCGTCAGGCCAATGGCATTTTGTCCGAACAAAAAGCGAATATACAGCAGAGACAAATGGTTTTAGGCGAGATGAAAGACATCGCCTACACTGCCTGTGATGAATTAAAAAAAGGAAACATAGATGCACTTGGCCCCTTGCTGGATAAGAGCTGGCAGCTGAAAAAGCGTTTAGCCAGCCGCATCAGCAACAAGACGTTGAATGATATGTACGAAGCAGCCTGCCGCGCAGGCGCCACTGGAGGCAAAATATCAGGCGCGGGTGGCGGTGGGTTCTTACTCCTTTACTGTCCGCGCGGTAAACGCGAACCAGTGCGCGATGCCCTTCAGCATCTCCAAGAATTACCCTTCAATTTAGGACAAGATGGCAGCAAGGTCATCTTTGATTATCAGCGATAGACATATGACAACCCTACCCTCAGGATATAAGCGTTCACTCTCCCCGGAGACTTTTGAAGTTTTGACGCCATATGTGGTTGTGTACTCAACTACAAAACTTCAAAAGTCTGTTGGTGGCTGAACGGTTACCTCAGGATTTATAATCCATTTAATAACTGTTAACTGGACACTGGCATTTTTATGCTTTTTCCAGTGTAGGGCGATTTTGAAAATCGCCCTACACACCAGAGAGAGGTCTGGAATTCGCCAGACTCAAGATGTTAATTGAGGACAAAACATGGACACCGTTAATCATTACATCGCAACATTGAAAATTGTACTCGATCAGTTAGACGTTAGCCTTATCAACGAAGCTGTAAATGTTTTGCACCAGGCCCGGCTTAATCAGCGCCAGGTGTTTATCATGGGCAACGGCGGAAGTGCATCTACAGCAACACATATGGTTTGTGACCTGGCGAAAAACACACGCCGACCTGGTTCGCCTTTCTTGCGCGTGATTGGATTGACCGATAATATGGCTATATTATCAGCATATGCTAATGATGAAGGTTACGAAAATGTATTCGCGCAGCAGCTGGCTAATCTGATTCGGCCTGATGATGTGGTTATTGGCATTTCAACCAGTGGGAAATCACCCAATGTGCTGCGGGCGATTGAGCTGGCGAATGAGGTCGGGGCTGTGACCATTGGCCTTACCGGTTTTGATGCTGGTTTACTAGGGCCAATGGTGGATTATAATTTACATGTACCCAGCGATTGCATTGAACATGTCGAAGACCTGCATCTTATGTTGGGACACCTTATGACCACAGCATTACGCGAAATGGCTGCCCAACAGAACGATTTTCATTATGCTATCTGAAGCTGCTTAAACGAATGAGTTAACGTATGGAAATAGAATTACGGGAATATCTTGCCCCTTTACGTAAATGGTGGTGGCTGATTGTTTTAACAACGCTTGTGGCGGGAGTTTCCAGTTATCTGGCAACCCGCCAACAAGTAGCCGAATATCGCTCAACGACGACGCTGATGATTGGCACAGCCATTGAGGATCCTAATCCGACCAGCCAACAATTTTCCACAATCCGTCAGCTTGCGGCTACTTACGTAGATATTGCCGGGCGGGCTTCGGTGCGTAACGCTGCCGCCGAAGCGCTGGGGTTGCCCTATTTGTCCCAGGCAATTCTGGTTCGACAGTTGAATGACACTAATTTTATTGATGTCATTGTGACGGATACTGACCCGCGTCGTGCGCAGGCTGTGGCTGAAGAACTGGCGCGGCAGCTTATATTACGCAGTCCTACCGGGAGGGAGGATGAGGATCAGGTGTTTGCCAATGAATTGCTACAGGATTATGCGGCGCAAATTACGGAAACAAAGAATCAAATTGCTGCCAAGCAGGAGGAGTTGGGTCAGGCGATTGGCGCTCAGGAGATCGCCAAGATTCAGGCGGAAATCAGCCAGATGGAGGTTACGTTGCGTACATTATCAGCGGATTACGCCAATTTACGCAGCAGCACGCAGCAAGGGGCGACAAATACGATCCAGGTGATCGAACCGGCCTCTTTGCCGCGTAACCCGGTGAAGCCGAATAATATGATCACCATTTTAACGGCCGCTGGTATTGGTTTGGTTTTATCGGCGTCGGCGGCGTATGTGTTGGAGTATTTGGACGATACCGTGCGTACCCCGGAAACGTTGACACGGTTGACACAACTGCCTACGCTGGCGGGAATTGCGGCAATTAAGTCATTGGATGAATCGAAGCTGGTGACAATTTCACAACCGCGTTCGCCTACATCAGAAGCGTTTCGGGTGCTGCGGACAGCCATTCAGTTTTCGTCGGTTGGGGAAAAGAATCAGGTTTTGCTGGTAACCAGTGCGACGCCGGGTGATGGGAAAAGTATGATATCTTCTAATTTGGCGGTGGTATTGGCCCAGGCCGGGCACCGGGTATTGTTGGTGGATACAGATTTACGTCGCCCGGCGCTTCATGCTGTTTTTGGATTGCCTAACAAGCGGGGGCTGACCAGTATGCTGCTGGAGTATCAAGGGGATGAAGATGATGCAACGATGAGCGGCCTGGTGGATAATACGATCCAAGATACCCAGGTTGATGGATTGCAAGTGTTGGCTTGCGGGCCGCTGCCGCCTAACCCGTCGGAGCTGCTGGGGTCTAATAAAATGCGCCAACTGCTGAATGTGTTAACGTCTAGCTATGATTTTATTATTTTGGACAGTTCCCCGGCGCTTTCGGTGACGGATGCGGCCGTTTTGGGGGCGCAGGCGAGTGGGACGCTTCTGGTGGCGCGGGCAGGTAAAACGCAAAAGGAGCTTGTGCGTCAGGCAGCAGAGCGTTTGCGTAAGGTAAATGCCCGGTTTATTGGTTGTGTACTTAATTCGCTGGAGGTGAAGTCGGGCGCTTACGGAATGTATCTGTATGAGGATCCGTATTATGCGTATGGCGATGAACCGGTTTCAACGCATGAAAGCGAGGGTGTCGCTGGTAGGTTGCGTAGACGATTGTTTGTGCGGTGATGGCTAATCGGGAAGCGATTGTTTTCTGGTGTGTTTTGAAGCCTGGTCAACTGACCAGGCTTTTGTTTTAGAAGAGGCGAGTAAGCGCATCGGCTAATGTGTTGTAGATGGCAAAGGGGATGTATTGTTGGGCTTGGGGCAGTTGGGATTGGATCTCGCCGCGTCCGGTACGCAGTAGTATGGTTTGCTGTACGCCAGCGGCCTGACCAGCGGCCAGGTCGGTGAGGGCGTCGCCGATCATGATGGAACGACTGAGGTCTAGGGCATGGTCTACGGCCGCTTTTAGCAGTAAGCCTGGCTGGGGTTTACGACAGTCGCAGTGGATGTCTGGCGCATGAGGGCACATGTAGACGGCGTCAACACGGCCGTTTCCCTTCTCTATCTCCGCTACTAACCGGTCATTAATCGCCTGGGCTGTTTCGAAAGTGATGATCCCCCGCCCAACGGCCGATTGGTTCGTCACCAGGATGATTTTGTAGGGGCTGTTACGAATTTGGGCCAGAGCGACGATGGCCTGAGGAAAAATTTCGACATCGGCCCAGGAGCGGACGTAATCAGCGCGGTTTTCGATGATTACGCCGTCACGGTCGAGGAAGAGGGCGGGGGAGGGCATGGGGAGGGGTGATTATTCCAATGGCGCCATACACTGTGGAGTATCGTTATAGGGGCTGTTGACGTGACTGCTCACCGGATAGGCGTGCATCTTGGCGGCGGGATACGGCCGTAACAAATGTCGCGCATCTTCAGGGTGGGGGCCAGGCTCCAGCCACATCCCATACTCCCCCGGCTCAATAATCACCGGCATCCGATTATGAATGGGGGCCATCAGTTCATTCGGCTCCGTCGTCAGGATTGCGCAAGATTCAATCAAACTGCCATCGGCCGACTGCCACACCTCCCATAAACCGGCCAGACCAAACAGTTTCCCATCCTGGGCATGAATATACATGGGCTGTTTCTCCCGGCCCAGCTTTTGCCATTCGTAAAAGCCATCAGATGGAATGAGGCAGCGCCGTCTTTTGAATGCTGCCCGGAAAGAAGGTTTTTCAGATGCTGTCTCAGCGCGTGCATTTATCATGCGGGCGCCCCGTTTTATATCTTTAGACCAGGAAGGAATCAATCCCCAATGAAACAAGACTAATTCTCGTTCATGGGTATGATCTGCCAAACGGACAGCGGCTACTGGTTGGGTGGGGGCAATGTTATAACGCGGCGCCAGCGTTGGCGTATCCGTCAAATGAAATTGCTCTGCCAATGAGTCGCCTGGCGCGAGTAAAGCAAAACGTCCACACATAAGTCCTCTCGTTAAATGGGTCGTTTACGACCGCTGCAATTGGGATTCTGGTTATTATGATGTCGCCAATAATAGGCAACCTTGCCGTCATTCATCGTGCGGCGGCTGCGTAAGATAAGATTGCCGCCACATAATGGACAAATTGTTTCTTTAGGCGCTGTTGCTGACGCGGTAATTAGTTTACCATCAGTTGTTCTTGCTGTTTTCATAATATTGCCTGTTTCCCGTTGAATGCAAATGGAACACGAAAATGCTTGATATGTAGTTTACGCGATTTTCTCTAAAACTCCTATATCTTGCGGTAACAATTCACTGGGTTTTTGCGTCCAGATGGTCTATGATCTCTAAATTTAATAGACACCGGGCTGGGAATATTAGTCACGTTAATAAAATGCAGGAGATGGTGGGACTTGTCAAAATATTTCTCCCGTCACTTTGCAGCCCGGCCGGCTTTTTAGGAGAAGGACATGCAGATTCAAGATCATACATTTTTGGTGACAGGTGGCAGTTCTGGATTGGGCGCTGCCTGCGTGCGGCGGCTGGCAGCGGCCGGCGCTCAGATTGTGATTGCCGATATAAATAGGGAAGCGGGAGAGGCGCTGGCGGTTGAATTAGGCAGACAGGCCCGGTTTGTGCCAACGGATGTGACTGATGAGGCGAGTGTGAAAACGGCCGTTTCCACAGTCCTCGACCAGTTTAACGGCTTGCATGGCGTTATCAACACGGCCGGGATAGCGATTGCCGCTAAAGTGTTGAGCAGCCGGGGGACACACTCATTAAGCGCTTTCAACAAAGTCATCCAGGTCAACCTGGTTGGTTCCTTCAACGTCATCCGGCTGGCTGCTGAAGTCATGGCCCAGGGCGCTGCCAACGAGGGCGGCGAGCGCGGTGTGATTATCAACACCGCCTCCGTTGCCGCCTTCGATGGCCAGATTGGACAGGCGGCGTATTCGGCCTCCAAGAGTGGGGTTGTGGGCATGACATTGCCCATCGCCCGCGAATTGGCCCGTTACGGTATCCGTGTCATGATCATTGCCCCCGGCATTTTTGACACGCCCATGCTGGCCGGGCTGCCGGAAAAGGCACGCTTATCTTTGGGCGAGCAAGTCCCTTTCCCTTCGCGTTTGGGAAACCCGGATGAATATGCCGCTTTGGCCCAGCACATCATCGAAAACCAAATGCTCAACGGCGAAGTCATCCGCCTGGATGGCGCCATTCGGATGGCCCCCAAATAAGGCGAATAGGATGAGCAATCAGGTTGGGAAACAAAAACAGATAACTATTCAAGCGATACCCTCAGAAGATGAATTTCATACTGACCAGGTTTTGACGATTGTTGGCGGCCATTTTACACATGATACGTTCAGCGCGTTTTTGGCCCCTTTGCTGCCGCTGCTGCAGGAACGGCTGGCAACCGGTTACGCGCTTACCGGCGGTCTGGCGATTTTCTCCGAAATCCCCAGTTTGCTTAATCCGTTCATCGGCTACCTGGCTGACAAGGTGAGTTTACGGTACTTCATTATCCTGGCTCCGGCCGTGACGGCGACGCTGATGAGTGCGCTGGGGCTTGTTTCTAGTTATGTATCATTGGCGCTGCTGCTGTTTGCTGCCGGGGTGAGCATTGCCGCGTTTCACGCACCGGCTCCAGCGATGATTGGGCGGGTATCGGGCCGCCACGTGGGTAAGGGCATGAGTATGTTTATGGCCGGCGGGGAGTTAGGCCGCACGCTTGGCCCCCTGATCGTGGTGGCCGGGGTAGAATGGTTTGGTCTGGGCGGCATCTGGCGGCTGGCGATTGTGGGCTGGCTGGTATCGGCTATTTTGTATTGTCGCCTGCGAACTGTTCCGGCACGGCCGTTATCTGCACGGAAACGGCCGTCCTGGCATACAATCGGGCCTAAAGCGCGGCTGATCTTCCCGGCCCTTACCTGGCTTGTTCTGGCGCGTGTTTTTATGCAAGTATCCCTGACAACCTATTTGCCCATTTTTATGAGCGATGTTTTACACGCCAGTTTATGGTTAGCGGCGGCTTCATTGACGATTTTGGAAGCAGCTGGGGTGATAGGCGCGTTGTTCTCCGGCACAGCCAGCGACCGGTTAGGGCGCGCGCGCGTCTTGTTATTCTTGCTGGGCGTATCGCCGTTATTATTGATGGTGTTTTTGTTCGGGCCTGGCTGGTTATCATTTCCAATTTTGATTGTTTTGGGATTCACAACCATTGCGCCGCAGCCGGTTTTACTGGCTTTGGTACAGGATGAATTTCCGGAGCAGCGGGCGTTGGCTAATGGTATTTATCTGGCGATAAACTTTTTAGTGCGCGCCCTGGGCATCTGGGTTGTCGGTCTGTTGGCTGACCGCTTTGGCTTAATGAACGCATTTTTATGGAGCGGTATTGTGGCCTTGTTTAGCCTTCCTGCGGTGTGGTTTTTGCCGAGAAAAGGTAAGCCTCAACATGTATAGGGGTTGATGGTGGATGGAACTTATTTTGGACGGTTACTGACGGCCGTTGCCACAAACTCAATCTCCAATAACACGATCTCATCCACATTGGCAACGCCAGGAGCCTGGGGAATATTAAGCGCAAAGTCGCTGCGGTTGATCGTGGCGGAAACGCGGCCTTCGAGCCGAGTTGTGGTGATGGGTACGGCCGTAACCGTAAATGTAACCGGCCGGGTGGTGTCGCGGATGGTTAAGTCGCCGTTGATGCGAAAGACGGCCGTTTCTCCCACTTCTATCTGTGCCGGTAAATCAGAGATGCCGGTAGGTGAAAATGTAATCAGCGGATAATCCTGGCTGTCTAAAATCCAGGCGTGCAGCGATTCATCACGGAAAAGATCGTCCGTATAAAAAGCGCGCGCGTCAACCTGGATGACGCCTACCTGGACTGCGGTTAAATCGGCCCAATCCAGGGCGATTTGACCGGCTACCCGCTTGGTCACGCCGACGACGGTTTTAGGTTGGCCGCGCAGCGTCTCATTCAACGTAAAGCGCACGCCTGATTCAGTCGGGTCAATTTCGAAAATGACAGCGTCAGCGGCCGCATCTGTGATGGGAATGCTGGGCAGCGGTTCTTGGGGGATGGTGGACGGCCGTAAAAAAAAGCGCCATACAACCGCAATGACAGCGATTCCCAGACCTAACACCAGCAGTCCGCCACGTAAAACAGGGTCTTTCATGTGCTTATTGTAACCATAACTATAAGTTTCCCCGCTTATAAACGCCGCGCATGTTTGCGTTTCCGCCGTTGGCGGCTGGTGAAGGTGGGTTGCGTAACAAGCGGGGGGATGGGGGGAAACGGCCGTTCCCGATCCACCATCCCCGCCCGTAGCAACCGCTGCATTTCGGCCGCCAGTTTGGCATCCGTTTCAATAGGCGCGTAAGCTGCCAACCGTCGCTCCACCTCGTTAAAAGCGCGTTCCTCCAATGTGGATCGACCGGCTTTTTCCCAATTCTCCCGGTTTTCTCGGTCAATCACCGCGCCGGGCAGGTACAACGCCTGCGGCCAATGCCGCATCGTATGTGCGGCCGTAAGCATGTGCTGCTCGTCCAAAAGCGCCCGCGCCAGTTCCAGCGTGGGCAAATCATCTTGCGGCTTCAGGTCGCGTACCAGATGCAGCGCCTGACCACACCACTCATCATCCAGCGCCAGTTTGGCTAGGCTGAACACCAGTAGATAATCGAGCATCCCCGGCCCGGAAACAGAATTGATCCCGGCCAACGCCGCCAGCAGGGCGCTGCCAAATGTCTCTCCGCCAGCCTGGGCGTCCAGGAATTTGCCTTCGCTTAAAGCCATGTACGCCTGCGTCGGCAGTCCCAGCGATTTGGCGACGGCGACGTAAGCCAGGTCAAGATGCAGCGCCTCGACGGCGATCATGGGCGAGGCGGCCGCTTTCATGTGAAATGCAGCCGGCGCGCCGCCAAACAAAACCGGCGCGCCGGGGCGGACAATCTGGGCCATTGTCAAACCGGCCAGGACATCGGCCACATGGAAAACGACCGCGCCCACCAATGTGACCGGGGCGATGAGACCCATGAGGGTGACAGGCACAATCTCAACCGGAATGCCCGCTTCCACGCAGTCGAGTAAATTCTGGCAGGAATCTTCGCTGTAGCGGAACATGCCGGTGGCAGTGATGGTGAAGATGGATAGGGGGCGGGCGATGAGGTCAGCCCGGTCGCGGCGGAAAAGCTGCATCATTGCCGCCATGCGCGGCACGCCATCTTCCGTAAACGCGCCGGTGACAACTGGCTTGCGCGAGTTGGTCAGGCTGAGATAAAGTCGCCAGGCATCGGAAATTTGTGGTTCGATGTCGTTGTTGGTGGAGAAGGCGGTTGCCAGGTAGGCGATATGATCCAGCCCATCGGCCAGGCGGATGTATTCGACGAAATCGGCCGTGTTCGCCAGCCGCGTATGCCCGGTGCGGTGGTCCAGTACCTTGAGTCCGCTGGAACCGGGCACGAAGTGGACGTTGTCGTCGCCTAGTTGGGCATGGGGGTTCCCGTCCCGGTCGTACAATGGGAAGGTGCGAGGAGCGTTGGCAATAGCGGTGTCAATGACATGGGGCGGGAAGCGGATACGGCCGTTTCTCCCGTCATTTTTTAGCCCGTGATCCAGCAATCTGTGGCGCAGCGCCGGCCCCCTCACCGCGACGCCAATTTCACTCAAAATCTGTTTGGCTTCGTCTAGAATACGGACAGTTAAACCATCTTCCAGAACCTGGAGGGTAGGTTTCATATCATTCGATTATATCTGATATAAATGGGGTCTTTTACCGCGCGCGGCCGCGAACAACGCCTGAATTTTAGCCAGATCAACCGTTAAATCACCAGAGGGAATGAAGATAGGGTGCAGGTGTAATGTTTTTTTCTGGTAGTCAATGACAATGGGAAGAATGGGCACATTAGCTTCGCAGGCAATGTGATAAAAGCCTGTTCTCCATTTGGCTACCTTTTGCCGCGTCCCTTCTGGCGTAATGCCCAGCACGAACTTGTCGCGTTTGTTAAATACATCAACCATTTGATTAACAACGCCATGTGCTGCGCGGCGATTGATAGCGACCCCGCCCATCCAATGCCACACGCGCTTCAGGCGGCCATTTATAAACGAATCTTTGCCCATCCAGGAAATGCGCAGGCCCAAGGCAATAAATACCAGCATCGCCAGGGGGAAATCCCAGTTGGAGGTATGTGGCGCCCCTATGGCGACAAATTTGGGTAAATTAGGCGCCTGTCCAGCGATTTGCCAGCCAAACAGGGCTAAAATAGCCCGACCTGACCAGCGGGTTAACTTATTGCCGCGTTTGGGGACGGCATCCCCCAGTTGTTGTACTTTCATTTAATACATCCCTTTCAAGTTTCTTGTAAGACGATACCTGAAAACGGCCGTTTCGTCACTAAAAAATCAGTCTCTGTATTGTTCGCCAATTGGCGGCCTACTGCCATATTGAGTTCCATAAATGTCAGTTCCCCCTGCGTCTCCAGCGCCGACACAATCGTCACTGTAACCTGATCATACTTGGTTTTGCTAATATTTGTCCCCTGTTTTCCCTGAGGATGCCATGTTAAAATTTTTTCTTCCATAAATCACCTTTTCTATTCCTTCAATTCCAGCCAGTTGTAGCCGGTGCTGGCGTCTACTTTGAGCGGCACAGCCAGCTTGAAGGCGTTGGACATGATGTCGATCATTAGCGGTTTCACCTGCACTAGTTCGTCTTCGGGTACTTCCAGCAGCAGTTCGTCGTGGACTTGGAGAATCATGCGTGCCTGGTAATTGGCCATCAATTCGTCGTGCAGGCGCAGCATGGCGATTTTGATGATGTCAGCGGCCGTGCCCTGAATGGGGTGGTTGACCGCTTCCCGCTCGGCGCGCAGTTCAAACTGCTTGTTACGGCCGCTCCCCTGCGCCTTAAAAATAGGGAAATAACGGCGGCGGCCAAACAACGTCTCCACATAGCCATCTTTTTTGGCTTTCTCTTTGGTCTTATCCAAATAACGCTGGATACCGGGGAAACGGGCGAAATATTCTTTGATGTAATTCTCTGCCTCGGACAGCGTCAGCTCCGAATCGCGGGCCAACCGGAACGCCCCCATGCCATAAATCAGGCCAAAATTAACCGCTTTGGCAAAACGGCGCTGGTTATAGGTCACTTCCTCCACCGGGATACTGTAGACGGCCGCGGCCGTTGTGCGGTGAATATCCTGATCCTGCCGAAACGCCTCCAGCAAGGCTTCATCTTGACTGATGTGCGCCAACACCCGCAGTTCCACCTGCGAATAATCAGCCGCCAGGAAAATCCAACCGGGCCGGGCGACAAATCCGCGCCGGATTTGTCGCCCTACCTCACTGCGGATAGGGATATTTTGCAAATTAGGGTTGTTGCTGGCAATTCGCCCCGTAATCGCCCCGGTTTGGTTGAAACTGGTGTGAATACGGCCGGTGTTGGGGTTAATCATTTGCGGCAGTGCATCTACGTAGGTGCTTTTGAGCTTACCCAGTTCACGGTATTCCAGGATGGCGGCGATGATGCCGCTGGCGTCCGCTTTTTTGAGACTGTCGAGGACGTTAGCGGCCGTTGAAAAGTGGCCGCTTTTTAATTTTTTCAACCCCTCGTGCGGCAGCCCTAGCTTTTTGAACAGCACATCGCTCAACTGCTGCGTTGAGTTGATGTTGAACGGGCTGCCGGCAATCTCGTGAATCTTCGCCTCCAACTGTAAAAGGCGGGCGGCTAAATCTTGCGACATTTGGCGGAAAAAGCCGGCGTCCACACCCACCCCTTCCTTCTCCATCGCCGACAGGACGGGAATGAGCGGGATTTCCAGGTCGAGCAGCTTTTCCAGCCCCTTTTTGGCGATTTCTTCCTGGAGCGGTTCGACAAGACGCAAGGTCATGTCGGCGTCGGCTGCCCCATAGGGCGCAGCTTCTTCGATGGGGACCTCGGCGAAACTTTTTTGGTTTTTACCTTTGCCGATGAGGGTTTTGATGTGGGTCATTTCCATGCCCAGCCGGTGGAAGGCTAAATCTTTGAGACCTTTATGCTTGGTGGCCGGATCGGTGAGCCACTCGGCTATCATCGTGTCGAAGGTGATGGGGGCGACAGGCAGGCCGTACCGCTCTAAAATCATGTAGTCATATTTAGCGTTGTGGGCGATTTTGGAAATGCGGGGGTTGGTGAGCGGAGCGCGGAGGGCGCCCAGGACTTTTGTCAACGGAAGCTGACCTTCTGCCAGGGTAGGTTCCCCGGCGAAGAGGGCCATTTGCCCGCTGGCGGCTTGGGCGGCCTGAGCCAAGTGGCCGATGGGGATATAGTAAGCGGTTGGCGGCGCAACGGCTAGACAGACGCCAACGAGTTCGGCTGTCATTTTGTCCAGGCCGGTGGTTTCCACGTCGAAGCTGATGGCTGGGGCGGCTTCCAGTTCTTTAACTAATTTGTTAAGTTGGGCCGGTGTTTGGATGGCGATGGTTTCAGTGGGGGGCTGGCCGGGGGCGTCGGAAACGGTTTTGCCCGCGACGCCTACTTTTTCCACCAGCATATTTGTCAGTGATCGGAATTCTAATTCTCGGAACATTTCCAAAACGGGTTGGGCGGCAAAATCTTGCGTCACACAGGATTCCAGATCAAGTTTGATGGGGGCGTCGGTGACGATTCGAGCCAGTTTTTGGCTGAGGTAGGCGTCTTCTTTGCCGGCGGCGAGTTTTTTGCCCATAGCGCCTTTGATGGCTTCGATGTTGGCGTAGATGGCGTCGAGGGTGTCATATTGGGCGAGGAGTTTAACGGCCGTTTTCACACCCACGCCCTTTACCCCTGGAATGTTGTCGCTGGAGTCGCCCATCAACGCCTTCAAGTCCACGATTTGATCAGGTCGCACACCCATTTTGGCGATGACACCGGGCACATCATACAGTTCTGGCGGGCGGCTGCCCCGTGTGGGCAGTTCTACGCGCGTATTCTCATCCACCAATTGCAGCAAATCTCGGTCGCCGGTGATGATGTGAACCGGCACATTATGCGGTTTGGCCTGTTGGGCGACGGTTCCCAGAACATCATCAGCTTCATACCTTTCCAGTTCCAAGATGGGGATGTTGAGCGCGGCTACTACTTCTTTAATGCGTTCGATTTGTTGGCGCAGTTCGTCGGGCATCTTTTCTCGCGTGCCTTTGTAGGCGGTAAAAATATCATCGCGGAATGTTTTGCCCACGTCGAAGCTGACGGCCAGGTACTGCGGCGGCTGGTCGGCCAGGATCAGTTCCAGCAAGGTGCGGGTAAAGCCGTAAGTGGCGTTGGTGGGCTCGCCCTGCTTGGTGGTGAATGCTTGCAGCGGTAGGGCGAAGAACATGCGGTAGGCTAAAGCGTGTCCGTCAATGAGTACAAGTTTATGGGTAGTCATAGGGTTGTCCGTTTGGGGTGCGTTTCAGTCAGATGAGTTGTCTGTAAGCCGCGAGCCGTAAACCGTAAACGGAACACGACTATGATACTGCAATGAAACACACGCATCCGTTTTGTCTGTTCTTGAGCATTTCAGTGTATGTGTTTGTTGATTGACGGGTCGAAATGCTGTATTTTATGGAACAAATGGGCGATTTTATTGTGAGGGGATTGTACCACAGATACGCTAATGTTAGTATCAGATTTGCTGTTATCAGCAGCGTTAAGATACGATGATGAAAAGCTGTTGGGCTGGTGATTGTGTGGGCAACAGCGCTTTGGTTATTCGTAATCCGTAATCCGTAATCCGTAATCCGTAATCCGTAATCCGTAATCCGTAATCCGTAATCCGTAATCCGTGAACTGTGAATCGTGCGTGGAATACGGATTACGAAAATCAAGAAGTTGTTTCCGAACAGTTGTTTAGGATAATTGGCTGTAAATCTGCCGCAGCTGCCGGGCTGATTGACGCCAGGTGAATTGGCGGGCCTGTCGTAAACCGGCGGCAATTAGTTTGGCGCGTTGGGCGGGGTTGTCTAACAATTCGGTAATGGCTTGTGTCCAGGCGGTTTCCTGGGTGGGCGGCAGTTGTACGGCCGTATCCCCCACCACCTCTGGCAGACTAGATACATTGGCCGATAGGGTAGGGACGCCGCAAGCCATCGCTTCCAGCAGAGGCAGGCCAAACCCTTCGTAAAGACTGGGCATGGCGAATAACGCGGCGGCGCTGTACAGGGCCGGTAAATCGGCGTCATCTACGAAACCGATGAAGCGAACACGGCCGTTTAACTCTTGCCGTTCCACTTCCGCCAGCATTTCGTCATACAGCCAGCCTTTGCCTCCGGCGATGACGAGGTTGTGTGGAAAATCGGCAGCAATGGGCCGGAAGGCGCGAATGAGCATCTGGTAGTTTTTACGCGGCTGCAGGGTGCCCACGCACAGCAGGTAAGGGGCGCGGCCCAGGTGGTATTTGCGGGTAACGGCCGTTAGTCGGGCCTCCTCCGTCACTGGTTGAAACGCCTCATTTACCCCCGCATATAAAACTGTCACCTTTGCGGCCGCAACCCCCCAAAAATCGATCAGATCATCCTTTGTGGACTGCGAATCGGCCAGGATATGCGTGGCCCGATTCACCGACCAGGGTACGACCTGGTTGAGATAGGCGACCAGCTGCGCCGGGAATGTTTCCGGGTAGTGGACAAATGATAGATCATGAACCGTTAAAAGGGTAGGAATGCCGCCGCTGACCGGCGGCAACACAAAATCTGGCGAATGGAACAAATCGAGCTTGCCGGTGACCCACTGCACGGGCACAGGCAGGCGCAGACGGTACCACAGCCGGTACAGCCAGCGTTCGTTAAGCGGCGCCGGATGATACTGGATGTTAGCAGCGCGGGGAACGGGGTCGGGGACAGGCAGCGCCGGGGGCTGCTTGGCGGAGAAGAAATGGTAATCGTTCTCTCCATCCAGCGCGATTAAGGCGCGTATCAGTTCCCGTGTGTAACGGCCGATGCCGCCGCCCTGGGTGATAGCGGCCGTTACGTCAATGCCAATTCGCATAGAGTTTAATAAATGATTGTAGCGACATTCGTGATTTTGGTCGTCTGTAATCCGTAATTCGTAATCCGTAATTCGTAATTCGTAATTCGTAATCCGTAATCCGTAATTCGTAATTCGTAATTCGTAATCCGTAATTCGTAATCCGTAATTCGTAATCCGTAATCTTCTGACGGAACACGGAACACGGAACACGAAACACGGAACACGGAATACGGAATACGGAACACGGAACACGGAACACGGAATACGGAACACGGAATACGGCTTACAAAAACCGGGGAGTTATTTCCGAACGCTTACTTAATGGTTACTCCACATCATTGTATGTCCAGTAACGATTGACGAAGAAGTTCCAGAACAGAACAACAATGGTAGCGATGGCTTTGGCCGGAATGTAACCGCGCCCGGCCAGTAAATCAGCGGAAGCCAGCCAAGAATCAAACGGTCCTTCTAACAGCGCCAACAGCGTATTGTTGATGGCTAACCCAATGATGCTGACAACAGCAAACTGTCCTAACTGGGAACCCAGGCTTTTGTCTCGTGAATCAGGATAAGTCCAGTAGCGGTTCAGGGTAAAATTGCTGATGACGGCCATTGTGAATGAGATGGTATTGGCGATTAATGTCGGTAAATGGACGAGTTCCTTGAGTAGGGATAGCGTCCCAAAGTCTATGACGAAGCCAATCGCGCCCACGACAAGAAATTTGGAAAAGCGTTCCGCCTCTTTAGGATTTATGCCAAAACGGCTGGCAATCTGTACGAATAGGGTAATCATTTACTCTTGTAGTCTCCTGGTCTTGTAGTCTCTAGTCTTGTGGTCTTGTAGTCCAACAGTTGTAGTAGTCCGAGCATGACGCCCAGGTGAATGTAGATGTTGTTGACGTACAGTTTGTCAACCAGATGGTGGACAGCGAGGGCCGTCCAGGCGGCCAGCAGGCCGAGGGCGATGCCGCGCCGGGGCCAGTTTAGCTGGTTGACAATGCGGATGGTTTGCCAGAAGACGGCCGTCCATAACACGACATATACGGCCAGCCCCAACATGCCTGTTTCCGCCAGTAGGTTCAGGTAATAATTGTGGGCGTGGCCTAATGGCGCGGGCCAGTTGATGAGCGCGTACTGGGCATAGGCGGGTTCGTAATTGCCAAACCCAATGCCCAGCCACAAATGATCGCGGGCCATGCCCAGGGCGGCTTGCCAGTGGGCCAACCGCTCCAAAACGGCATAGTTGGCATCGTTAATGTCCACGCCGCGCACATCGCCAAAGCGCAAATCCTGGCTGAAACTGGTGATGCGCGTCGTGAGGGAAGCGGGAATCAGGTTCATTTGCATCCCGATGAGCAGGAGGGCGCTGCCGGCAATGAGGAGGACAATGCCCCGCCATCGTTTTTGAGGCAGGTAGAAGGCCAGAACGGCCGTTCCCGCAGCAAACCCCAGCCAGGCTCCCCGGCTCCAGGAGGCAATGAGGGCGGCGAGGGTAACGGCCGTTACCCCGCCTAACAAAAGCAAGGTGTGGTTTGCCCTCTTTTTCTGCCAACAATCAACGGCCAATCCCACCAGCGTTCCCAGAGACAGCAGCGCCGTCAAATTGATAAACCCGCCAAACGGATTCGGCTGCTCGAATGTGCCGTAGGCGCGGTAAAAGCGGCCCAGCACCTGGAAATGCGCTGGCCCCGTCCCGCGCAGCCCAAACTGCCAGATGCCGATTACCGCTTGAACAACGCCCGCCAGCAGCAGTATCCCCAGAAAGTGATGAATGCGGAATGATGAATGATGAATGCCCTCATCGGCAACAAACCAGATGATCACGAGAATCTCTACCCATTTCAGCAGCTCTTTGAGGCCGATGGGCAGGGAGAGCGCGTTGAGCAAGGTCAGCGCCATGATGAACAGGAAAAGCAAAAGAGGGATATCCAGAAAGGTGCGGGGGATGTAGATTTGGCGGCGGCGCAGGCTCCGTGCCAGCCAGACGGCCAGCGTCAACAAAAGCATCATCTGACCGCTGTCGAGCGGGGAACTGCGGCCGAGGACGCTTTCCAGCGCGCCCAGGGGGCCGAGCAACAGGGCCAGCCCCAGTCCTGTCCAGGGGTAGATGAGGATGAGGAGGAAGACGGCCGTTCCGCCCACCAGTCCCGCCGCCCACAGCAAAGGCAGCCGGGCCAGCGCCAGCCCCAAAAGCAACAGAAAAAAAATAAGAGGCAGTCGCAGATCGAACTGCCTCAATCTTAAATCACCGATCTTCAATCTTATTTACACCCGCGAGCGAAAAAAATCAACCGTTTGCGCCAGCCCATCCGCCAGATTGACTTTTGGTTCCCAGTTTAACACCCGTTTCGCCTTGCTGATATCTGGCCGCCGCACTTTGGGATCATCCATGAAGCGCTCTTCTTCAGGGTTGATAAAGATAATCTCGGAATCGCTGCGGGCGATTTCTACGACCGCGTGGGCAAAGTCAGTGATTGTCATCTCTACTGGATTGCCGATGTTCACCGGCAGTTTTTCATCTGACAGCAGCAGGCGGTAAATGCCTTCCACCAGATCGCTGTAGTATTGGAATGAGCGTGTTTGGCTGCCGTCGCCATACACGGTTAGCGGCGCGCCGGTTAGCGCCTGGTGAATGAAATTGGGGACAACACGGCCGTCTTTCAGGCGCATACGCGGGCCGTAGGTGTTGAAAATACGCACAATTCGCGTTTCCAGACCGTGATACCGCTGGTATGCCAATGTCATCGCCTCGGCAAACCGCTTGGCTTCATCATACACGCCGCGCGGACCAATTGGGTTCACATGCCCCCAATATGTTTCTGGCTGCGGATTCACTTGCGGGTCGCCATACACTTCGGATGTGGAGGCCAGTAAATAGCGCGCGCCTTTTACTTTGGCTAATCCCAGCGTGTTGTGTGTTCCCAGTGAGCCTACTTTCAACGTGGGGATAGGATGTTCTAAATAATCATTGGGGCTGGCTGGTGAAGCAAAATGCAGCACCGCGTCCAACGAACCGGCGACATAAATGTGATTGCTCACATCTTGTTTCACAAAACTAAAGCGCTCATGTCCCATCAAATGGGCGATGTTGTCCATGTTGCCTGTAATGAGGTTGTCCATACCGACGACGGTATGCCCCTCATTTATAAAGCGGTCTGATAAATGCGAGCCAAGAAACCCGGCTGCGCCTGTAATCAATAGTCGCATACTGCCTCCTAGAATCGTATCATTTTGACTTGGTTATTGTATCGTAGGCAGAGAGCAGTGACGAATCACGCCTGAGTGCAGTAGGGCAATCGCCGGTCAATGGCGATTTTGCCTACCCGATAACGCCGGGCTACAATCCGCTTAATGGATGTATCGCCGTTATGGGTGTTCTGGATATTGTTGATAGGGGCGGCTGTGGTTACGGCCGTTACCTATTTTCAACCCCGTTTTGTGGGGAGAGCGGCCGCTGCTGTCATGACCCTGGCCTGGCTGGCCTGGTGGCTGCTGGGCCGTCGTTTACCCATTCTGGCAGTAACGACTGACCCGTCTTCTGTCTTTTTTAGCTGGCAAATGGATAAGATGAGTTGGCAATTGAGCGGGGTGTGGCTGCTGTTGGTAACGGCCGTGCAAACGTCGGGCGGCGGGCGGCGGGCGGCAAGTGAGGAATCGCTGATTGGACTGCGCTGCCCGCCGTTGGCGGCGCTGTTGTTGGCGGCGACCGGCCTGGCTCCCTTGCTGGCCGGTAATCTGGCGGCATTGTTGGCGGCGGCGCTGTTGTTGATTGGAGCGTGGAGCGCTGTTCTGTGGCTGTGTGTGGCTGACATTCATGATAATCCGGCTCAAATGCGGCCGCAGGTGGTCTGGTTGATGTTGAGCCTTCTATTTATCTGGCTGGGAGCAACAATGGCCCCGGAGTCAGGAGTGTCCAGCCTGGATATGCGCGGCTGGCCAACGGCGGCGACTTCGTCGGTATTGACGGCCGCCTGGCTGCTGTTGGGCGCCTGGCCGTTTCATGGCTGGCGGCCAACGGAGTGGGATCTGCCGCCAGAATTGGCCGCTCTCATTCACACGGCCCCGGCGCTGGCCGGGCTGACGTTGTTGGCGCGGTTGGTACAAAGCAGCGATGTCAGCCTGGGGTACAGTTTGTTCTTGACGGCGTTTGGTTTGCTTGGTTTGTTGGTGGGTGTGCGGCGGGCCTGGGCTAATTTTTCACCGGCGGCGGCAGCGGCTGGGCTGGCATTGGCCCAGGTGAGTCTGGCTGCATTGACCATCGTTTGGGTTGGAGCTGATGTGGTTGTGACTGAGGCGCGGGTGTTGGCGTTGGCGGCAGGGCTTGTTTTTGGCGTCCGGGGGCGCAGGCTGAAGGCGGCGGACGGCGCAGGGAAGAAGCCGGTTTGGGAAACTTATTTGTTCTGGATTGGGCCGGCGGCGGCGCTGGGCGCGATGGCGGGCGGGCCGTTCCTGGCCGGTTTTGCCGGGCGGACCGGATTGTACAGAGTATGGGTGGAAAACGGCCGTTTTGTTTTACTGCTGGTGGCGGTGTTGTTACATATGTTGTTGGTAACGGCCGTGTTGTGGCGTTTCGGAGATTCCCCCGAATTTGAAGATGAAACGGGCGACCCCCGTTTCCAGTTGGCTGCCGGACTCCTTCTGACGGCTGGATTACTCTCCTTTTCGGGGTTGGGTGGCGCGCCGCTGTTGATCTGGTTGGCCGTGTTGGTTTCATTGGCGGGCGGCGGGCTGCTTTTTTATTATGGCGGCGAAGCGGTGGTCTACCGGGAAGCGCTGCGCCGGGCGTTTACGGTTGAGTTACCACTGGACACCCCTCGTCAATGGCTGCGGGATGGGGGCGGCTGGCTGGAAACGGCCGTTCGTGATGCGGCGGCTATTCTGGAAGGTGACGGCGGCTTGTTGTGGTTATTGGCGCTGTTGATTGCTTTTTTGCTGGCTGGGGGTTAATGATAGGGACTACGAGATACGAGACTACGAGACTGTGGAGACTACGAGACTAAAATGCCAACGATTTTTGAATGGATTGACCGATTAAGCTTTTTACGTGGATTACCGGGTGTTTATCTGTTGTTGGGAACGGCCGTTTTTATCGTCTTTGTCGGGGATTGGCGATTGATGTTGTTGGCGTTCGCGGGACAATATCTAGCGGCTGGGCTGTTGTTTGTAGAGGCGCTGGACCCGCGGCTGGCGATTGTGAAGGTGTTGGCCGGTTGGTTTGTTTGTCTGATTTTGTATATGACCGGGCGGCAAGCGGCTGACAGCGGCGGGGGGAACGGCCGTTTCCCTGTGAACACGCGCGCCGTCCAGATAACAAATCTGGGGCAGGGGAACAAAGTGCGCGGCAGCGCATATCGGCTGCTTTCGACCCTATCTTTTCGCTTGGTGGCGGCATTGATAATCCTGTTGTCGGCATGGGTTCTGGCCCAACGACCGGGTTATTTCCTACCGGCCCTGCCGCCTGAATTGGCGTATATGACATTCGCCGTATACGGGTTGATTGGCCTGGGGCTGCTGGGCGTGAGTTTAACGGCCGACCCGCTGCGGGCCGGATTGGGCGTCTTGATGTTGATGACCGGGTTTGAACTGTATTACAGCGTTTTAGAGCAGTCAGTGGCGGTTTTGGCTCTGTTAGCGGCCGTGAATCTGATTTTGGCGCTGGTAATTGCCTATTTGACCCAGGCGCGGTATGCACGGCCGATGTTGGAGGCTGAGGAGTAGGATGAGTTTGACGGTTCCAGGCTGGTTGTTGGCCGGGTTGTTGTTGTCGGCGGCGGTAACATGGGCGCTGCGCCGCTGGCGGCAGGCGGCGGCCGCCAGCGGCGTGGTGTTGGCCGGGTTATTGTGGCTGTGGCTGCGGTCAGTAACGCTGGATGATCAAACGAGTCTGTTCTTGGTGTACGGCCGAACCTTGATGATGACAGAAGGTATACGGCTGCTATTTCTATGGCTAGTGGCGGCCGCGGGCATGTTGTTTGTCCTGTCTCTGCTGTGGCCGCAGGGCCGGCATTTTGTTCCGGTCACGCTGGCAGTTTTGGCCCTGTTAGCCGTGATGTTGATGATACGGCCGTTTATTTTTGGCGTATTAGCCTGGTTGGCCGCGGCGGCGCTCCTGGCAATTTTGATTGAACAAAATGGACAGATAAGGGCCGCGCTCCGCTACCTGGTCATGGCCGTGATTGCCGGGCTTTTGCTGTTAACGGTAGATTGGATGTTGGCAGCAGATCAGGCTGCCTTACAGGAGACAACTGTCCGGCTGGTCGCATTGGCGTTTATCATTTTAATGGCCGGGTTACCGTTTCATATTTGGGTGTCGTCGTTGGTAATGGAAGCTTCACCGTTGGTGATTGCTTTTTTGTTGGGCCTGGTACAGTTGGCGCTGATATTCTTTGTGTATGCGCTGCTGGCTGCTTTTCCCTGGCTGCAAGAGATGGCCGCTTTTGGGTCGCTGGTACGCTGGAGCAGCGGCCTGATGGCTGTGACGGCCGGTTTGTTGGCGCTGACGGCCGCGGATTATGACCGTTTGATTGGCAGTTTGCTGCTGTTGGATATGAGTGTTTCTTTAGCGTTATTATTGACTCCGGTTGAGATGGGGTGGGAAACGGCCGTGTTGGTACCCATTGTGCGGTTTGTTAGTTTGTTATTGGCGGCGCTGGGGTCTGGCGGATTACAGGCTTATTTGCCGGCAGGCGGGTTTGTAGCCTGGCGCGGTTGGGGGCGACGATTTCCGCTGGAAACGGCCGTTTTCGCTTTTGGTATCCTGTCATTGTTGGGGCTGCCGCTCACGGTTGGATTTTCTGGCCGGTGGGCGGCCCTTATTCTGATCGCCCAACAGCCAATGGTTGGTCTGAATTTGCCGATTGTGCTGCTGCTGGCTATGGGCGGCGGCATTTATGGGGTATGGCGCGGCCTATCGCCGCTGCTGGCTAAAGGGGAGGTTGACTTTGGCGATGGGGTTGTTATCAACACGACCAGGATGCGTTTGGCGGCGCTCATTTTAGGATTAACGGGCGGGTTATGGCTGGCTGCATGGCCGCAGGCGGCGCTGACTTATGCCCACCGGTTGGCCAATGTTTGGCTGTTGGCTGATTAACGAAAGTTGCCAAACCATTATCGTTCCGTTAGACTCGATAATAGTTACGCAGAAGAGAAGGTTACTTTTATATTTATGTCGCTTCACTGGTATGTTTTACGAGTTAAACCCAATAAGGAACGCACAGTATCCCACTTACTGCAATCGCGTGATGTGGGTGTGTATTGTCCTTTCCTAAAGGTACAACCAAAGAACCCGCGGGCAGCTCGGGAACGGCCGTATTTTCCTGGGTACATGTTTGTTCAGGCTAACTTGAGGGAAATAGGCGAGAATGCTTTGAGCTGGCTTCCGGGGACATATGGGGTAGTTACGTTTGGCAATGTGCCGGCTGCTGTTCCCTCTAATTTGGTTTATGAGATAAAACGACGATTGGCTGAAATAGAGGTCAGCGGCGGTATCGTTCTTGATAACTTAAAAAAAGGGGATCGGGTACGAATTGTAGATGGACTCTTTGAGGGATATGAAGCGATTTTTGATACGCGCTTACCAGGAAACCAACGAGTACAGGTTTTGCTATCATTTCTCAGCCAATCTCCCCAACCGGTGAAGTTAAACACATCAGATATTGAGAAACTTGGGTAAAGGCGCAAAGGATTATCAGGATACGTTTCCAAAACCTGACATGGTTCAATAATCCCGAAATCATCTTTACAGTTTGCTGTGGATTGAAATCCACAGCTAAAGACGGAAGTGCGTTGAAACGCACTAAAAACGCATCAAAATGGCCGCCATTAACCTGTTTTAACAGGTTTCCTTCTTT
>JAJRYT010000137.1 GCA_024275635.1 Chloroflexota bacterium | reverse complement strand
ATAATATCCTCTTAATTGTGACTTCCCTGGTGCGCCAAACCCAGTTCATTCACGTCCTACAGGGAAGTCCTGCAACAGATTCGCTTACTGTGAAAGCGACAGAAGATTATACCCAAGCGTCCAGGGGTGGTCAAATGTAAAATGCCTGTGATAGGACTCTGATCGCTGAGACAAGAAACCGGCTGAAGCAGGTTGAAGAATGACCGTTTCAGTGTGCTTTAGCATACTTTTTATGACAGGCGACGGTTTTCAACCGTCGCCGACAAGCACAAACAGAAGTATGCAATCGCTCTGGATCGCACAAGCAAGTTTTACTCGTAACCTGCAATTAGTGGTATACTTGAGAAGCTAGGATGCAACCATGAATACACAAACACAAGTTAAAATACCAATAGAGGAAACGTCTAATAAACGTCTGATCCCCACCCTTTACATCATCATGGGCGTCATACTGATACTTGCGCTTACCGGGCTGTTTATTTGGGGTGTACTCTGGTTAGCTCAAACCCAGGCCCCTCTTGTTGAAGCCGTCCGTGATATTTTCATCATTGCTCTGGCGCTGACATCTTGCTTATTTGGCGTCGTTCTCCTTATCTTGCTCGTCATGGTGGTACGCTTGATCAATATGCTGGAATTTGAAATCAAACCCATCCTGGAGAAAACTAACGAAACCGTTGGCATGGTTCGCGGCACCACCGTATTTGTCAGTCAAAACATCGTGAAACCAGTTACCACTGCAAATAGTTATATAGCCGGCATTCGGCGCGGACTCAAAGCGCTATTTGGCAACCCCGATAAGCTCTTGGGCGATTAAGCCCAACAAGTACCTCTCAATCACTTGGCGAAGCTGTGGTGCGGTCTGGAGACCGGTTACAGCCCCAAAGTCCTGAGATGATGCCGAAAAAACAAACAACTTGCGGAAACCGCACAGTAATAAAGGAAAATAAAACCGCTCGTAGTAAGCCATGTGGTCAGCAGAGTGGCGTTGGTTGGTTGCACAACGGCGCTCCGCAGACCTGACTACAAACACATTATATGAGGAGTATAACAATGGATGATAACAATAACGAACTAGGATCGTTTCTGGCCGGATTTGTCATTGGCGGTCTGGTTGGCGCGGCAGCCGCGCTCATTTTAGCCCCACAGTCGGGTGAGGAAACTCGCACACAGATTGCCGGTAAGAGCCGCGATCTGCGCCAAACAAGCGGTGAACGGTTGCAACAATATCGAGACATGGCCGACGGCCGTACGCAAGAATACCGTGAGCGCGCAAGCGGGTTGGTCACTGACGCCCGCAGCCGGGTTCAGGAAACCAGCGGTCGTATGCAAGAACAAGCCCGTATTGTTCTTGACTCCGGCAAGGACAGAGCTTCCCAGGTAAAAGCACAAGTTGACACCTACATTCGTAAAAGTGAAGACGACAATGAGGAAGACGACTCGCCAGAAACAGCCGAGTCATAATAACAAATTGGAGTCCGGCGAATAGTCCCGCTCCCAGAGCAATTAAAAATCGTTCGGAAATAACTCCCCGGTTTTCGTAAACCGTGTTCCGTGTTCCGTGTTCCGTAAACCGTGTTCCGTAAACCGTATTCCGTATTCCGTATTCCGTGTTCCGTCACGATGTGAATAACGGGTTACGGATTACGGGCTACGGATTACGGGTAACGGATGACCAAAGCGCTAAGTTAATTACGCACGTGTTCGTACCCGCCAATTCCCGAAGAACCAAACTTTTATTCCACTGACCACTAATTATTTATCAGACAGGCGTCTTCATGACTGAGTGCGCCTGTTTTTTTCGATTCGATGACTAAATTTCCCGCTGTCACGTTAACTGAACTGTTAGAAACAATGCCTCCGGGAACCTCCAGTCATACCAGCGAGCAAATTCGCAAAGCCTATCAATTTGCCCAGGAAGCCCATGCTGGCCAGCAACATGACTCTGGTGAATTATATCTGGACCATGACCTGGCTGTCGCCAACATCATGCAGCAGTTGGGCGCTGACAGCAATGCCGTTATTGCCGGACTGATGCATGATACGCTATTTCCCCATAGCAGTAAAAGTGAAGACGACTTAAAAACATTATTTGAACAAGAAGTTGTTTCATTGGTTGTGGGGCTAAAGAATCTTCAAGCTTTTGCAGAACGCGAGAGCTATAAGAAATATCAACAGGGACACGAAGATGGACAATCTTTGGAAGGTATTCGCCGTGCCATTCTATCCATTATTGAATGGGATATTCGCGTCATTTTAATCCGCATGGCTGACTGCCTGCAAGATTTACGTGTGGCGAGCAATCTCAGCCCAGAGAAGCAGTATGAAGTTGCCAATGAGGCGATGAATATTTATGCGCCTCTCGCCAATCGATTAGGGGTATGGCAGTTGAAATGGGAGTTGGAGGATCTGGCGTTTCGCTATTTGGAACCAGAGCAATATAAAAAAATCGCTGAAAAATTGACTGGAAGGCGCTCTGGGCGAACCAAAAGCATTGAGGTAGCAACGGGCAAACTACGCGCCAAGATCGGGGAAATGGGTATTAAGGCAACTGTAACCGGCCGCCCCAAACACATTTATTCTATTTACCGCAAAATGGAGCGGAAGCAGCTCCCGTTTGAGAGCATCTATGATGTACAAGCGCTGCGGGTTATCGTTGATCCCACAGCGCAAAAAGGGTATGCCGACAAAAGCAATAAGGAGAGGGAGGATATTGACCGGGGATTATGTTACCAGGTTTTAGGGGCCGTACATAGCTTGTGGCAGCCGATTATGCATGAATTTGATGATTACATTGCCACGCCTAAATCAAATGGTTATCAATCACTGCATACGGCCGTTATTGACAACCAGACCAGTCAAACATTGGAAATCCAAATCCGTACTACCCGTATGCATGAGGAAGCGGAAAAGGGGGTAGCCGCTCACTGGGCTTACAAGGAAGGGGGCGTACATGTTAGCGCATCGGTACAGAAGCGGCTCCAGGGGCTGCGTGACCTGGTCGCGGCGCTGCGCGATAGTGAAGACAGTTATTCCGAAAATGAGATTTTCGAAACGGAGCTGATAGCCGAACGGATTTACGCTTTTACGCCGCGCGGCGATGTTTTGGAATTACCGGTCGGCTCTACGCCTATTGATTTTGCCTATCAGGTGCATACGGAAGTGGGACATAGATGCCGAGGCGCGCGTGTAAACGGCAAGATGGTCAGTTTAGACCACAAGTTAAAGTCGGGCGACAAAGTGGAGATCATCACCACCAAACGCAGCCGCCCCAGCCGCGACTGGATGAATTCCAATCTGGGCTATACAGCCAGCGCCCGCACCCGAAGCAAAATTCGTCAATGGTTTCGTGAACAGGAGTGGGATCAAAATATTGAGCAAGGACGCGATGCGGTGGAGCGGGAGCTGAAGCGGCTGGGATTAAGTGAAGAATTTACGGTGGCTGAAATTGCCACAGCGTTGAAATATGATGATGTCGCTCAGTTTTTGGCCAGGGTGGGATTTGGCGATATTCAAAGCGCCCAAATTAGCGGAGCCATTGCCGTGTTAAAGCGGAACTTACGGCCGGATGATGAGTTACGGCCGTTATTGCAACCACAACCCAAACCAAAAGGTTTAACCGTAAAAGGCGTCAGCGGGCTGCATACGAGAATCGCCGGCTGCTGCAGCCCCATTCCACCAGAACCCATTATTGGCTACATTACACGGGGACATGGCGTTACCATTCATCGTCAGAACTGCCGGCAGGTTGCATCCCTTACCGAGCGAGAACGGTTGATTGACGTGGATTGGGGTACGGAAGCGAAAACCTTTCCCATCCCCATTGTTGTCAAAGCGTATCGCCGTCCTGGTTTGATTGACGAGATTGTCAGCACATTGCGCGGCCAGCGCATTAATGTTCCCAAAACAAAGACCATGACGGCGGACAGCATCACAACTATTTTTCTAGTTGCCGAAGTTGCCGGTCTGGAACAGTTGAATTGGGCGCTGCAAAAATTGGAAAATATGAAAAATGTGATTGAAGTGTACCGGCAGCGCCGGACATAATCTTATCCCTGGTATTGTGTCCCCGGTCAAGCCGCTCTCGTTCGACCTCATCTCTCTACTCCCATTTCATCTAATTCAATAACCCGTGCGCCATCAGCCCCCTCCAGCGTGAGCTGCCAGGTTTTTAGGTCGAAGCGGAACGTTTCGTCTGTTTCCCCCTCTTTTACCGCGTAAATGAGCTGCCCCCAAACGGCCGTTTCATCCCGCCCCCATAAACGTAAGGTCGCGCCGTGCCAGCGACAGTAATAAACCAGTGGTTTCATCGCTTAAATTACCCTTAAATCATTGATGACAGGTGGTACGCCAGTCATGATTATACGAAGCTTCACGTCAAAATGATTTGTCAACCAGTACGACTTAATCTGGAACATAACAGCCGATCATCAAGCCCGGCAGGTTCCAGCGGTTCCGGAAAATCCACATTGGCTCGACAATATGGAACGGCCGTTACACTGGTCAACATATACTGCTCCCACCAATAATTCATACGAATACATCGCCCGGTTCGACGGGCAAATTACCGGCCTAAATCACTGGTATGCCGCACCGTGTACACCGGCCCACCGGATCGTAACTGGCTCTCGATGAGGTGAACGGCCGTTACCGGAACCAACACCTTCTCTACTACGCTCTCCCACTCGATTCCGCGCAATTTTCGACCATCTTTTACCCGGCCCAGCGTTAAATGCGCCCGAAACGGCCGATTCTCCCGCGCCCAACCCATTGGCTGCAAAACTTCATCAATCCCCCGCTTGAGCGCCCTGGCTGGCGCCATCTCCCCATCCAGCCCGACCCAAATCACGCGAGGTCGTTTTCGATTGGGGAAACAGCCCAAAGCGTTCAGTCTCAGCGAAAACGGCGCATGTTTGGCGGCGGCCTGATCCAGCGCATGGGTGATGAGTGGAAGTTGGGAAACGGCCGTATCGCCCAAAAAACGCAGCGTCAAATGTATCAGATCCGGCTTCACCCAGCGCACACTTCTACCTGGAACCTGCCGCGCCAGCAGCGCCGCGACATGTCCCAGTTCAGCCCGCGCCGCCGCCGGCAGCGTAATGGCGATGAACATGCGTTTCGTTTTCATACATTTGATTGTACTCAGCCCTTGACGAAAAACAACCAAGTGAGAACAATATATAGTCATGTTCAAACGAAACCTATTCCTGACAACTATTATTTTGCTGTTGGCCGGCTGCCTGCGCCGCAACACACCGGCGCTGCCAATCGCCACGCCGCCACCCGGCCCCACCCCCATCGTCATCATCGCTACGCCCACGCCGCTTTCAGACATGGACATGGCTCCCTTTGATGTTGAAGAAGAACTGGTTACAAACCTCTACGAAAGGGTTGGTCCCTCAGTCGTTCACATCACATCCCGCATTGTCACGATGGATTTCTTCTTTGGCCCCAGCGCCAGTGAAGGAACCGGCTCCGGCTTTGTCTATAACCAGGATGGCCTCATCGTCACCAATAATCACGTCATTAAGGACGCCGAAAGTATCGAGGTGAAATTCTCGGATGATTTGACCCTCCCTGCGCATGTGGTGGGCACAGACCCGGCTAATGACCTGGCCGTGCTGGCGCTGGACGGCGACCCGCCTCCGGTGATGCCGCTGGCATTGGGTAATTCGGAAGATTTACGCGTGGGGCAGCGGGCTATCGCCATCGGCAACCCATTTGGCCTGGATCGTACTTTGACAACCGGGGTGGTCAGCGCATTGGGACGGCCGTTACAAACTGAAAATGATTCCTTCATCTACAATGTCATCCAGACCGACGCCGCCATCAATCCGGGCAATTCTGGCGGGCCGCTGCTCGATTCACGAGGGCGGGTCATTGGGGTCAATACGGCCGTCCGCCAAAACGCGGAAGGAATCGGATTTGCCATCCCGGTAGATATCGTGAAACGGGTCGTGCCCGTTCTCATCGAACAGGGGACATATCCTCATCCCTGGCTGGGATTGCTGGGTTATTCAATCACCCCTGGACTGGCCAAAGGGCTTGACCTGTCGGTAGAGCAAGGCGTCCTTGTTGCCCAGCTTTACCGGGAGGGACCGGCCGCTGCCGCTGGGGTGCAGGGGGCGCAAGATCAGGTCATCATTGGCAACCGACGGGTTTTGGTAGGCGGGGATATTATCACGGCCGTTAACAATACCCCCATCACCGATTGGAATAACCTTACTAAATATTTAGAACTCAACACCCAGGTCGGTGAAACCGTCACCCTGTCATTGCTGCGGGACGGGCAGCCGCTGGAGATGTCCTTAACCCTGACCGCCCAACCCTGATTGCGGCAAGATGTTGCCAACACGCCGGAGAAACGCCGGAGAAACGCCGGGGAAACGACAGGCTGCTTGAAAGTCAATAGCGGTAAAATGGTAAAAATTCAGAGGCAGAATTAAGAGATTGGGGGATGACAATCGTAGAAAATCTCCCAATCTCAGTAGAATCAGAATCTGACGCGAATTTCACGAATTAAGAACTTATTTTTTGGCTCTTTAGGCTTACATGGGGTTGACGCCAAATGTAGGGGCGGTTCGCGAATTGCCCCTACCCGGTATACCGAACCGATCACCCCGCGAAATCCCAAAGACTCCTTATTTTTCGTGCAGATCGTGTCATTCGCGGCGAAAATCTCGATCCACTGAATCTCCTAATCTCTGCCATCACAGGAGAATACACATGAAAATACTTGTTACTGGCGGGGCCGGTTACATCGGCAGCATCACCGTCGAACGACTCATCAAGGCCGGCGCGGAAGTCATCGTCTTTGATAACTTGTACCAGGGACATAAGGACGCCATCCATCCCAATGCTGTCTTTGCGCAGGGCGATTTAGCCGACAAGCACGCTATCGAAGCCGTCATCAGCGCGCACAAGCCAGACGGCATCATGCACTTCGCTTCCTACACGCTGGTAGGTGAATCGGTTGAAAAACCCTTCATGTATTTACGAGACAACATCCTCAACGGCCTCAATTTGATGGAAAGCGCCGTCAAACATGGCGTAAAAGGGTTCATTCTCTCCTCCACTGCCAACTTGTTTGACGACCCGGAACATATGCCCATTGCCGAAACGGAACGCATTGTCCCCGGCAGCCCCTACGGCGAATCGAAACACATTCTGGAACGCAACCTGCATTGGATGGATCGATTATATAACATGCGCTACGCCTGCCTGCGTTATTTTAATGCCTGTGGGGCAACGGAGACGCGCGGCGAAGATCATGATCCGGAAACGCATCTCATCCCGCTTGTACTAGAGGTGGCGTTGGGCCAACGGGACAAAATCGTCATTTTCGGCGACGATTATGACACGCCGGACGGAACCTGCGTCCGCGATTACATCCATGTGGTTGATCTGGCCGAAGCGCACATTTTGGCGATGAAAACCTTGCTGAATGGCGGTTCCAGTATCAAATATAATTTGGGAAACGGCCGTGGCTTCAGTGTCAAAGAAGTCATTGAAACGGCGCGAGAAGTGACCGGGCATCCCATCCCGGCCGAGATTGGCGTGCGCCGCCCCGGCGACCCCGATATTTTAATTGCCAGTAGTGAAGGGATTAACCATGATTTAGGCTGGAAACCGCAATATCCTGAACTGCGCACAATCATCGAAATGGCCTGGAACTGGCACCAGGCACACCCAAACGGTTACGAAAAGTAAATCACCAAAGGCTCGCGAGGTTCTCCAAACCTCGCGGGTCAATGTTAGAATCCACTAATCGAGCCGACCCCGAAAACGCATTTTGGGCTATACTCATGCCATTATGCAAATTTACCTGGCCCGGCATGGGCAATCTTCCTGGCAGGTTGAACAAAACGATGATTGGAACAGTCCGCTGACGGATTTGGGGCACAGGCAAGCCAACTATCTGGCCCAATGGCTGGCCGGCCGACCCCGCCTGGATAATGGCTCACATCTGGAAATCCAACAGGTTTTGTCCAGTCCATTGCAGCGAGCGCGGGAAACGGCCGTCACTGTTGCCACCGCCCTCGCCCGGCCTTTAACACTCGACAGCCACCTGTGCGAAGCCGATTTTTACGTAGCCGCGCATTTACCCCAGGCCGAATCCGCTTACCAAACGGCGCCGGATTATACCCTGTCTGAGCAATATACCGCCTTCAGGCAACAAGCCCGAAAGGCGCTGGACGGGCTTGTCGCCGCCGCCGAAACCAGTCAGGGGCCGGTCCTCGGCGTAGCGCATGGCGGCCTCATTTCCACCCTGCTGCGCCTGGCGGCCAGCAGCGATGCGGTATCTTTTTGGATTTATAACGCCACGCTGCATCTCATCGAATGGAAACGGGGCCGCTGGCATCTGGTTCATCTAAATATGTGGGATCATCTACCACCGGAACTGCGTACTTTTTAACGAGAGAAATTATGCCGCTCATACTTGCTGCCCTGGCAGTTACCGGGATCATTATTTTCGTCAATTGGCTGGATGTTTTGAAAAACGATCGTTTTTCCCAGATGTTTGATTGGCTGCTGCTGGCGGTTAATTTGCTCCTTCTCTTGATTGGATTGCAGTACCTGCTGCTGCCCCCGGATTTTCTGGTGCGCTTTCGGTAGATTACAGGGCCAGGGTTGCAAAATACGGCCGCTTTCGGCGGGGTAATGACAGTGATGGCCTTCTGGGGCGTCTTGGTAAGTTTGCCCGTTGGACGTAGTTTCTTGGCCCGCTGGCTGCCGCTCAATCCAGCTTCGCCGGTTCATACGCTGGCTCTATTTCTAAGCGGTGTTTTAGCCGGCTCCACGCTGCTGACGCTGACTCAGGGCGGATTGGAGGGGTTTGCGGAAACGGCCGTTTCCACCCCCCTGACCGACTTTGTTTTGCAGCAACTGTTGTTCATCTTGCTGGCCGGCCTCGGCGTGGGTTTTTTGGTTCGCCGCCGCCTACCCGCTTTAGGGAAACGATTGGGTCTGGAACGGCCGTCCTGGGCACAAATTCGTTTCGGCCTGCGCTGGATACTCATCCTGTTGGCCGTCCAATGGGCTGCCGGCTTCGCCTGGGCCGTTGCCAACCCCGACCAATCCGAACTGCTAGGCGGCATTAACGACATTCTATTAGGCAACTTTGATACGTTAGGCGAATGGATTGTCGTCGCCCTCGGCGCCGGCATTGGCGAAGAACTTCTCTTTCGCGGCGCGCTGCAGCCCGTCTTCGGCTTGTGGTTCACTTCCATCCTCTTCGCCATCGCCCACATCCAATACGGCATGACGCCCATTTCCCTGCTCATCTTTGCCATTAGTCTGGCCCTGGGCTATATTCGCCGCCGCAGCAGCACTACCATCGCCATCTTCGTCCACGCCGGATACGATTTTATTCTGGGTCTCTTCTACTTATTAGCCATTTATCTAGAACCATTTGTGAAGTAACATTTACAAGTCTGCAAGTAAGCGCCTCTTTCCCCTTTCCCCGCTCCCAACTTTCCACTCCCCACTTGCCCATCTGCCACATTTTGCTATAATTTTGGGCGTTCGGGGCATGGCGCAGTTTGGCTAGCGCGCTTCAATGGGGTTGAAGAGGTCGTGGGTTCAAATCCCGCTGCCCCGACAATAATCTACAAAAAACGCCGCGTTTCATGGTATGACGCGGCGTTTTGTATTTTTTATACGAAGAGGGCAATATCATGAGCAAAAAGAAGACCAGGCAAGTACGTCATATAACAACCCTGCTGTCATTTGTTCTGGGGTTGGTCTTATGCGCCATTTCATTGGCGGCCGAACTGCTGGGAATTGATCTCACGCCGGGGTTTGGTATTGTTCAGATGTTCCAGTTGTTAATCGGTGTCACGTTGCTGACAGCCGCCATCTTTATGTACTTGAAGGAAATCCGCCCCGACAACGCGCCACATTCGCTGCAAGCCGATATTGGCGTGCGTTTAGCCGCTACAGGGTTGATATTTGCCTACGTGGCCGGGTTGTCAGATTTAATTGGGATTGGCACTCACGTGGCGCCTGTTTTTGAACGGCCGTTTGTCGGCCCACTGCAATTGGGGGGGTTGGGATTGGGGGTTTTATCCATCATCATTGGCATACTACTTTACCATACCAGTCGTGGAAGCCGCGACGCATCTTCCATGGAATTCCTGGTCAGCAACGGGAAATAGCCAGTTTGCGTTCCTGCTCTCAGCGCCCTTTGCGCCGCCGCAGTTCATTTATTTCTCCAATGGTCAATCATGACCATGACCATTCACTATCGCAAATTACTTAACTGAAACGGTTGATTCAGAACGGTAAACACTGCGCTGTCGGCAACAATAGGGCGTTGGAAAGTCACAACAAATTGGGCTGTCTGTCCAGAGGCCACTGTCCAGGGAAAAGCCGGGTTGGTTGAAAGCATCAAGTAAACAGCGCCATCATCGGTTTGCAGCGAAATATCCGCTTCAGACACGACCACCGGTTGTTCTCCCCCGTTGATAATTTTCCCTGAAAGGATAAGACTGGACAAGTCAGATGAAACGGCCGCTTCCGCTAAAACCACCTCCGCATTTTGGGCCGCTTGTGCTCCACCGCCAAAGGGAATGGTTACGCGAAGTTGGGCGCCGGTCATCTGGTTGGTCACAGACCACAACATATTAGCGCTGTTCAAACCCAGGGGAACCTGGTAGCCAGCTGTCGCTTCAGCCGTCTGGCTGGCGTTGAGGAAACCGCCCAGCGCTGGGTGATTGCCCAATTGGCCGGCGGCCGGACTGATAGCATACGAATTGCCTGATTCATCCATTAAAACAAGCTGTAATCGAGATGTGTCCAGCGCCGTCAGGCCAATATTTTGAATCTGATAATCTACCAGGTAAAAGGCGAATCCAGGCGGCGCTTCGGGACGGTTTTGCAAAAAGGCCGCGCCGGTCACGGTTACCTGTACTTCATCCAGTTGGGTTGTTTCACCCAATTCAACAATATTGTTCTGGCCCTGGTTGGCGCTGCCCGATTCGTCAACGATGTAACGGCCGTTTACCACCAACCGTTCCCCGCCTTCTGCTCCCACTAAGATCAACGTAAGCCCCGGTTTTTGTTGGGTAAATATATCCGGGTTCCCGGTGGGAACCTGTTCACGACTTTCAAACGAAAACGTATAATCAACCCCATTTCGAGTTGACAATGTCATCTGATCGCCCGGTTCCATCTGCTCCAACAATATCTGGTTTTCCGCAGTAGCCGATAAGCCCAGCACATAATTAATGATAGTGCCATACACCCAAACGGCCGTATTTTCCCCGGCAAATGATGGCGACCAGATACGATCAGCGGAAATCTTTTGCGATTGGACGGCAAAAGAACGAGTCCCTAACTGCAGCGTCGCCGGAACATCCAGAGTCACCGAAATCGTGTCCGTATCGCTAACCCCAACAACAAGCGAATCATTACCCGATTGGGGCGCATTTGCGCCCGAATCTATAAATGGCGTCGGCGTCCCGTCGGCGCCTGTGCTCCCATCTATCTCCGTCTCATCACCGCGCCGCAGCAACATAAAAGCGATGATTACCACCACCACAAAACCGATTGCTGCCAAAACAGCGGTAATTTTACAGCCGCGATTGGCCGCAAACATCTCTATCAAGGAAGAATTCTCTTCTACTTGCGGGCTATCCGGTCGCTCCGATGTCATAAACAATACCCTTTTACATTGAAAAGTAGCTGCTAACCTTCCCGGAGGTCAGCCTGACGGAACCAGCTAATGGCTGGTGAACCTCGGGAGGATATCTTACAATTGAAAAACAGGAATGTGCCACACTTATGGGATACCAGCTGGCAGCGGCTGCGGGGCGACACGCACCAGGATATTAGCGCTCTCCCCCGTCACAATCTGGGTGTAGTTCAGGAAAGGTACAACGACGCGCACAGGCCCCCTCGCTGTAATTGAATCAAACCGGATCAGCCCGGCCTCATTGGTGTAACCAAAGGCAATCAGCTCGCCAGAACTATTGTCGTAAAGGGTAACGGCCGTATCCACAACACCCTCCGTCAGTTCCGGCATAAAATTCCCATTTTCATCATAATAAAGCGTCACATTAATCGTCAATTCTATCCCCGTATCACTGCCCAATGGCGTCGCCGTGGGCAGCGGCTGGAACTGCACGACCGGCGGCGTCGGCGGAATAGGCGTACCTAAATTCAAACCGCTCAAATCAATGGGCGTCGGCGTCGGCGGGAACGTTGGGAAAACAATCGGCGTGGACGTCGCCACCGGCGGCGATCCGCCCCCGGTAAAAGCCCGTGTGGACGTCGCCGTTGGGGTAGCCGTGGCAATCGTGGCCGTACAACTCAAGTCATATTTGTGGCCCTGTGCCTCCTCATAAGGCGGCACATTCACCGGACCAACCATGACATGCAGCCAGCCAGTATAAGCAGATAAATAAGACAATTTACTCCCCAAATCGCCAAATGCCTTGTCGTCATTCCCCAGATTTGGTTGGAAATCATTCCCGTTATTATCCAGGAAAATCATATTGGTGTCGGCAAAAGAGCCGGTCGGGATCGTCGTCTCGCACGTATACTCAATGCCCGGCTTCATCCAAATACGAAAAACATCTGTATCTTGAAGGCTGCCAAACACCGGTACAAAATCAAAGCTGTAAGTCTGGTCCAACCCAATTGTGCAGGCCGTCTCAATGGTGCTGTTAAACTCACAATCACTGTCCCCGGGAATAGGCGTCGCGCTTGGTTCTGGCGTCGGCGGCGTGATCTCGCGCACCTCAAAGCAGTAAGTCTTGTTGGCCGGATCAGATGGGTCTCTATTTTCAATCCGAGCATAATAAAAGCCATTGGCATTGGCAGCAATGGTCACTTGAGAGCGGCGGTTGCCAACTTCAAAATCGTCATTACTATCTATCAAATTCCCCTGCGTATCGAAGACTTTCAAAGCTGTATCTACGCCTGGATCGAGGTCAGAAGTTAACACGTCGTAATAAGAACCAGCCTTGCCCACAAAACGGAAATAATCCAGGTCGCCCTGAGGCCACAGCGTAATACTGCAAATCTTTGTCCCTGACGATGTCGTGTAAGATTCTTGCAGCGCATTATTCGGCTCATACGCATCTACATAAATTACACCGCCTGGCGTGGCTGTAGGTGTCGCTGTGCTGGGTGTAGGGTCATTGTCTACGATGGTTAACGTTGCCGCGCTTGGGTTAACTAAAATCGCGTTGGCGCTCTGGTTACGTAATGACAAGAACACAGTCTCATCTGGTTCGTCAACAGTATCTTCCAAAATAGTTATGTTGAAGGTCGCATTGGACGAGGCGTTTGTAAAAGTCAACGTGCCCGAAGCGCTTAGATAATCATTGCCGGCCCCTTCTGTAGCTGTGCCAAAACCATCCTCGGTCAAGTATTCAACGGTGATGACAGTCGTATCGGTGATAGCAGGGCTGATTTGTACTGTTATCTGGCTCGTTCCCGCACTTTCCAGGGGGCTGTATGACAGACTGCTGAAATGAATCTGGAAAGTTGTTTGAGCAAGGGGGGCGGCATGAACGACGGCCGTTTCTTTAGCGTGATTTAGAACCGGAACAACAGACGCGATCAACCAGACCAACAAAAACAATCCGATTCCAAGCGCAAAAAAGGGTCGTTTGAAAGAATAGTTCATAGAAAAGCCCTTGCCGTTTTCAACATAACGAAGATGTCGAGAGTCTACCTTTGCTACCTTAAGATTCTCTTAACGAGATTATAAGCGGAGTAAAAAGCAATAGCAAATCAACCGTGAAAATTATCCCAAACAAACGGGCGCTCCCAAGTATCGGGAACGCCCTGATAGCATTATCCACACGGTAACAAATGCATCATTCTTTACTTGGTCGGGTTAACCAGCACCTCATCCACCAAACCATACTCGGCTGCCTGCTCCGCAGTCATGTAAATGTCGCGGTCAGTATCTTTGGCTATTTGCTCAATGGATTGTCCGGTATGATGGCTGAGGATTTCATTCAATGTCGTTCGCAGCCGTAAAATCTCTTGCGCCTGGATAGCGATGTCTGACGCTTGCCCCTGCGCGCCGCCCAAAGGCTGGTGCATATGGATGGTGGCGTTGGGCAAGGCATAGCGCATCCCTTTTGTGCCCGCCGTGAGCAAGATCGTGCCAAAGCTGGCCGTAAATCCGACGGCTACGGTAGATACAGGACATTCAACCTGCTGCATGGCGTCGTAAATCGCCATGCCGGCATAAACCTGGCCGCCGGGCGAGCTGATGTACATGCGGATGGGCTTGCTGGAATCTTCTTGCGCCAGATATAACAACTGGCCGATGATGTAATTAGCGACCACACTATCAATCGGTACGCCCAAAATAATAATGCGTTCTTTGAACAGCAGTGAAAAAACGTCGGTTGCATATTCTCTACGGCCGTCTGTTTGTATAATCGTAGGGTTAGCTAGCGAAGTTGGCAAAATCATTATCAAAGTTCTCCTTGAAATGCTGGACACGGCTCAACCTTTTGAAGCCGTAAACAATGGAGTATACATGCCATCCGTTAGATTCTCGTTATTCCTAAGGGCGCGTTCGTTTATAACTTTGGCGTTTGAAAAGTTGTAATCAAGTAATTGGTAACTGGTAATTACCCAATTACTCAGTTACCAATTACCAGCAAACTGCAAAGTTAATCTTGAACGAACCCTAAGAGTATAGAGCAGGGAAGACATTCCCCTTACGCCATACTCCCTTATCTTTTGACTCTACTCTTCCTCGGCCGCTTCAAGTTTAGCTGCTTCTTCGGCAGCGGCTAACGCTTCCAGATCGGGCGCATTGCCGGTCAGGACGGCCGTCATGCGTTCATACGCTTTATCCATAATCACTTCGCTGCTGATCATGTCAAATCCGTAGCCGCTTTGAAAATAACTACGCATACTTTCTTTGAAATCATCATTATCATCAAATGATTCCAGTCGTTTTTCAATCGCCGTTGTAACATCTTCCTCATTCACGGTCAGCTTTTCATTGAGGACAAATTGGCGTAAAACCTGCTGCCGTTCCAGGCGTTCAATGGCGCTTTCACGGAAGTTGTCACGAAGAGCCTCTTCGCTATTCCCTTGTAACTGCACATAATCGTCCCATTCCCATCCAGCTCGCGTTACCTGTTGTTTGAAATTATCAATCATCTCATCAACTTCCATTTCAACGGCAGCAGGTGGGTAAACGAGTGTGGCGTCGGCCCGCATATCGCTGATCATCCCTTCGATAAGCTGGTTTTTTGCTTCAGTCTCAGCCTGGGTTTCCAATCTTTCGCGGACTGTAGTGCGGAGTTCATCAAGGGTCTCGTAATCCCCATCCAGCTTGGCTAACTCATCATCAAGCGCCGGTAGTTCCCGCTCTTTTACATCCAGCATTGTGATCTCGAAGTCAGCTTCTTTACCGGCCAACTCTTCATCTTTATAATCATCGGGGAAAGCAATGATGAAGGATTTTTCGTCACCGGCGGACAGACCCACGATTTCGTCTACAAAAGCTGCGCCCAGATAGAGTTTTTCGGCGTCGAGCAGCAAATCTATGTTTTCTTCATCAAAGATGATGTCATCGTAGTTTTCGTCCATCTCTTCATCATCTTCGGTTTGATCGCCATTCTCATCAACGACATCAACATCAGTAACGGCTTCGTCGCTCTCTTCCTCCACCAGGATTAATTCGCCTCTGCCGCCAATAGCAACGATGTCGCCCACTTCGGCCGGCCGATCAACGGATTCGACTTGTTGGTGTTTGATTTGAATTTGTTCCAGCGCTTCGTCTACAGCCTCGTCGGTAATATTGACCGGTTCAATCTCTTTGCGTAATTCGCGGTAACCGGCTAAATCTACCTGGGGAGCTAAGGGAATGGTAAATTTGAGGACAAGGGGGTCAATTTCCATGTCATCAAAGATAGGACGGCCGTATATCTCCAACGCCGCCTGCTTCAACGCTTCCTCAAAAATGGGCTGCACCATCTCGTCAACTGTTTCAGTGCGTAGCGCCTCCTTGCCCACACGGCGAACCAGTACATTATAGGGAACCTTACCCCGGCGGAAACCGGGAACGCTGACCTCGCGGGCCAGCTTGCGGGCCGTTTGCCGCATCGCTTTCTGCACCCGATCTTCGGGCACTTCAATCGTCAATTTTAACTCTCGTTGTTCATTCTCTTCGGTGTGAATGGTTAACGTCACAGGGGTACCTCACAAATAAAGTTAGAGGATAGAGCTAGCAGGCATTTCTTCCTCATCATCCTAACTCTATCTCTCGCTTCTTAAACTCATTAAAAAAGCGTTGCCAGGGCAACGCCTCATCAATTCTAAAGATGGGGATGGAGGGACTCGAACCCACACGCCTTGCGGCACATGATTCTAAGTCATGCGCGTCTGCCAGTTCCGCCACATCCCCGGCAAGTGGTCAATTATATCACCGGCAAAAACTTTGCCAAGCAGATGCCGGAAGACGTTAGGGGAGGTAGAATTGTAGGAAAGCGGCGAGTTCTGCCTTCTGAATTCTGCCTTCTGCCTTCAAAAAGGAGTGAACATGGGTACATTGCTGGTAAAAAATACGGCCGTTCTCGTCACAATGGATGACCAGCGGCGCGAAATCAATCATGGGGGGCTGTTTGTGCGTGATAACGTCATCGAACAAGTGGGGAAAACGGATGACCTGCCGCCAACGGCCGATACCATCCTCGACTTGAGCGGTCATGTCGTCCTGCCCGGTTTAGTCAACACCCACCACCATCTTTACCAATCATTGACCCGCGTCCTGGCCCAAGACGCCGACCTGTTCACCTGGCTCAAAACACTTTACCCCATCTGGGGCAATTTGACCGACGAAGCCGTCTACATCAGCACGCTGACCGGGCTGGCCGAACTGGCGCTGTCCGGCTGTACTACCAGCAGCGACCATCTCTATATTTTCCCCAATGACTGCACGCTGGACAGCCAGATTCGGGCCGCCGGGGAAATCGGCGTCCGCTTCCATGCGGCGCGCGGCTCCATGTCGCTGGGCGAAAGCCAGGGCGGGCTGCCGCCGGATCGGGTCACGGAGGATGAGGCATTCATCCTCAAAGACAGCCGCCGCTTGATTGAGCAGTATAACGATAACGGCCGTCACGCCATGATGCGCGTTGTGTTAGCCCCCTGCTCCCCCTTCTCCGTCACCCCTGACCTGATGCGCCAATCGGCGGCGATGGCCCGCGCCTACAGCGTGCGCCTGCACACCCATCTGGCTGAAACGTTGGAAGAAGAAGCCTTCTGCTTGGAGACCTTCGGCGCGCGGCCGGTTGAATATGTGCGCTCGTTGGGTTGGACAGGCGGCGATGTGTGGCATGCCCACTGCGTCCACATGAGCAGCGGCGAAATTGATTTATTCGGTCAAACCGGAACCGGCGTCGCCCACTGCCCCAGCAGCAACATGCGCCTGGCCAGCGGCATTGCCCCGGCGCTGGCCTGGCGGGAGGCCGGTGTGCGCGTAGGCTTAGGCGTGGACGGCTCCGCTTCCAATGATGGCGCCCATTTACTGACAGAAGCGCGGATGGCCATGCTCTTACAGCGCGTGGCTCCGGATCGCTATTTGAGCGAGCCGCCGGGCGGACGCGGCGGCTTTGGCGGCCAACCGGATGCGATGACGGCGCGGCAGGCGTTGGAACTGGCGACGCGCGGCGGCGCGTCCGTCCTGGGGCGGGACGACATCGGCCATCTAGCGCCGGGGATGAGCGCCGATTTCATCGCTCTCAATCTCAACCAGGTGGCGTTTGCCGGGGCGATTCATGACCCGGTGGCGGCGATGGTTTTAGCCCAGCCGCCCAGTGTGGATTATTCGGTGATTAACGGGAAAGTGGTGGTGGCAAACGGCCGTCTTACCACCATTGACCTCGGCCCCATCCTGGAACGACATAACCAGATCGCCGTCAACATGGTGCGCGGCGAATAAGGCCACGCTTTACTGAACTTCCTGAACAAGGGCAGTAACTGTTTCCAGCGCCAACCGCGTATCCAATGCGGTCATGTTACCGCCGCCAATGTTAATTGCCGCCCGGTCATTAGCAACCGAAAATGTAACTAATTATGTGAGTAATTAACTCATTGTAACCTTCGCGGGTATGACAGATTCAAGCAACCTTTGCTCACTACAGTTCAAGCGCATCTCAACCCGTTTTCAACGGGTTTTTTGTCTCACGCCGCGCATTTGCAATGCACGGCGATGGCTTGGCAATCCCGTCTGGCGGGATTTTTGTTTTTCTACAACCCGTGCTGTGGTTGAATTGATAAACGCAGACAGTGGTTTCAATCCCGTCTGGCGGGATTTTTGTTTTTCTACATTTCCCGCAAAGAACTGATAGAGAAGATTGCACAGGGTTTCAATCCCGTCTGGCGGGATTTTTGTTTTTCTACGATGATGGCGACCCGGATATCATTGATAGCGGCTGGTTTCAATCCCGTCTGGCGGGATTTTTGTTTTTCTACCCTATGTGATCGCAGGTGAAACCCCGGACGCTGATGTAGAAGCGTTTCAATCCCGTCTGGCGGGATTTTTGTTTTTCTACCAGACAGTGGTTTAACAGCGCCAGTTGAATTTATTGTTTCAATCCCGTCTGGCGGGATTTTTGTTTTTCTACATGAGGCTAAGTTGTACGGAGGGATTGACTTGGCTGCGGTCGTTCCAATCCCGTCTGGCGGGATTTTTGTTTTTCTACCAAGTAGTTATTTTTGGTATTGAGGATGTAGCGGGCGGTTTCAATCCCGTCTGGCGGGATTTTTGTTTTTCTACGCCACTGGCTGGGACAGCCGTTCTGCCTGGTGGTTAGGTTTCAATCCCGTCTGGCGGGATTTTTGTTTTTCTACGATTATGCGGTCACTTCACTGTTTATTGGTTCTGATGTTTCAATCCCGTCTGGCGGGATTTTTGTTTTTCTACGAATATGCGTCTTTTGCTTACTTCAATAGCGATATGGTTTCAATCCCGTCTGGCGGGATTTTTGTTTTTCTACGCGACTGTTGCCGAACGCCAACCCTGCCAGGTAGGTGCGAATTGGGTTTCAATCCCGTCTGGCGGGATTTTTGTTTTTCTACGTCACGCCAGCAGGTCAGTGGTCAATTCAGTGGGCCGTTTCAATCCCGTCTGGCGGGATTTTTGTTTTTCTACAATATCCACATTTTTACGTAAGGGTCAACGTCAGTTCTGTTTCAATCCCGTCTGGCGGGATTTTTGTTTTTCTACAGCCTGATGTCTTTTACCTGGACAAACTGGTTGATAAGTTTCAATCCCGTCTGGCGGGATTTTTGTTTTTCTACCATGATAGAGAAGTACGATCCTGAAACAGGAGAGACAGTTTCAATCCCGCCTGGCGGGATTTTTGTTTTTCTACCCGAATTCGGATCGAACAGCTGGGAGTTGGACGCGCTGGTTTCAATCCCGTCTGGCGGGATTTTTGTTTTTCTACACTTTTATCGCACGGTGATTGATTTTGAGCTTTACTGTTTCAATCCCGTCTGGCGGGATTTTTGTTTTTCTACCTTTTTGAACACGCTCGGTGGTGGCGTTCTTTACGCAAGTTTCAATCCCGTCTGGCGGGATTTTTGTTTTTCTACAGATACAATTGTTATTACACAAGATGGGGATTTACAAGTTTCAATCCCGTCTGGCGGGATTTTTGTTTTTCTACCATATCATTTTCAGGTTAAAGGCACAGACTTAGAGAATAAGTTTCAATCCCGTCTGGCGGGATTTTTGTTTTTCTACTAGAGGACGGATTATATGCCGTCGTGAATGGGAAAATAGTTTCAATCCCGTCTGGCGGGATTTTTGTTTTTCTACCGCTAACCGAAAACGATTTGCCGTTCATCGACACGACGGTTTCAATCCCGTCTGGCGGGATTTTTGTTTTTCTACCTTGTGGCGGGGTCAGGAAAAGGGTGTAACATTCCGGTTTCAATCCCGTCTGGCGGGATTTTTGTTTTTCTACCAGACTGCTGGAAGGCGAAAGAAAGTACTCAACTTAGACGTTTCAATCCCGTCTGGCGGGATTTTTGTTTTTCTACGTCTTTTGACCTGTACCGCGACCTAGCCGCTAGCCGGTTTCAATCCCGTCTGGCGGGATTTTTGTTTTTCTACTTTCGGGGTTGGTTGTAACGATGATACTGTGGTGCTTGTTTCAATCCCGTCTGGCGGGTTTTTTGTTTTTCTACACCCGGAGCAAAGTTTGTTAGTCGAAGCTACGTCAGTTTCAATCCCGTCTGGCGGGATTTTTGTTTTTCTACTTGTATTTGATAATAACGGTTCTCTCTTATCGGTGGACGTTTCAATCCCGTCTGGCGGGATTTTTGTTTTTCTACTCTGATTATTTTATTGGTTATCGTAGGCTTGACAGCTGTTTCAATCCCGTCTGGCGGGATTTTTGTTTTTCTACACCACCTGGTTCCGCGTCGCTGTATGGGGAAAGCAGGGTTTCAATCCCGTCTGGCGGGATTTTTGTTTTTCTACCTATTACGGTTAAATCAAGGAGATAGTAAAATGACGTTTCAATCCCGTCTGGCGGGATTTTTGTTTTTCTACATGTTTGGGGATGTTCCCCGTAGTGTAATTATTTCCCGTTTCAATCCCGTCTGGCGGGATTTTTGTTTTTCTACCCACTGGGGCCGACGCACACAAGCTGTTCCAACGCATCGTTTCAATCCCGTCTGGCGGGATTTTTGTTTTTCTACGAAGAACCTTGCCCGACCGACGGCGAGATGCAAACGAGTTTCAATCCCGTCTGGCGGGATTTTTGTTTTTCTACCGCCACATTTTGCCGTTTGGAGAAGTACCCGGTAGCGAAATGTGTTCCATGCCCCCATATTAGCCTGTTTTTTGCCTGTGCGCCACCTCAAAATGGCGTTTGGGGTCGTTTTTATCCTCCAACCCCATTTGGCGACGATCGGCAGCCACTGCAAAAACAGGCCTGTGCGTCGCCATTTGGTCTGAAAAGCGGTCGAAAACAGGCTGTTTTACCCCGCCTACCCCCCAAATATGGGGGGTACTTTAAAACGGTGGCGACGATCGCTTTTAGATGCGCCACCCCCCATGTGCGTCGCCAAATGATTGGCGATTGATGATTTATGATTTTCGATTGTTAAGGTTCGTTTTTTCAGCCGACGATGATGGCCGGCGGCGGTTCGGTCAGGATTTCTTGCCCGCCGCTGGATTCGAACTTTTGCAAGCATCTGCGGCAAATGTGATAGAAGCGCACATGGTCTTTTCGCGGACGTATAATACGCTTGACAGCCTGACGCATTTGTTCTTCGTTTTTCTTGTCCAGCAAACATTCAAAGACGCTGTATTGCACGGGCGTTCCGTAGTTAAGCAAGGCGTTATGTAGTTTTGTGCGCCGTTTGTCGGCGCTGATGTCGTAGGCGATTAGGATGAATGATTGCTGATTCATGATTGATGATAAGGAAGCGCTCGGAAATAACTTCCCGGTTTTCGTAATCGGTGTTCCGTGTTCCGTATTCCGTCACGGATTACGGATTACGGATTACGGATTACGGATAACGGATAACGGATTACGGATTACGGATTACGGATTACGGATTACGGATTACGGATTACGGATTACGGATTACGGATTACGGATTACGGATTACGGATTACGGATTACGGATTACGGATTACGGATTACGGATTACAGACGACCTATCGTTTCACCGCATACGGAAGGGGCGGTAGCGGTCGTCTTGGCCTTGTACCACGCGGGCCAATTTGCGCGCCTGGACTTCGAATAGTTTGCGGTAGGAGATAGCGCGTCCCAACTCACGCGATTTGAATGTAGATTCTAGCTTATCGCTGTATTTTCGCAAGAAAATGCGAAAACCGCGATCGGTCAGTAAAACGCCCCCGGCCGCGGGGCCGGGCTGGAATTCTTGGGGCCGTAACTGGCGCCGATTAAGCAGATCGAGGGTGAGGGAATCTACAATGGGGGCGCGGAATTCTTCTACCAGATCCAGGGCCAGGGCGGGGCGGTTATATTTTTCAACGTGGAAATAACCAAGGTAGGGGTCTAAGCCAACCGCTTCCAGAGCCATCATCATGTTTTGGGTTAAAAAGGAGTAGCCGAGGCTGAGCAGGGCATTGACCGGGTCTTTGGGCGGGCGGCGGGTGCGTTTTGTAAAGAGCCATTCCGGGGCGAACGCCTGCCGGTAAACGGCAAAGTAGCGGCGCGCGGCCATGCCTTCTATGCCGCGCAGGGTATCTATGTTGGCGGCGGTTTGCGTCTGCCGGACGGCGGTTTTCAGGGCGTCCAGGCCACGGCTGTCTATCTGTCGGCGGCGGCGCGCCAGGCGCAGGGCTAACACGCGCTGGTTGTGGATTTTGGCGGCGACGATGGCCTGCGTCAGCGCAAAACAAAAGGCGTCGTCGTCGTTGCGGCGGTACTGTTCCTGGCGCAGGGGCAGGTTGGCGGCGGTGGGGGGCAGTAATCGCCCTTGCAGCTTGCCGCTGCGGTTGACGATGAGCAGGGGGATTTCGGCGCGCAGTAAGGCGTGCAGGGCGGGCGTGGTGACGCCCGTCTGTCCAATGAGCACGACCTGGGAAACGCGCTGGATAGGCACGCGAAAGAGTACCTCGTCATGTTTGGTAACCAGGAGACGTTGATATTCTTTTTCCAGCCGAGCGCCTGGTTCTAATACATATAAAGTAGGCATTGAACTACCTGTAACCGCTTGTTGCGGGAATTGGAATTCCCGCAACCCCAACCGCTACATCATCACATCTATGCTGCCTCCTCGCCATTCAGGAAAAGAAATCGGCAAATATGTTGTCTCATCCAGATAAATTGACCGAAAACTTGAATAAGTATACTCTTCCGGAGACATTACCATACCCGCCCGGACAGGATTCATGTGTATGTAATTCAACTTCACTACAAAAGCTTTTTTGGTTTGAATTGGGACTCCGCGTGTTTGTTCTTTCCAAACCGCATGTTGTGCCTTGCCTCTTACATGACTGGCAAAAATATGCAGAATTTCTTGCGCTCGTTCAGCATACTTTGGATCATAAGGCACAAGATTGGTAACGTGTTCCGGAGGTTCAGCTTGAATTCCAGCATAGTATGTCAAAGTTGCTACAATTCTGATTGAGCTTTTACGCAAGGTATGTTGCATGAATTGCTGTAACCCACGCGCAGAGGGCGCCGCAAGAAGTAAATGAAAATGATTGTCCATAATCACATAACCGAAGATGGAGATTTGATGTTTGTTCATATACCAAAGAAGCACATCAATGAGGATATGCTTAAAGTGATCGGTACGCAAAATATGAACCTGTTCGGTGATGCGGCTTGTGAAGAAGAATATTCTGTTTGCTTCATATAGATTTTTCCATTTCATAGTTTACTCCTCATATGAATTGCAGGTAATTGCAGGGGTCGGGAATTCCAATTCCCGACACAATCCGGGTAATTACGGGTATCGGGAATTCCAATTCCCGATACAGGCGGTTAAAGGGTAGGCAAGTTAGTGGTTATTTATTGGCGTAGTGCGTATTGCGTAGTGCGTATTACGTAAGGTCTCTCCGGATACATACTACGCAATACGCAATAATTGTTTGTCAACCACGCGAATTCCTGAAGACCCTCGTTAATCATCAATAGAATGGGTCATAATCATCAATAAACATATCTTTTTGTCCGTCATGCACTTCGATGCGTTCTTCGTCCCAGGTATACCAGTACCAGGTTTCTTCAAAGTGGACGCCGAGGAATTCGAAGCCTTCTTCGAAGGAGGTGCGGCGGGTTTTGCGCGGCTCGAATTTGAGTTTGAGCGCGGTTAAGGCGGCTTCTGTTTGCGGGTAACTGCGCCGCCAGTCGGGCGGGGCGGCGCTCAGGACGATGAAATCATCGGCAAAACGCGCCAGCCGGTAGCCGCGATTGAGCAGTCGGTTGTCCAGCCGGTGCAGGTAGATGTTGGACAACAAAGGGGAGAGGGGCGAGCCCATGGCGATGCCGCGCGCGGTTTCCGGGGCCATGCGCCATGAGTCCAACCAGAGGTCAATGAGGGGCAGCAGGGAATGGTCGAGTAAATCCTCGCGTAAGAATCCGCGCAGCAGGGCATGATCTATCTGGTTGAAAAAATCGTCAATATCGGCGTCTAACACCCAAGTGAACCATTGTTGGCGCAGGCGGGTGATGTAACGCACGGCGTCTTTGACGCCGAGTCCGGGGCGGTAGCCGAAGCTGCAATCGAGGAAGCGGGGATTGAAGATGGGGTGGAACTGCTGCAAGACGGCGCGCTGCAAGACGCGGTCGGCGATGGTGGGAATGCGTAACACGCGCTTGTCGGGGCTGTTGCGTTTGGGGATGCGGCGAATGCGCAGGCCGTCCGGTTTATAGCGGTTGGAACGGACGGCGCGGGCGAGGTTGATGAGCCGTTCTTCCCAATTGCGCCGCCATTGGCTGATGGTGATGTTGTCTACGCCGGGGCTGCCGTCGTTGTCGGCTACGTCGTCCCAGGCGCAGCGCAGGTTGTCGGGGTGGAGGGTTTGGCGCAGCAAGGTTAAGGCGGTCATTATCGCGCCTCTCTCAGCCGGGTCAGCCCCATGCCCTGGGTGACGCGGTGACCGCTGCCGGCGTAGAAGGCGTAATCGGCCAGCAGGTTGACCAGGGCCAGTTCGGCGCCGTTCAAGGCGGCGGCGTTTAAGGTCATGTCGCCCACGCAGCCGATGGTCAGACGACGGCCGTAGCGCACAGGGCGGGTTTTTAGGTCGTAGGCGCTGACGCGAACGGCGCGGCGGAGGCGCGGCTTTATCTCTTCATTGATGGAGAGGTCGCCGGCCTGGGTGCGCGGCCAGGGGAGGGGAACGGGGGAAAAGGCTTGCCAGCGGCGCGCCCAGGAGGCGATGAGGGCGTCGGGCAGGGGGAAGGGCAGATGGTTGTTCTGGCGGCCGTGGAAGGTAGTGGGGGTGACGAAAGCCAATCGCCATTTTTGCGGGGGGCGGGGGGCGGTTAGATGGCGGTTTATCAGGGCGGCGTATTGATCTTGTCTGGCCCAGGGATGCTCGTCAGGAGAGAGGGACAAGCGCTGAATGTTCCAGGGGACGCCGGCCATCTCGATTTGGGCGGGCAGGCGGGGCAGCCAGGTTTCTAACAGCCGCTGGGACAGGCTGGGGTCCAGAACGGCGATGCGCAGCCAGGTTGCCGCGCCGGCGGCGATGGCGATTTGGCCGCGGCGGGGCGCGGGCAGATCCATGAGCGGGGAGAGGGTGAAGGGTTGGACGCCGTTGGTCTGGTGCAGGGACTCGGCGACCTGGGGGGCGACTTGCCGCCATTGGTTGAGCCAAAAGCCGTGGACGGCGCGGCCGGTTCCGCCGTTGATACGGCCGTCGGTCTGGGCGGTCAGGCGGAGGACGATTGAAGTTAACATGATTTATGATTTATGATTTATGATTGGCGATTGGCGTCAATCGTCAATCGCAACTGCCGGGCGTTTTCTCTGATGGTTTGCAGGTTGATGAGTTCGGCGACTTCGTACCGGGTGGGCAGGCTGTCTGGCACGGGGCGGATGCGGATGATGGCCGGGAAGTGACCGGTACGGCCGTGCAGTTCGGCAATGAGGGCGGCGACGGCGGGGGCATAGGCGGGCGGGTTGATGAGGAGGGGTTCGGTTTGCCACTGTTCGGGGGTTAAAGGGAGGCCGTCGAGCAGGGCGCTTACCTGGGGCGGAAAGGGCCGCTGGTTGTCGAATTGGGCGGGGATGGGGCAGACGGCCGTGATGGGCTGGCCCGTCATTTGTTCAATTTGGGCTTTTTGGGTATCGGTGAGGGGATGGGCGAAGTTGACGATGATCATGGTTGTTCTTCCCCTGAATTTTTGGCGGCCGGGTTTTTATCCAGGTCAATGATGAACTCGCGTTTTTCCCGGTCAATGATGAGCAGGCCAAGGTCTTGCCCTTCGCCGAGGATGTCGCAGCGAATCCAACCGTAGGGGCTGGCGACGCCTTTGAGGAAGACGGCCAGGTCGGCCGGTTCGTCGAGGATTTCCTGGGTTTTGCGGGGGCTGATGGGGCGGTTGACTTTTTCCTGTTGGTTTTTGATGACGCGGATGCGGTAACGGCCGTAGCGCCAGTTGTCGTATTGGCGCTTGATGCCGTAGGCGAAGAGGACGCCGACGATGACGACGATGAGTTCGCCGAGGATGGTTTGGGCGATGAATTGTAGGATTGGCATATTTAGCTCCGTGAATAGGTTGGACGATCCATTTCTTGTTTCAGTTTTTGGTTAATTTGAGGCAGCGTGTTTCCAGAAACAACGACAATGCGCCTGTTAGCCGCCTGGCTACGAAATTCCGGCGTTATTTCTGGCGCGGTTGTAATGAATAAGCGGGTGCAGTAATTACCGCCTAATTTGGTCGCTTTGCTTTCTAAACGGGCCAAATCATTTGTTGTATGTTTGCCCGTTTTGCACTCGCAAATAAGCGCATTGGCATTGTGAACGGCAAATACGTCAACTTCACCTTTGTAATCTTGCAGTTCAACGCTCATTTCAACCGAATCAAAGCCGGCTTCTTTTGCGTTTAGGTAAACGTAGTATTCCAGCCAATCGCCATATAAAAAGGCGTGATCGTATTGCGTCTCCACGCGGTACGCGAACTGCGTTTCTTGTTCCTTAAACTGGCTGATCAGGTTGGCTTCGCGCAAATGCTGCAGGAATTGGCGCAACTCTTCCAAGTTGACGTTTTTCGGCAGTTTTGATTTTGGAATAAGGATTGTTTTGGGCGTTTTGATCGTTTCTCCGGCGCGACGAATGAACGCCAGCAGTTTATCAGTCTGGATACCGCTTTCAGCAAAAGTTCGCGCCAAAATTTGCGCTTGTTCCGGCGTACAGGAAAGTTGGTTAACGTCGAATTTGTATTGGAATACGGCCGTGTCACAAGCGGTCACATAATCATCTACCGTCAATTTTTTGGTTAAGCTCTGCGTTTTTTTACCGGGCACAAGCGGGATAAGTTGGGATGTATGTGTATAAACGCTGAACGGCAGCGCTTGGGGGTGTTTTTCGCGGAGATAATTATAGACGGCAAAAGACATGGATTGCGGCACAGAGGTCAAGTTAACATAACGCAATTCGGTATCTTCATCGCAAAGCTGGGCAATGGCCATTGTCACCTGGTCAAAATCATTACCATCAACTATTTTCACATCATGTGCATCGTCACAAAACAAGTCCGGCTTGCTGGCCCGCAGCAGCCGAATGATATTTTTTTGAAAAGTGAGATAAAGATTGTCTTTATGTTCGCACAGCAAAAATTTAACCCTGTCTACTTCATTGATGAACTGCAATGCTCCCATGATGGTAGCTGTGGCGCTGCGACCGCCGACGAGGAGCAGCATTACTTTTTCTGTCATAGTAACTTTCCCTTCTGAATGCCTGACTTCCAAAAGAGCGCAAAAGTCTTTTAGGCTCTTGCGCTCTATAACATTACGGAAAATGGACGTCTTGAGCCTGTCGTTTTCCACTTGGCCCGACGCCGATCCGGTAATCCACCAGGTCTCCTTTTTGCAAATATTTCATACCCGCCCGTAAATCATTGCGATGGACAAAAATTTCTCCCTGGCCAACTTGTGGCGTAATGTGGCCGTAGGCTGCGCCCCGCGCGCCAAATGATTTAACGCGACCGCGATGATAGCCGGGAGGCGGATTGAAGGCGATACGGCCGTATCCGCTGGAAGTCTTAGCCCCTATGCCAATATCCGGCAAGGCCAGCTTCAGAATGCCATAAGCAACGTCAGCCCAGCCCGGCGCATCGGGCGCATGGAGGGCGATGAGGAAATCGCCGGTAACAGTGAGAAAGGGGATGGGGGTGGGACTGTCCCAATCGGCCGGCGCTTTTGCCTGGCCCTGGTAGTAGTCAGGGTGATGGACTGTCATCACGTCCGGCTCTAATCGCCACGTTCCGGGCAGGGGTAAGGCGTCGAAAAAGGTGACAAACCCGGCTGATTCGGTGGAGCCAAAGAGGGTGTTGTAAGCGTCGCTCCCTTTTTGCCAGATGGTTTCGTTCAGGTATTGATGGGCATAGGATGCGGCTGTACCTTTAAGCGCGCTGCCAGGGATGATGGGCACGCCATAGGTGTGGTGCAGCGTGACGCTTGTTTCGATGACGCTTTCATTTCCCAGGCCGATGGCGAGGCGGCCGTTTATCCTGGCCGTCCGCATCTGTATCCCCAAACCCTCCACCGTTTCCCACCACTGGGCATAAATTTTCTTGTACCCGGGCGGCTCTTTAATTTGGCCGCATTCTTTAACCAGTTGAGCATGTGTTGATTCTTCGTTTGGCGCCGGTTTTTTCTGGTGAGTCAGGAATTTGTCTAACCACAAACCGGCATGAGGCTCTTTCTTTTTAATCGTTTCAAACGTGATATTCTCCAATTCTAAACGACGGGAAGTGATCATGGGGTCGTTTCCTCCTCTGCGTCATTTTCTGGAGACTCGTCCTGCTCGCTTTGATCCACCTTAAGAATAGATTCGGCAAATCGTTTGTACCAGACCAGGGCGGCCGATACGCGATGAGTCAGCAGAATATATGCGGACAAGTTGGCGCGTTGGCTGGCTTCCAGCAGCGCTTGGCCATCGGGATGATTGACTGTTTGGGCAACATCGTCCAGATATTGCTGCCAAGCCGGGACTTTTTGGCTTTTGGCGTCTACAAAGGCCACAGCCTGTACCAGTCCGGCCGTCCGTACCAGGATGGGGAGTTTATGGGCCATTGTGCCGTATTTTTTACGATATGCTTTATCCTTTTTACTGTCACTTTTGTGTTGGTTATAAACATCCTGTACGTTTTTATGCGCGGACAGCGCAAATTCTTGATTAATTGTACTCATCTCGTCCTCCTATCAAACCATCATCAAGCGGCACAGCCCGCGGCCGATGGTGGCGCTGCCGCCTAACTGAAGCGTCTGTCCCACAGTTAAAGCGGCGACTTTGCTTAATACTTCGGCCGGGGAAAAGCCATTTTTGCCCACTTGCTGCGCCACTGCCAGACCATTGAGGATAGTTTCGGCCGGCAGTGCTTCTTCGTACCACAGGTTTTCTGTGGTTTTGCTGTCTGAATTGAGTTGATTGCGGGCGATGATTTCGGTGGCTGTTTCCATCAGAAAGCTGAACACATCATCATGGACGATGCAGAAGCATTCGTAGAAAAGGGTTTGCCATTCCGTGTCATTGGGAAACAGGCGTTTTTTTAACCAATTGGCCCATAATTTGGCGTTGGGAGCAACGGCCGTTTCCAACTTCAAGTCCTCCAAAACAATGATCTTCTTCGCGTTTTCCGAAGATGTTTCTGATAAAGCTAACCTTTTCGTTGTCGTTACGGCCGCTTTCCCAATCTTTCCCTTAAAATCGTACACCTTTCCAGGGCAGTAACTATCGCCCAGACTCTCGCAGTCTCGCTGCAATCGTTTGAGAATAAAAGGGGAAGTCACCCAGGCAAAAGTTCCCGCCAGCGAACGGACGGGCAGCAGGAGCAAGCGCATATCGGTAAACTGAACCGCGCCAGCATGGGCGTCGGCGTTACTGGTGTCCGGGCCAAACAGCTTGACACAATCGCCGTTTCCGCCGCAGCGGTCGCGTAAAACGCCTTTGACTGAAGAACCAGGTAAATAGGGCAGGCCGGTGGCTACCTCGCGGGCAACCGGTAGGTCAATAACCCCCAATCCCCGGCCTGTGCCGGGATGCAGAGGGGTCAGGGCGTGAACAAATAGTTGTTTTGCATTCATCTTTTATCCTCCTAAAGCGTATCGAGAAACGCTTGTAAAATATCGGTGTTACCATTGTATCTACGGTGAAGCTTTTTTATTTCCTTTGCTTCACTGGGAGTCAACCTTTCTGAGCCTGGGCCTGGATTTCTAGGTGAACCTGCCAGTTTCAATCCACCCGGCGGAACACGCGGCCCCTCCAGGACGAGCGCTAAACCGACATATTTCCCATCTTTGCAGGCTAACGGCCGTATAATCAAAGGCGATGCCAGCCGATCATGGTTTGCGCCTTTCAACTCTGTTTTTCGGGGGTCTCTGTCCGGGTCGGTTGGGTGGCTGTCTCCCTGCTTAAACTCAAATATAATCGGCAGCCCAAAAACGGCGCGAGGGAATTTGTCAATTCGTTCGGAATGAACCGGAACATCGTGATTTTTACGTTTTAGCGATTGTCCGGTTAAATGCCGAATCGCATCTGGCTCCGGCCAATGGCTGCGACCAAAACCTCGTTGCCCTGCTCTGCTTTGGCGAAACTCCTTGAGCGATTGAATTAAAGCGCGCCATGGCGCAAGCGCATTATTTTGCGCCCCGGTCACTTTGAAACTGTTCGGGTTTCGACTCAAATGAGGAATATCGTTGTGAAATTTCCCTTCTGATACAAGGGTTTGAATATGGTTGCGAATCATTTCAACCGCCTTTTCAGGTTGGTACGACCACAACCAATCATTTGCGGCAGATCGTTTTACGCCATCTGCCGTGATTTGTTGACAATCAATACATTGCAAAGCGCCAAAGCCTCTCCGCGTCCGCGCGCCAATACCGCCAAAAGTTTCCCATGCCCAAAGGGCAGCCTTGATGTCATCTTGAAACTGTTTTGGAAAATCAAGACGTAGTGTGAAGGAGGCGTTCTCGTACACCCTTCCCGGTGGCGTATTTTCATCACCACGCAGAGGAAAGGCGACATATCCATAAAGTTGACCAGGATCGCCAATGTTCACTTCTCGTTGCTGACCTCTTACCGAATCCTTCACAACCATTGGCGTTCCTGCTTGGGTGTCAGTAATATTAACAATCACCATTGAAGGGGTAGAGGCCGATCCCCAGATTTTCCCTTCCTCGGCTCGCATCTCATCCAGATTGGCAAACTGGCCGCCCCGCGTGGCCCGCCACCAAAAACGCAGGTGGCCGCGAATTTCTGTGCCGCGAACGGGGGTGACGGGATCCGGTTTACCGGCCTCAACGCCGCCGCTAAAGAGGGGAGTGATGAGTTTGTATGATCGTTCTTGAACAATCAGGTCGGGCTGCGGCCGTTTCTTCAACAACGCTTCTATTTCTTCTGGCGTTAATTCAGTTTTGGGTTTACGCATTATCCACCTCCATCTTTTGCGGCTTGCCCGTCCAGACGCCGATT